>JAJFTK010000114.1 GCA_021372945.1 Planctomycetaceae bacterium | reverse complement strand
GACAGAACCCAATGCAAGGTCAGAATTTGAAAAAAACAGAGCCATAGAAGCGGACAAAGAGAAAATCATAAATCTTTAGAAAAAGAAAGGCAGTTCGCCCGGAGATCATGAGTTAAAAACAAATTGCGACACAGCCTCGTTATACCATGCAACAAAACGTTCGATTTCTTTTTCGAGTTCCTGCGGACAGTCCCACACGTGCAGCAGGACATCTTCCTTGATCGACCGGTGGTACCGTTCGATCTTACCGTTGGTCTGCGGATGATAGGGCGAGGCCAGGATGTGCCCCAATCCTCTTGCTTCAAGGTAATCAGCAAACTCTTTCGAGACCAGGGCCGAGCCGTTATCCGACAGCAGCATCGTGCTGTTTTCAACCGGCACGTTGGTTACTCCTGTTCTTTCACAGGCCAGTTCAACCACATCGCTGAAGGCCTTGGCATCCATACAGGGCTTCAACTTCCAGGCCAGGATCCGTCGGCTGAAGTCATCCAGCACGCTGATCAGATACCACCAGCCCCAGCGGTCCACTTTCAGGTACGTCGCATCAATCTGCCAGAGTTCATTGATCCGCGTGGTCTTGGTGTGATACTCTTTCGAGGCGGGCACCTGCCGACAGCCCTTCCCGGCGGCATAATTCCGAAACGGGGACCTGGCCGCGAAGAGCTTCCAGCACAAAGCGGATCTTCTCTTCCGAGGTGAACTGCTTCTTCGTGGCCGCTCGGATCCGCCGTACAATGGCTCCTTTCCGCAGGCCTGTTTGCCTGCCATTATGGAGCCAAAACCGCAACTTTCAAGTCCCGTCCCGGGAAGGGACTACCTCTCCCTTAACCTCTCATCTCTCTACTTATCACTGTCTCACTTCTCGCTGACGGCGAACAAGTCTCATGCGCCTCTTCAATTGGCTTTTGTAAAAATAAAGCTATAGAGATCTGCGTCCTTCATTTGAAATCGCAGTCGGATGGCTTTCCCTTCAAATTGCTGTAAATTTGCATTTCCATTCCAGTCATAGGTTCTTTCAATTTCATTGCCAATGAGTTCTTTTGACTCATTTAGGGTAAAGCCTGGGATCGGATTTCCCGCCGAATCCTGGATCTCGATCTTGATGCTGCCGGCTGCCGAAGTAGCATAGTTGAGTGAAAGATTGTTACCCTCAAATGTGAATATTCTGGTCACGAGTTCTCCGCCTTTGTAATCAGCGCTCATTGAGGCAATGCCATCCAGTCTGTATGCATAACGGTGCAAATTATTTGTAGGTTGAGCATAACCTTGATTGATGTACAATGACATCTCGGTGTCACTGGTAGGAACAATATTCAGAACCGGATAGTTACTTCTGGAAACCCAATTTTGCGGCCCTACACCAGGCTTAATCAATGCGGACATAAAAGTTTTATCATACACTATGCTGTCAGGCCGGGTCGTCATAATTATTGAATCGGAAGTATCCTTAAAATACTGCGGATGAACTCCGATATTGCGGGCTTGAACGTCAGTTAGAACTTGTCTGCCAGGGAAAAATCGTGCCGCAGTTGCTATATATATTTGCGGCGCCCTAAAATAGGGGTGAGTTTGATTTGTATATAAATGGCAAGAGGGTGCATCCGTTCCCGTATCGGAATACTTCATCATCGTACCCGTCGACCACTTTATGAAATCCGGCGATGTTGACTTTGCGACCGTACGAAATTTAACAGGCGTCTTTCTGTAAAATAAGACATAACATTGTTCGGCCTCTGACCAGAACGAAACATTTTGCGAATCAAATACCCATCCCTTTTCCGTGTAAGCCGGCTCAGGATGCATCAGTTGCCAGTGAATGCCATCAGGGGAGCAATAAGCCCATAAGTCGTTGCGATTACCACCTAATGCCTTGTATTGTTGTGAAGGCAAAGCCTTCGGATTAGTGTCAAAAAAAGGTGAAAAATTATGGCAGACGCCTGTGGGTTCCTTCGATAGGATGATATTGTTATCCTTATTGCCGCTAAACTCATGTAATCCAAGCAAAGGCTTTGTCCAGACTATACCGTCTAAAGATTCGGCATAACAGGTATACTCCGAGGATGTATCAAGACCGCGATAATAAAGACGATAGATGTCTTTATGCGCGATGACGGTAAAATAGCCGCTAAAGCGACCTTCCCAAGGTAGATCAAATCTCAGAATCTGTCCTCTATCAACCGCTTCATGCAAACGCGGAGCGATACTTCCAGTCAAAGTATCAATAATATATCCGTCGAGAAATAGCTGCCTGTGACTTTTGACTTGGAGAACATTGATACTTTCCACTGCAAATATCCGATCGCCCAAAGCCAAAACCAAGATAAAAACTGTCACAAAAGTCGACAAATGTGGTTGCGTTAGTTTCATAATTCTCCTTTCACCTGTTTTTCAAATTTGCATTTGGACAGACTATCACAGTAGAGTTGAAATCTTGAAAGTAAATTAAGCAAGAAGACATTGCTAAAGAACCTAAAACAATTGACAAAATATGTTTAAATTCATTGACAGCATCCACCCTAACTGATATATTAGCATATCAGTATACTGGACTCAGGCGACTTGTCAAGGCTCTTTTTGGAAAAACTGATTCAATGATCTCGCAATTGAGCTTTTGAAACGCGGATTTTGAGACTAATGGTTCAACCTATATGCGGGTGGCAACACAGTTCGCAGGCGAGTGAAGCGGTCGAGGTTTTGCGACTGCAGTATTCGGAATTCAGAGATTTCAGTTCACAGAATGGGATACCGTGATATATTAGAATAATAGTATTTTCTTTAACAACTAAGGAGATTATTGTGAACAGAGCACCGAAAGGCTTTACATTGATCGAGTTGTTGGTTGTCATCGCGATTATCGCGTTACTCCTTTCGATTGTGACCCCGGCATTGCGTAAAACGCGTGAAGCAGGCCGAAGAATACTCTGCGCAGCGCACATGCACCAAGTTGGGTTGTCAATTCAAATGTACGCCAATGAAAACAAGGGCTTTGTTCCACTTCATGATTCAGAGCAAAGCACCGGGAGATACTGGATGACTTATATGTATACGCAAAAAGTGACGAATCTTGGATTCCTGGTAGATGGTTACATTCCAGTCGGGTCTGACATTATCTTTTGTCCCAGTAACCGTGTATTGCGTGGTATCGGAACGGTGAGTGGTTTCAACGAGTACGTGCGTCAAGATGACTGGTGGAGTGCCTGGCTGAATAAGGACGCTGAATGGGCTTATTTACCAACCAGTTCTGAGTATCGCAATTTGTATTGCGAAGAATCAATCAAAGGTAAACTCTACCGGGCAGGCAATAAGGTAATTCTTTCAGACTGGTTTACAAATCTGTCCAAGACCAATGAAACTGCAACCTGGGCGCCGAAAGGCGTGTTGGAGCATCACCAAATCGGCTACACTGTTTTAAATACGGACAACAGTGTTGATTTTGTAAAAGATCCGGCCAAAACTGTTTACGACCTGGGTGTTAAATGGGACACAAACAACGACGAAGCAAAAGTGGCTTGGAGGTTTCTTGAAGGAAATCAGCAATGACGAACTCTTTGCGTATGTTCCGGATAGTTGTCTCGGGGCTTACACACATGTATTATAACGACGGCACTGATTCATTGTTGAGTGTGACACTTATCAGGTTATTCAGTGAATAGTTGGAGGTGCAATTGAAAATGGTACGGCAATCAAACGGATGTTTAAACCGAGGTGTTGTGGAGCGATTGCAGGAACGATCGGCTCCGGAAAAGATCAATTTGCGGTGTGAAAAACTCTCCGATAAAGTTGTAAACCATATCATCAATAATATTTCGGACATTACTTTCCTTCCCGGTCAGAAGATTAATCCTCGCGATATTGCCGGAAGATTAGGAATCAGTATCATGCCGGTAAGGGACGCTCTGGAACGGTTAGAGCAGCAGGGATGGATTGTCCGCTATCCGCAAAGCGGGACCTATGTGCGCAAGATAGACCTCAAGGAAATGGGAGAAAAATGCCAGACGCGAGCCATGATAGAATCAGAGGCCGTTATAAACTTAGTTGAACGCGGCGTCTGTGACGATTTCGACCGTCTCCGCCGCATAGTCGTTGAGAACGAATATGCTGCGGCGAAGCAAGACTTGGGATATTATGAGAAGACGGATATCTCATTTCATCGGACACTAGTGGAATTGGGATGCGGCGCTCACCTCGCGGAAGAGCATGCTGAAATCATGAATCGCCTGAATTACAACTTCTTTGTAATCGTCTGGAGTTGTGAGAAGTTGAAAAAGCATGAGTTTATGGATATTCAGAAGATACCAATATCGCACAAGACTATTTTGGAAGCGGTTGAAAGAAAAGACTTGATTTCCGCTTTACGACTTATACGAACCCATATCGGTAATTCAGTTGATCGATATCGTGAGATACTCAAGATCAGAAGTGAAATTGACAGCACGATATTTGAAGTGGAGCCTGTTATCCAAGAGGGTTAAATATTCCCGTCGTTCTGACAAATGCACGTGGAGAAACACGTCACTCGCCTGTTCTTGTCCGGTCATCAAGGTGACAGTGAAGGATACCTGGAGCTGCCCAAAAGACATGCCAATCGCCGGATCCAGTTGGCAGGCAGATTGATTTGAGAACCGATACGTCTTGTTAGCGGGAGGAGTTATAGCAGACGAAATGGATGCGCCAATCGTCTGGAACGATCTCGTTTTAGCATACGATATCAAAAATGATGTGTGGTTCAGGTTGAATGGCGCTTTACGCCCAGGCGGTGTGTTTAATAATGCCGGCTTGAGCGTGATCGGTAATCGGATATTTGTAGCTGGTGCTGAGGGCCCGGTAACCAACGGTACTAAAAGAGACCGATTTAATTATTTTCTGACGGGAAGAATAAAATTAAAGTAAGTTGGCATGATAAGCTCACGTGTGGTTAACCTCACCACGGCAAGGACGACGTTTGCGTATGAATATGAAAGGGGATTCGATTTGAGGTCAGTTGATCTAATTATTGTTTTCGGATATGTTGCATTCATCATCGCTTTGGGCCTTAAAGGCGGCGGCAAACAGGAGAATGCGGCAGATGTCTTTACGGCCGGCGGCAGGATGTCGGGCATCTTTCATTCGATTTGCGTCGGGCTTAGTATTGCAGCGGCCTATTTCAGTGGGCTGAGTTTTTTGATTTACCCCAGTGTTGTTTACAGCGATGGGATAAAAATCCTGGCTTGTCTGATAATGTTTCCCATTACCCTGATCATCTTGCGCTATTGGTTTTTTCCTAAATATATAGGCGCCGGGCTGAAGTATCCCTATGAGATTATTGAAAAGAGGATTGGTCGTTCCGCACGGACTACGGCTGCCGGTATGTTCCTGCTGTTACGTGTGGGGTGGCTGGCCGCGATGTTGTATGCCCCGGCTGTGGCCTTCATGGCGATGGGAAATCTTGAGAACCATTGGTTTTGGCCGATAGTGTTAGGCATGGGACTGACCTGCACAGTGTATACGACGCTGGCGGGCATTCAGGGCCTCATCATCACAGATGCCCTTCAAATGCTAATGATTATTGTGGGCATAGTGGTTACAGTTGGCTACTGTGTATTGAATGTAGATGCCACGGCGCCCGAAGTCTATCATTATCTGAAATCCAGCGGGCACTTAACGCTGTTTGATTTCAGCTTAGATCCAAAACGCACGTTCACCATCTGGGCGATTTTAGTTGGTATTACGACTGCAAATGCGGGCACGTACATGGCCGATCAGATATCGCTTCAGCGCTATCTGGCCGTGGGAAATGTGAAAGATGCTAGCAGGTCCTTTCTGCTGAACATCATCGGTGTCATAATCGTCCTGCTGCTATTAGCAGCGGTGGGACTTGCGACCGCAAGCTGGTACCACTTTTCGCCGGATCTGAATCTGCCGGCTTCGGCGGATAAAGTCTTTCCTTATTTTGTGGCCAATCAGCTTCCGGCGGGTGTTTGCGGGCTGATTTTAGCGGCACTGTTGGCTGCGACCATTACGACAATGAATTCCGGCATCAATACGCTGGCTGCGACCTTCACGCTGGATTTTCGGATGACCTATGGAAAACCGATGACTCCCGAACAGCAGCTACGCTATTCGCGATACGCCTGCTTGATCATCGGCACTGCGGCTACCGTTCTGGCGGGCTGTGTGGAAAAACTGGGTACGATTTTTGACATTTCGCAGAAACTGCTGGGATTGTTCCTGGGACCACTTTTAACGTGTATGCTTTTTGCCGTAATGAACAAGCCATTTAAGCCCATTTTCTGGCTTGTGGGTTCCGCTCTGGGCTTGGCGGCAGGGGTGATTGTAATGGCGGCCCATTTTTCGAGTCTTTATGTGGCGCCGGCCACATTTTTAACAAGTTTTGCCGTAACGGCGATCGGTCGGCTGCTTTATAAACCGGCCGCAAAAGCGCCTGTCGAATTCGTCATGCGTGCCGGATAGTGGATGTACGAATATAATCTTTATCGGACCGCACAATCGAATCCTTGGTTTTAAAAATATAGTACGAGAAAATTATGTTAAACAATCTAACGGCCAAATATAATGTACAAATGGAAATACGGGCACTAGGCAACACAGGTATTGACGTTTCCGAACTTTCATTCGGTACAGTCGCACTTGGACTTCCCTACGGGATCGGTATTCATGGTGAATCCGATATGCTTTCCGATGCAGATTCAATCTCGTTGCTTCGTGCGGCGTTAAGTCGCGGTCTGAATTTCTATGATACAGCATTGGGTTACGGTAAAAGTGAAAATCTTCTCGGCAGAGCGTTCAACGACTGTCGTGAGAAAGTGGTGATCTGTACCAAGCCAACTCACCTTTATGATATTTACGCAAATCAGAGTCTCCCGCCAAAAGCGGAAATACGAGCAAAGCTTGACGCATCGCTTCAAGAGAGCTTATCAAGGCTTCAGACGGACTATCTGGATGTTTATATGTCCCATGACGGGACGGAAGAGGTTATCGAAAATGATACAGTGATTGATTTTTTCCAGAATCTGAAGAAAAAGGGGATCATTCGTGCAACGGGTATTTCGGTTTATACCCTGGCGCAATCTCTTAAGGCGATTGAAGGCGGTCAATGGGATGTAGTCCAGCTTGCGTTCAATCTGATGAATCAAGAGCAGCTTCCGGCAATTGACCTTGCGGCCGCAAAGGGGGTGGGTATTGTAGTACGTTCAATTTTATTCAAGGGTATTCTCACTGACAAGGGGGCCGGTCTTCACCCAGCGCTGAATTCAGTTCAGGAACATCGCAAGAAATATAATGAGCTTTTGAATGGCCGGATTAACAACCTGTCCGCGTTGGCGACCAAATTTGTTCTGTCCTGTGAGGGAGTGTCATCGGCATTGGTCGGTATTGATAAATTTGAGTACCTTGAAAGGGCTCTATTAACCGCCGACGGGAACCATTTAGATGACGGGACTCTGGAAAAAGCCAAACAGCTTGCGTATCCTGACCCGGAATTTCTAAACTTACCCGTCTGGGAGAGAAAAGGGTGGCTCACTTAAAGGATGGGTATCTACCATTATTGTAGACAGGCATTAGGGTTCGTTACGGGCCGGCAAATGAAAAGAGTTTTATCGGATGTGTGAGCATTTTCAAGATTGTCAGAACGTTCGGATGTGCAATAAATGACAAAGGAAAAAGTATGATTTACGATGTATTTGAAAACATAGGCTTGTATTGCGCCGAGAACGAGCTGCTGCACAAGGCGCTAAGTTTTGCATTAGATTTTGATCGTGTTAAGCCGGATGGCCGATATGAGATTGATGGCGATAATATCTATGCATTGGTGATGACGTACAACACCAAATCCGCTGCAGAGTTGAAATTTGAAACACACAGGAAGTATATTGACATACAGTTGTTGCTCGAAGGGCGAGAATTTTGTGATGTTACTCATAAGTTTGATCTGGATGTCGAAACGGACTATTCTGAGGACAGGGACGTTGCTTTGTACAAGGCAAACGGTGGTTTTTCTTCGATAATGCTTGAACCGGGCAATTTCGCGATCTTATATCCTAATGATAAACACAGACCCAGCCGCAAAATCGAAAAGTTTGAACAGGTACGTAAGATGGTTATTAAGGTGCGCACAAATGATTAAACTTGGTATCATTGGTCTAAGCGAAGGCAATGGTCATCCGTATTCATGGTCGGCGATTGTCAATGGCGGCTACGATGAAAAGGCCATGGCTGACTGCGGCTACGCCGGCATTCCGTTGTATCTGAAAGCTAACCAGGCAACCCTGGGGATATCCGACGCCAAAGTGACGCATATTTGGACACAAGACAGGAAATTGTCTGAGCATATTGCCAAAGCCTCTTTAATTGAGACGGTCGTCGAGAGCAAAGAGGAGATGATAGGCAATGTTGACGCTGTGCTGCTGTCCCGAGATGATCCTGAAAATCACCGAAGCATGGCAGAGCCATTTCTTGAGGCGAATGTTCCGCTCTTTATAGATAAGCCGCTGTGTATTTCCAGTGAAGATCTGAACTATTTTAAAGGACAGGCCCAGGCGGGCAAACTGTTGATGTCCTGCTCATCGATGCGATACGCCTCTGAGAGTTTGGCAGTTAAACAAGGCATTCACACGCTCGGCCAACTGGAATTGGCGGTTGCTACCGGTAAAAAGGACTGGACTAAATATGGAGTACATATGCTTGAAGCGTTGTTCGCTTTGCTGGATGACCCAAAGGCGGTGTCGGTCAGGCATATCAGCCAAAAGAGCGGCAAAGATGTGGTATATGTCGAATTTGAAAGCGGGCTGCTGGCAACCGTCAATTTGTTTAATGATATTACAGCGACTTTTCAACTTTCTCTCTTCGGTCAAAAAGGCTGGAAATGTATAGAGTATTTTAATTGGTATGCGATGTTCCGAGATAATCTTATTGAATTCATCCGCGCGGTAAGAGAAGGAAAGCCGCGCCTTGAATTTGCGAAGACGGAAAACATCATCAAAACATTGATTGGTGCACAGAAAAGCCTGCAACAAGGCGGAGCCACTATAAAAATTGTATAGGAGTTGGTATGCAGATGCGACCCAGTAAAGTTTTACGCAAATTAAGAAATAACGAAACCGTTACTTGCACCAAGATCAACTTGTCTGACCCGCGGGTTGCGGAGGTTGCTGCCATGTGCGGCTTTGATTGTTTGTGGTTGGACATGGAGCATGTCCCGACGGATTGGCAGACTGTGGAAAACCAGATTCGCGCAGCGAAGAACTATGACGTGGATGTGATGGTGCGTGTCGCCAAAGGACCGTACAGTGATTATACGCAACCCCTGGAGGCGGATGCGGCGGGGATTATGATACCGCATCTGATGAGCACCAAAGAGGCCAAGGAAATTGTCCACTGGACAAGGTTCCACCCGTTGGGCCGCAGGCCGGTTGACGGCGGCAATGCGGATGGAAAATATTGCATGGTGGATTTTAATGAGTACATCAAAGAAGCCAACGCCGAACGCTTTGTCATTGTACAAATCGAAGACCCTGAACCGTTGGATGAACTCCAGGAGATAGCCCAGGTGGAAGGCATTGATATGCTGTTTTTCGGTCCCGGCGACTTTAGTCAGGGAATAGGAACCCCGGGCCAGTGGGACAATCCAAAAATTGCTGAGGCACGGAAGAGAATTGCAGACGTCTGCAGGAAAAACAATAAATTCGCCGGTACCGTAGGCGGTGCCGGCAATTTCCAGGAACTGGTTGACATGGGATATCAGTTTATCAGCGTCGGGGCTGATGTTATTGCCTTGTCGATATATTATAAAGATATCATTTCAAAGATTGGCAACTGCACAAGTATGACTTCGAAGACTGTTTATCAAGGGAAATAGCAATGCACGTGAAAGATTTATGGAGTCTTAAAAACAAGGTTATTTTAATCACAGGCGGTGAGGGCAAATATGGCAGATGCTTGACAGAGGCACTTGCAGAAGCCGACGGCAAAGTTATTACGGCCTCCCCTTTTTTGGATGACGGGCAAAAAGTGGCACAAGCATTCAAGGAAAGAGGACTAGATGTAACGGCCGATTATGTCGATCAGGCGGATCACGAATCCATTATCACACTGAAAAACAAAATCAGGGATAAATACGGCAAACTGGACGTTTTGGTCAATTGTGCAGTCGCCCGCCCGATGAAAACCTACACCTCGCCGCTGGAGGACTGGGAAAAATCGATGAAGGTCAATGCGACAGGCCTTTTCGATATCACGCGCGAGATGGCAGAGTTGATTGCTGAATCCGGCGGCGGCACGATCGTTAATATCTGCTCGATGATGGGAATGTTTGGCCCTGACCTTTCCAATTACGAAGGCACAGGCTGGGATGTCCCTATGCCGGATTATTTCTTTCACAAAGGCGGAATGTTTAGTCTGACGCGATACCTCGCACGGATTTTGGCCAGTAAGAATATCCGGGTCAATTCTATCAGCCCGGGTGGAATCTTTGCTGGTCAGCATGAACAGTTTCTAAAGAATTATACCCGAAAGGTGCCGCTTGGCCGACTAGCCAATAATGATGACATCAAAGGTGCTGTAGTCTTTTTGGCCTCGCAGGCATCCTCCTATATCACCGGTGAAAATATTCTTATGGATGGCGGCATGCATTGTTGATGAGAGATACCTCATGGTTTCGTTTGTTTATAGACATTATTGCATTATGTACTTAAGGTCTTCACAGCCTATCGTAATCAACAATATTATCATACCCATTTTTCTTTTGGTCTTATTTTCCAGCTCGGGATGCTATTTTCAGTCTAGACAAACTATGTGTAAGCCGTTGGAACAATCAATTTATTCTCGATGTAAACAGATTCTGATTGAAGGGTTGAAGTCAGATTCTTTCTGGGCTTGTATGCATGCTGCTGAAGGTTTAACGCAAACTGGAGATCCAAATATTGTGATACAGTCTCTATCTACAATGCTTGCTACGGAAGGTGATGATCAAAAACGTTGTGGCCTGGCGCGTGAAATATTAAGGGCCGGTGATGAAAGCAAAATAAGCGTCTTAGTCGAGATTCTGTCGAATCGCGAATCAAACGGTCGTACTCACGCGGCGGAAAATTTGTTTAAGGTCCAACGTATTGGAGATCTTGAGTTGATGATCGAATGTGCAAATGATACCCATAATCCAAGTCTCCAGCTATGGGCTTTGGCTAATTTGATTAAATCGGATCACATGGAATATCTTCCGATGTTGAGGCAATTTTTGAATAGTCAGAGTACTTTTGAGAGGGCGATGGCGGCTTATCTTCTTGGCCAACTTGGAGATAAGAACGAAATTGATAGAATTAAAGAAGGTGCCGAACAAACCGCAGATTTAGACGCACTTTTTTTCTATAATGCCGGAGTTATTTATTTAAAAGACTCTGATGCCACTGAAAAATTGAAAACTTATCTTGACGATGAGAATAAAACAATTCGCGCTTTGTCAGCTTACACTGTTGGTTCATTAGTGATCTGCAGTTGTCAGCAAAAATTGATTACATTGCTTGATGATCGTGAGGAGGATGTTCGCATTCGTTCGGCACACGCTTTATTAAGCATGTATAACCGCAGCACCATTGCAGGCCGGTTCGGGGCAGTCGGTGGCAAAGATCTCAGCGTTGATTGCACGCGAGCAAATATCCAACCATAATGCGCATTTAGAGCCACCGCGGTGGGAACGATTTTTTGCGATTTGAGAACAGGGCAAAGTCTGCCAGCTCTTTCAGTGTTTCAGCAGTTGATTCCATCATAAATGAAATGCCCGTGATCGTGGTATGGTTTAATATTTTCGAATGCCGCTTCAAGGGAACTTTAAAGCCCCTTGAACCATAATTTGTATTTTTATTCCCGCTTTTTTCTATGGCCTGTACATCATCGGCACATACTCTTTACACCGTTTCTCCGCGAAAAGTTTCTTGAAACGGGCAAATCTCTGGATACCACCTTCAAGCGGCACGTTGACCCAATCGTCACCGATGAGAGGTTTGGCGTATTTAACGAAATCGTCAGTCACATCATATCTGCTTTCTGTGATCCATTCATGCGGTACCTCCCGTACAGAGTTCGCAACTACAGGTAACGAAACCTTGTCGTAGTAGGCTTGATAGGTGTCTCCGGGTTTACGCTCAATGGTGGACATCCAACCCGTTCCGTCCTTGAGAGCCACTTCAACGGCATGCCTTGCAACGAGAAAAGCTTCCTCGAGATCAACATTGGAGGCAAGCACCGACACCATACGCTGTTCAAGCCCGGAAACATTGCACCAAGCCGGTCCATATTTGGAAAGCTTCTTTGAATTCAAATAGTGGGTGACAATTGTGCTGTTCGTGCGCCCGTAAGGATCTTCACCGTCGGTATGCCCAAAGGCGTCGCGTTTCTCACTGAAAGCTCCGAAATCCTGCCCTCTGTTGACAACAACAATACAACGCGGGCTTTGTTTAAGCTCGTCACTGACGGTGTCGGCAATTTCCTCAAGAGTGAATTTTGATTCCGGCAAATAGAGATGTAACGGCATTTCACGGTTTGGATCTCCCAGCCGGGCAGCGGCTGGAATGAAACCCGTGCCGCGGCCCATTGCCTCTAAGACGATGACGGGATTGTGCGTGCAACAACCCAGGCTTTCCTGATTGGCATTTTGGATTAAATAAGCCCAATAACGAGCGATTGAGCCATAACCGGGGGTATGGTCGCAGTATGTGAACTCCTGATTGCCCAAATCATTATCAACCGTTTTCGGAATTCCCACTACGGTAAGATCCAACTGTCTCTCTTTAGCTAAATCGGACACCTTATGGGCGGTATCCATGGAGTCATTGCCGCCAATGTAGAAAAAGTAGCCAATATTGTGAGCTTTTAGCACCTCGATAATTCGCTCAAAATCTTCCGCGCGATCATCCGACAGCTTATAGCGACATGTGCCAATAGCTCCTGCGGCAGGAGTTGTAGCCAATAGATCAATTTCTTTTTGAGGCTGAGCCGATATCTCAATCAGTTCCTCTTGGAGAACGCCTTCAATTCCGTGCCAGCCGGCATAGATTTTCCCGAATGTGGACGGGTAATCGCGACAGGTTTCTATGACTCCTCGCAGAGAGTTGTTGATCACCGGTGTCGGTCCTCCCGACTGCGCAACCAATACATTTATATTCTTTTCCATGAACGTTTCTCCTGTTTATGCTTATTTTTTAAACATCATATTCTATATTTTTTGAAATATTCCTGCTGGGGCCAAGGTCTATGCCGAGCGTGTAGTTCATTTCAGCAGTTCCAGCGTTTTCTCCACGAAAATAGCCCCCGCTTCAGGACCGAAGAGGGCGTTGGAGGCCTCGTATCCGCCCTCATCGAAGGCCTCTTGTGTGACGACATACCCCTGCATTTCACCGTTCGCTATCGAAATAACGAATGTATTCGGCGACTGATGCTTGACCCGGAGCGCATATTCAATAAAGATTTCGCCTTGCCAGCCGACAAACTTCCACGGGCCGATTTGGAACACTTGGATTTCCGCCGGCAGGCATTTCTTGTAGGTCTCCTGCAGTTGGCCGCTTTGGGCTGCTTTGGAGAGCGTCAGGGTTTCCTCCGCGCCGAACCAGTCGCATTCGGCGGTTCGGATTTCCTGCCGGGGGGCGTTATCTTTCCGAAGTGTTTCAAGTTTTTTAATCGCCCTGTCAAGTTTGTCCTGCGCCTGCTGAACCGACGGGAACGTTCTTCGGGGTAAATCATTCAAAAGAACGCCGGCCGCGGAAAGCGGCAGTTCCGACTTAAATTTCAAATTGGCGATTTTTGTCTCAACAGCCCGGCCGAGGATTTTTCCCAGCCGTTCGGCTTCTTCAAAGGTGTTGGCTTTTGTGACATGGCGCGGGCTTTGGTTGCCGCTGGGGCCTGTATGGTGCAGGACGGGGCAGTTTTCGCCGAGCACGTTTTTTTGAAGATACAATCGTGCCATGCCCGGAAAATCTCCGCTGACCAGCGTCGAATCTTCATGCAGCACCGTCGGGTGCATGGAGCATACGAGCATACAAGCGATATTCACATTGGTGTCGGCATTTTTTACCAATAAGACAGGAACCTGGTGGTCGGCAGGGCCTTCGGGGTTACGCCGGTTTGTGCCGACGCCGGTATCGTTTGCGATCGCAAGACCGACGGTAGCCGGTTGAGCCGTTTGATAAGCGGTTAGGGCGGCCTGCACGATGCCGTCTTCCATCAGCCGGACATAGTTCGCATCGGTTTTCGGTACAACCGGGTCGTTTTGGTTGCTAAGGTAGTCCAGCGTTATCGGCCCGGAGTGAGTATGCGTAGCCGTTATCATAATGTTCTGAGCTGGAATGCCCGTTTTTGCCTGTATTCTTTTGCGCGCGGACGCCGAGGAATCCTTGCTGACAAAAATAATGTCGTTGGCGATAAACAGAGTCTCTGTTTTGCCATCCGAAAGATACAGTGCCGAACTCCACAACTTGTCATGGATGCCGGTGCTGTACCGTTTCACATGAGGATAACCAAACAGAAATTGGGAATTCTTCGGACTGATGTCAACCTGTGCGGCACCTGCTTTTAATAGGCTCATAAAATTCCTCGAATGACGGAGTTAATATCCGATATTCCAATTGGTTTCAATATTCATAGCGGCCGTTTCCGTAACGTAAACATCCGTTTTTAATGTCTGGAGGATTGATTGCGGCAATCGGGGTGTTACCGGCCCGTGAAGCACCAACCGTGTAGTAAGCCGCTGCCAGGAATTCATGCTGCCGCCAACGGTGATGCCATGCATGTCCAGGCGAGCCTTTGCCGCAATCACATCAGCAGGCCCCAGCGTCGCGGCTTTGGGCGGAACGGCGGACAGATCGCCGCTGAAACCGAAACAGCCGTGCAATGAGTTCTGGGCAATGGTAAATGGGCTCAAGGTCACAATTCTGGCACCGAATGTTTTCCATTGTTCGAGTGACGCCTTAAATTCTGGTGCGTCCGGCTCAATAAAGCCCAGATGGCCTGTCCATCCAGGACCACTGTAGCAAATGTCTGCTCCACCCTGGTCGGCCAGCGTTTTGCTGTAATCACCCACATTCTTTAAATCGCTGAAACAGACAAACTGATGCCGCGGCGGTCTGAGAGCTTCATCGATTTCATAATAGAAGAATTTCAGCATCGCATGACTGAACCCCAATTCCCAGCTTTCGGGGGCGACATTGCCGTCCTGATCGGCATATTCGTCCATGGCAAACGCCCATAAGTTTCTACAATTGATTCTGCAGCGGTTGATTATTTGGGCGATATGCCGGTAGCCGGGCCATGGATTGGGCAGGATCATAACGATCTTGTCATTGGCTTCGCAAGCGAGTTTCAGACGTGAAAGAAGATCACCAAACCAAACAAAGGCGAGGTCTTCATCTTTGATGACCTTAATTGTGAAATCGGAATTAGGGTGCTGGTCAATCTCGTCGCGCGTGATGGCTCTGCACTTTTTAATAGCTTCCTTATCCCTGAACGGGACAAATAGAGCCGGTTCGAATTCAAATGTGGACATACGATTCCTTTATGTTGACGCTTTAAAACAACAATTGCCATCGATCCAAGTCTGGATCACATCAAATTCTTCGTTTAATAGAACTAAGTCCGCTTGTTTGCCAATCTCAATGCTGCCAATATCATCCAGTCGCAAAACTCTTGCTGGATTCTGGCTAGCCATCTTTGCAGCCAGCGGCAGATCGGTGCCGAGCAATTTACAGGCGTTCTTTATCGCTCGGTTCATGGTTAGCCCGCTTCCGGCAAGCCTGCCGTCCTTTACAAACCGGGCAGGCGAGCCAGCGTATCGGAATTCCACCTGTTCTTTCCCAAATTGATATTTGCCCGGTTGACCTCCAGCCCCGACGTTGGCATCTGTAATCAGACAAACCTTATCGGCCCCCTTGCAATGCAGGGCCATTTGAACTGCCGCTGGGCTAACATGTTCTCCATCCAGAATAAAATCGACACTCACATTCTCATCCGCCAGGATCGCTTCGATGGCGCCGCAAGGGCGAACGCCGGGTTCGGTTTCATCCGGCGGATAAAAGACATTATAAAAGTGGGTCGCATGGCTGGCCCCAGCCTTAATGGCCAATTGGGTTTGTTCGCCAGTTGCTTTAGTATGCGTTATAAAAACGGGAGTATTGTTTTGAGCCATCAGAGGAATCAACTCCGTAATTTCCTTAAAATCCGGTGCGATGCTGAAAATGGCTTTATTTGGCAGGGCGGCCTTGATAAGCGACTTAAGCCTTTCCGCGTCAGCATTTCCGAGGGCTTCCGGCGGCAAAGCGCCCGTTAACGTCAAGAAAGGGCCCTCGAGATGAAATCCGAGGATTTTTGTGCCTCTGCTTTTAACTTTGGCAAGCGTACGGATAAAGTCTGCGTCTTTGCCTTTTGGCAGGGGGCACACGGTTGGCAGAAAACCTGTTACACCGTAGCTGGGCAAAATTGTGCATAGATGATCCAAATCGTTTGGACCATTATCAACCAGGTATTGCCGGGTACCATGAATGTGCAGATCAATAAATCCCGGACAAAGGTAATGCCCCATTCCATCAACGATTGTTTCTGCGCAGCATCTTTCCTTTGGAAGGATGTCTTTTATCTTACCTGCGCAGACCAACACATTATGGTCGGTTAAAATTCTATCCGTCAAAACAATCCTGGCATTGGTGATGCACATGTTAGACATATTTTTTACCGTTCAAGCTGATGGTAGAGGTTAACTTGACCTTATCGCCGCGATAATATGACTCAAAAACGGCGATCGCCTTATCATTCGTGTCATAGTAGACTTCCGAGGATTTCAGAACCGCAGTGCCTTCTTGGATATTCAGGATTGAAGCAGTCTGGCAGTCGGCGGCTATCGATTCAATGATTTCCTCGTAAAATGCGAGTGTAATTTTTTCACTCTCCTGCCATCTCTCGAAAAAGTCTATTTCTACTAGCACCTCTTCTGTTATGCTGCGGCAGTGCTCCAAGCGGATGTAGGCTCTATCGAACGCGATACCCTCTTGATTTAGGATGTCTTGCCGAATGGCAATAAAGCATTTTTCTCCTTCGAGTCGAAGGAACCGGCAGATGTCTGCCGGAGCATGGATCAGTTCACTATTCAGGAGGACCCTGGAAAGCCCCGGCGCATATTTCTTGACGGATTTGGCGAATCCCATCTCGGTAATGGGCAATTTTGCCGGTTTCATGGCCCTCACAAAGGTTCCTCTACCCTGAAAGCGTTCGAGCAAGCCATCTTTTTCCAGAAGTCTCAGTGCGTGTCTAACTGTAATCCTTGAAACATGATACTGCTGACAGAATTGCATTTCGGTAGGAATCTTCTGTCCGGCGGCATAATCTCTGTTTAGGATCCGCAATTTAAGGTTTTCGTAAACTTTCAAGTATTCCTGTGAATTCATAAGCATTGTTATAACCAATTTACTTATAAAGTCAAAATAAAATCTATGAGTGCATATAATTTTCATTGCTTGTCTGATGATGTGTGTTATATTGAGAGCAAAATAACATAAGTGATAGGTTTTCTTTTATGGCCAAGTATGCTTCAGATAAGAGAATAAATCAAATTGCGAAGTTGGTCAGGCAGAGCAAGTTGCTGCCGGTCAAGGAGTTGGCAAAGACCTTTCAGGTCAGCGAAATGACGATTCATCGGGACCTGAATAAGCTTCAGGAGCAGGGTCACATTGAAAGGGTATACGGCGGAGTGCTGCCCGCTGAAAAAATGGAATTTGAGTTTGATTTTGCCAATCGTCGGGCCGCCAACCAAAAGGCCAAGCGGGCGATAGCGCAGGAAGCCTTGAAACTGATCAATCCCGGTTCCCGGATTGTTCTGGACAATGGTACCACGACTCTGGAATTGGCTTGTCTCTTGAAAGATCATGAAAATCTTACCGTCATTACCCCCAGTCTGGCTGTGGCATCGATGCTGCAGTTCTCTGCCGGTGTGCAGACGGTTTTACTGGGCGGGATTCTTCGAAAGGGCAGTCCGGACTTAACCGGTGTGGTGACAGAGAAGGTATTGGATATGTTCATGGCGGATATGGCTTTTCAGGGCGCCGACGGTATCAGTTTAAACGGCGAGCTGTTCATATCCGATATGCGAATTGCCAGGGTGGATCAGAAGATGCGCCGCCGGGCCAAACAGACCTATATCCTTTGCGACAGTTCCAAGATAGGCAAAACTGATTTTGCATCCAACGGTACTTTGGCAGAAGTGGATGCGCTGATTACCGATAGTAAAATAAACCCAGAAGATCTGGACAGTCTAAAAAAAACATCTACCTCAATAATAATCGTTCAACTCTAACTGGAGAACCAAATGAGCAAGAATATGAAAGCGGCGGCGCCTGAGTGGGCTCACCTGGACCTGAATACTGTTCCGGATATCAGAGTGACTCCTCCCGGTCCTAAATCAAATGCGATGCACCAGAGATGTACACAATACTTCAAAGGGCTCAGCGGTCAAGTCAAACTATTCCCGGTTGTATTTGATTACGGCAAAGGCTGTGAACTAGTAGATATAGACGGCAATCGCTACATTGATTTTTCATCCGGCATCTATGTAACAACTCTGGGGCACTGCCACCCCAAAGTGACGGAAGCCGTGCAGTATTATGCGGGCCGCCTGATGAACTGCCATGACTTCACGACCCAAATCAAAACTCGCCTGATGGAGAAACTGGCCGAGATTCTCCCGGGAGACTTAAACGGTTTCCAATTGTACGATTCCGGAACGACAGCCGTGGAGGCCGGGATTCGGGTCATGCGGGCCGCCACGAAGAACCATGAGACCGTATCCTGCTTCTACGATTTTCACGGGAAAACCTATAACGCCGTTTCACTGGCTCATATTCGCTCGTTTGTTTATGGACCCTGTCGTGCCCCCGGCAGTCACATGGTTCCCCGGCCGGATGTGTATCGGCCGCTCTGGACCAAGCCGGACGGAGCTATTGACACGGATCAATATATCAATTTCTATGAAGAATATCTGGAGAAGGGCACGGTTGGCAAAGTCGCCGGTTTTGTTTTGGAGCCCATCCAGGGCTGGGGCGGTTCAGTGATTCCGCCGGACGACTTTTTTCCTAAACTCCGCAAACTCTGTGACCGCAGGGGTATTCTGCTGATGGCCGATGAAGTTTTGACCAGCATGGCCCGGACGGGCAAATGGCTCTGCATGGAACATTGGGATGTCGTGCCGGACATCGTCACCCTGGGCAAGGGTTTCGGCAACGGTTTTCCAGTGACCTGTGTTGCCGTGCGTGAACCCTACAAAGAATCGTTCGAGTCGATTTCCGCTTCCAGCAGTTACGGCGGCAACCCGATGGCCTGTGCGGCAGCATTGGCTTGCATAGAAGCCATTGAAGAGGAACAGCTCCTGGAGCGTTCGGCCCATCTCGGACAAATTGCCCTGAGACGCATGGAACAAATGAAAAACGAGCACCCGATCGTGGGGGACGTACGCGCCAAGGGCTGCCTAATGGGAATTGAACTGGTGAAAGACAAGAAGACCAAAGAGCCGTTCAACAAGGCGGGCGAATTGGTTTATAAGAAGGCCTTTGCCAAGGGATTGGCATGGATACCCGCCGGCCATATCTTACGGATGTCTCCGCCTGTTGTTATGGAGGACGAGGTTTTGATGAAAGGGATGGATCTCATTGACGAAGCGATAGGTGAAACAGAAAGAGAGCTGTTGTAAACAAAGAAAAATGATAAGGGGCCGGGATGTTAAACTGGTCCCTATTTTCTTAATCCGGGGAATCTGATGCGCACAGTAAAGTTCGGAATAATCGGTTGCGGTTTAATGGGCAGGGAATTTGCAAGTGCAGCGGCGCGCTGGTGCCATCTGCCGGACATGGACGTCCGGCCGGAAATTATTGCTGTGTGTGATATGAATGAAAAACTGTTCGAGTGGTACAAGGGCAATTTTTCATCGATCCGGCAATTCACCGATAACTACAAAGAACTGCTTGCCAATGATGAAATCCACGCGGTTTATATTGCCGTTCCTCATAATCTTCACGCAGAGATTTACAGTGCGGCGATTATGGCCGGCAAACATCTGCTGGGCGAGAAACCTTTTGGCATTGACAAGAAAGACAATGGGATCATCTCTGAATGCATTCAAAAGCACCCGAATGTTTTTGTGAGATGTTCCAGCGAGTCACCGTTCTTCCCCGCGATGCAGCGCATTGGTCACATGATCGAAAAGAAGGCGTTCGGAAGGATTCTTGAGGTCAACAGCGGTTTTTTGCATTCGTCGGATATGGATTTCAGCAAGGCGATCAATTGGAAGCGTATGCTGAAGTTTAACGGCGAGTACGGTTGCATGGGCGATCTGGGCATGCACGCCTGTCATATGCCTTTCCGAGCCGGCTGGATTCCCAAAAATGTCAGGGCGATACTTTCCAATGTGGTCGGCGAAAGGCCCAACGGCAAGGGCGGCATGGCGCCTTGTGAGACATGGGATAACGCAACACTCTTCTGTGAAGCGGTCGAGACCGATACCGATAAAGAGTTTCCCATGACCATCAAAACTCAGCGAATTGCTCCCGGTCACAAAAATACCTGGTATTTGGAAGTACTGGGTACAAAAGCATCCGCCCGATGGTCCAGCAAACAGATTAACACAGTCGAAATGATGGAATATACGGGCGGGGAACAATCCTGGCAGGTGTTAGATATGGGCCACGAAACGGCTTACAAGTCCATTACCGGCGGCATCTTTGAAGCCGGTTTCTCTGATTCTATTCTTCAGATGTGGGCCGCATTCCTTTATGAACTTCAACACGGCAAACCCATCAGCCGATTTGCGGGCTGCGTGACGCCACAAGAAGCTGCATTAAGCCACGCGCTCTTTACCGCGGCTTTGGAATCTCAGAAAAAAGGATCGGTCGTAGAAATAGACACTTCAGTTTTGAAGATGCTTTAAGGGAATTGACATGGCCGGTAATTCGACCATTCTGAAAACAGCTTGCTGCAATCTCGAACAGTCGGTTCGAAGATTGAAATTGAAAGATCATCTCTCTGCACGGCTTCTGGGGCCCAAAGAGAAGATCGAACTTGCGTTGAATCCGATACTTCCTTGCGGCAAGGGCATACACGTAAAAGCGTTCATTTCCCATCATAATGATGCCTTAGGACCGGCTAAAGGCGGCATTCGGATGGCAAAGGATGTTACCTGCGACGATATTGCGGTCAAGCGAGTGGTCGAAGCTGTTGAGGCCAGAGGTTGGCTGCCATGATACGGCATTGCCGGAAAGTCTGTTATCGTGACAGGAGGGGACAGTGATGCCTGAACACGTTTCAGCATTGACCCATGATTCCATTTTGTCCGCGATGCAAGCAGTGATTGCCGAATGGCCGAGGTTTTATAAACCTGGATAGTGCGACGATTTCCGCCCCGCAAATTAATCCGAATGGAGTTCATTGATGACAGATCATATTTTTACGGGATTTGGATTCGGCCCGATTCAATCTGGATTATTCGTGGCCGAGGCCTATGCGAGCGGCAATTTCGATCGCATTATCATCGCTGAAATTGACCAGAAACTGGTGGACGCCGTGCGCGCCAACAATGGCCGATATGCAGTCAATATCGCCAGTAATGACGGCATTGAGATTCAATATATTAAGGGAGTTGAGATTTACAATCCCATGGATGCCACTGACCGCGGGCGTTTACTTGATGCTCTGTGCTGTTCAACTGAAATTTGTACATCGCTGCCATCGGTCGATTTTTATCGGACAAGGCAAAACAGCGTTGCGTCACTGATCGCGCAGGGGCTCCAATCCAGCTCAGCGGCGGCGACAATTGTCTATACCGCCGAAAATAACAACCACGCCGCCGAAATCCTTGAAGAAAATGTCAGGGCGGAAAGTGTTTCCCCGTTTGGTCCTTCAGTACAGTTTTTGAATACCGTCATCGGCAAGATGAGCCAGGTGGTGATCAATAATGAAGAAATCATTGAGAAGAAGTTAGCGCCCATCACGCCGGGTATTGGCAGGGCATTTTTGGTTGAGAAATTTAATAAAATCCTGGTGACGAAAAACGCAATTACTCATTTCAAACCTGGCATTGAGGTCTTTATCGAAAAAGAAGACTTGTTGCCGTTTGAAGAGGCCAAACTGTACGGTCACAATGCTATCCACGCTCTATTGGCTTATCTGGGCTCACAAAAAGGCTACCGGAAGATGTCAGAACTTGAAAACGACCCCGATATCATGCAAATTGCGAGACATGCTTTTATCGATGAGTCTGGTGCGGCATTGATCAGAAAATACGCACATCTTAACGAGGAACTGTTCACACCTGCAGGCTATCAAGCGTATGCGGATGACCTTCTGAAACGCATGACCAATCCTTGGCTTGGGGATACTGTCGAACGAGCTGCCAGAGATCCTCACAGGAAGCTTTCACGCAATGACAGGATCTTCGGAACGATTCAGCTGGCTATTGACCAGGGCATTGAACCGTTGAATTGTGTGAAAGGCGCTTTGGCGGCGTTAGAGTTTTACAAAAACCGACCGATTCGTGTTGAAGATATTGAGCCATTGTTAACTGAGCTATGGCAGTCAGAAGCCGGTGAATACAACCTCGGTCTCGTTGAAACATTAAAAAAGTATTACGTGAGAAGCAATCCGGCAATGCATACACATCTGAATGAATAACCGAAATATGAATCAGGAACTCTACTTATGTTAAAGAAAATGATTCCATCCGTTATCCTGTTGGCGTGCTTTGTCGGTCGCATTGATGCGGTTGCTGCAGACACTTCAATTGACTTGTCCGGAACATGGGAGTTTCAACTGGGGCCGTCTGCTGCCGAAAAAACGATGACACTCTCCATGTCATCTCAGAAAATGCCGGAAGTTTATAACGATACGATTATGCTGCCCGGCACAACTGATACAAATCAAAAGGGAATTAAGACCGTCGGCGGGTCAAAGGGAACTTACACCCGCCGCTATAAGCATATCGGTCTTGCGTGGTATCGCCGTACAATCAACATCCCCAATGAATGGAAGAGCAGGAACACTGAACTCTTCATAGAGCGTGCATTGTGGAAGACAACTGTTTATGTAGATGGCAATAAGCAGGGCGAATATGATTCGCTTGCAGCACCCCATGTGTACAATTTGGGAATAATCGAGCCGGGCTTGCACACTCTGACAATCTGTGTTGACAATTCGATGATCTATAATATCGGGGACAAATCTCACAGCTACACGGAGAACATGCAAACCATTTGGAATGGAATGATTGGCCGACTCGAGCTGCGGTGCCAGAATGGTATCACAATTAAAGCCGTTCGCAGCAGACTGGGCGCAAATGATAGCGAAGCGGATCAACTGCTTGTCACGACGGATAACAGGGCATTGGCGCCGAAAGAATGTTCCATTTCACTTGAGCTTACCGATTCGGCCGGTGAAAAAAAACGGTCAATCAACAAGTGCACGCTCCAGCCAGGGGTGCAGAATATAAATTGTCCGCTGCCCCCAAACATAGTTCGCTGGGATGAATTTAATCCCCATCTCTATGATGCACAGGTTATCGTGCAGGCTGAGCGAGAGAAAACCATATGGCAAGGCAAACTGGGCTTCTGTCACCCCGGGCACGATGGAACATACATCACGATTAACGGCCGGCCTACATTTCTCAGGGGCAATCTTGATAACTGCCACTTTCCGCTCACCGGCTACCCGCCGATGGATAAAGCGGCTTGGCTCAGAGTGTGGAATATTTATAGGCAGTTTGGCTTAAATCATGTTCGCTTTCACAGTTGGTGTCCGCCGGAGGCCGCGTTTGCTGCTGCCGACGAAGTCGGGATCTACCTTCAGGTTGAGGCCGGAGTCTGGATCGACGGCTGGATGAAACGGCGCGTCGCCAGCAGTCCGCAAGGGATCTCGGATAACAACATCCCTGTCCGTGATTTTGTAGAGCGTGAAATGAAGCGCATTGTCGATGCGTATGGGCATCACCCTTCATTCATCATGTTCTGTATTGGGAACGAACTGGGCAGCAGTGACTTTAAAAGTCTTGCCAAACTTGTTAAGCATACATCGCAGTATGACAATACATCCCGGCTGTACAGTTGTTCGACGGCCCGTGTACTCCAGGCAGAAGTGGATGGCTTTTTTGTTTCACATGAGAATTCGGCCGGGGACATGCGGGGTCTGCATGGGTCTCGTACGGACTGGACCTACGATGACGTCAAAAAGGGCGCGCCGAATACTCCGCTGATTCTCCACGA
The DNA here is from genome assembly GCA_021372945.1 of Planctomycetaceae bacterium. Taxonomy (GTDB): domain Bacteria; phylum Planctomycetota; class Phycisphaerae; order Sedimentisphaerales; family Anaerohalosphaeraceae; genus 4572-13. The sequence continues at coordinate 107,919 of JAJFTK010000114.1, read as the reverse complement.
ACTTGGACAATGGCCAATTTGGCCGAGGTGGAGTGAAATCGAGAAGTATACGGGTGTCGTTGAGGCACGAAACCTGAAGCAATTCAAAGCGTTAGCCCAGGAGAATCATCTCGCTCGTGATGCGGAATTTCAATCTGCCAGCGGCCGATTTAGCGTCCTTTTGTATAAAGCTGAAATAGAAGCGGCGCTTCGAACCAGGACATATAGCGGGTTTCATATGCTCGGCCTGCAGGATTATATGGGCCAGGGAGAGGCGCTGATCGGTATTCTCGATATGTTCTATGATCTTAAGCCCGGGATAATCAATTCTGAAGAATACCGGCAGTTTTGCAGTCCTGTCGTACCTCTGGCTGAGTTTGAAAGATATACGTGGGCCTCGGGCGAGGCGTTTTCTGCCATTCTGAAAATCTCAAACTTCTCGCCAACGGCTATCAATCGACCGATTAGCTGGAAGTTATGCAGTCAAAACGGCGAGACTCTAGGCCAGGGGAGTATAGATAAAGAAGTCCTTCAGGGGACTGTTACGGATGTCGGGCAGGTCTCTGTAAAACTTAACACCGCGGTACCTCTTGCCTGCAGATTAGAAGTCGCCATCGATCAAACACCTTATAAGAATACATGGCCCATCTGGGTTTACCCGGCCCGTACGAAAGTAAACGTGCCTCAGACGGTTTTGATATCGCAAGGGTTTGACGACCGGACTATTCAAGCCCTTGATCTTGGTGAAAGCGTGCTTCTTATAGCTGCGGATTGCATGAATGAAGACAATAGCCAAAAGAACAACTTCATGCCGGTATATTGGTCGCTCGGATGGTTCCCGGGCCAGAACGCAACGTTGGGGCTAACCTGCGATCCTCAGCATCCCCTGTTTAGGCTCTTTCCAAATAATGGGTATTGCGACTGGCAGTGGTATGACATTGTCAATGATTCACCGGCTATGATTATCAACGAGCTGCCGAATGACTATAGTCCAATCGTTGAGCCGATCGATGACTTTCATTTAGCGCGTAGACTTGCAGCTGTTTTTGAAACGAAAGTCGGCCGGGGTAAACTGCTTGTCTGTGTATATCCGCTTCTAGACAGGCTGGACAGTTCTGCATGCAGACAATTCTACGATGCGCTGCTCACATACGCCGCCAGCGATGAGTTTCAACCGCCAATTGAATTGCCGTTAGATTGGCTCAAGAGAAATCTGGCGCCGCAGGCAAAAGCGCCAACGGCTGACGAAAAAGCATTCGGCTCTCTCGATGCGGCTCTATGGGTGCAGGTCGCCGAAAAAGCGGAACGGTTAGGAAAAACCATCCCGTATTCGGCCGAGTTGGACGTGACGATGAGTCAAAAAGACGGCTATGGTTATCAACTGACCGGAGAAGGGGCATGGAACGATGCCGGCGCAAAAGTTCTTTTTGGAAAATCCATCAAGCTTGAAATAACGCTCCCCACAGGTGTCGAGGGAACTGTTTATGTCAAATTCAATGATAGGAACCAAAACAATCGAAAAGGCCGCATTGTCTTCGAAAACAGGTCCTTTGTTCTGGGCGAACATGCTGAAAAAGAAGGCCGATGGCTGCAGTTCGATGTTATGCGGGAAGATACATTGGATAATACGCTCACGTTGCAGGCGGATACGACATCAGGTCCAAACCTGCAGATCGATGAACTCATCTTCGTCTCAGCCAAAAAGTGAGTTTCACCGGACGTATTGCCCAACAGGCTAACAAGAATGCATGACTGTTTTTGAATGGTGTTTGCCTAAGGAGGTACGGTATGTTGAAAGACAGTTCTTTGGCCTTCATCTGTTCGCTTTGCTTGATGAGTTGTCCACTGCTGATAGCGGACATATCGAAATCGAATAATCCCCCAAGCCCATCTGAGTCCCAAGGCATCATGGATGAATCTAAAAGGGATATCAGTCAGGCAGTTCTGGTTGCTTGCAAAGATGCCGGTGCCGGCGGTCACGAGGGTATGCCGGACGTTTGCAGATGCCGATCAGGACAGTTGTTGTGTGTTTTCTATGCCGGTTATGCTCACGGCTCTAAACCTGGTATCGAGTTGCCGCAAGGAGGCCGTATCTGTTTTATGTTTTCCTCGGATGAGGGGAAGTCATGGAGCAAGCCCAATATTTTATGCGATACGCCGGCTGATGATCGCGGACCCTCGGTTTTTCAGCTTGACAATGGCCGCCTCATTTGCACTTTTTTTACCAGCTACCCCGAAACAATCTGGCGAGGGACTTATGCCTGTTATTCTGATGACGGCGGACAAACCTGGAGTCAGCCGAAAAAGATGGTGGAAGGATATTACGCCGATTCCCCCAGCAAAAAATTGACCACCGGCCGCTGGATAATGCCTTTGTATAGGCAGGACAAAACAGCCGGGACCCAAGGCGCTGTGATGTTCAGTGATGATCAGTGCCAAACGTGGTCAAAGCCCGTGAACATCCCCACTGGAGGTGTTATTCTGCCGGCGGAGACGGATGTACTTGAACTAACTGATGGTACTATGTACGCTATTCAGCGGGGCGTTGACGTGGCACGTTGGTCGGTTTCACATGACGGCGGTCTGCATTGGGAGGTTTCAAAACCACTGGATTTTGCGGTGATTGCTCCCTATCTGATCAGGGTAAAAAACGGCATTGTCGTGATGGCTTACGGTCAAAGAATCAAAGGCGTCCGATGGGGAACCGCCTTACGCTACAGTATGGATGACTGTAACACATGGTCTGCCCCCGAGGTCGTTGATGATGTTCTGGGGTCGCACCCTTCTATGGTCAATTTGAGGGACGGTTCTGTACTGGTGATGTATTATGATGAGCGTTCCGATAAACAGCCGGCGGAGCGCTCGGATATTCGGGCAAGACGATTTACGGCTTCAAATCAAGGTATTAAATGGCTTTCAATGGATTAGGATTTTTTAGAACAGAAGCATGAAGGCTTCAATCGGCGCCCGTTCGAGTCGTGAGCAAGGCGGTAAAACGATCGTGTTGCGGAGCAGAGAAGCATGACCCCCAAAGAGAGAATTTTGGCGGTTTATCAAAATCAGACGCCTGACCAGGTTCCTTTTATGCTGGACCTGTCGCACTGGTTTTATCATAAAAACCGGATGCCCTGGGATTTAAGTAAATCTTATGACCTTCCAGAGTATGATTTGATAACCTATCATCAAAAAATGGGTGTCGGTTTCTACCTGCCTAATCTCGGCTCATTCTATGAAGTCTATTATCCTGAAGATACTCTGGTCCGGACTCAAAAAGGTCTGGATGGGAAATCGATAACCTGGAAGATCGAGACTCCCCTGGGTGTAATATCACGAACCCGGGTATGGAATGAGATTACCTATTCCTGGGCAATTGAAAGCTGGGGTATCAAAACAAACGAACAGCTTAAGATTCTTTGTTATGTTTTGGAAAATAGAAGCTATAAATTTGTGCCCGATAAATATCAGGCATGGTCGACTTAATTGGCGATATCGGTGTTTGTTATGTACCAGCCGGATATAGTGGCATGGGACAGATGTTGAACTATTGGATGGGTATCGAGCAAACGATGTATGCAGTTATGGATTACCCGACGACCCTTAAAGATATTATTACCAGAATCAATCAAAACAATTTGAAGCTCATTGATGTCTTAGCTGAATCGCCAGCGCAGATTATTTGCTTGGGGGATAATTTCTCCAGCGACATTCAGCCGCTAGGATTCTATAAACAATGGTCAAAGTGGTTCTATGATGAGGCGATCTGCCGGCTTCACAAAATGGGGAAATATGTCGCCGTCCATATTGACGGCCGATTGTCTGGCGCAATTGAAATGATTCGTGATAGTGGTGCTGATTGCGCCGATGCGGTAACCCCTAAACCGATGGGAGATTTGACCGCTCAGCAGTGCCGTGATGCAGCGGGCAAAAATTTTATTCTCTCGGGCGGTATTTCTCCGGATCTGTGGCTGCCCGATGCCTCGATAGAGGATTTCAAGGAGGCGGTGTTGAAGTGGCTGGCGTTGAAGAAACAGAGTTCACGACTTATTGCCAATGCCGGCGATCAGGTCCCGCCCTGTGCCGAAGAGAAAAGAATAGAGCTCATGCGTGATCTGATTGATAAACACGGACAATATTAATAATGGGAAAAATGCATTGAAAAGGATGGATGGACATAGCTCAATCGGCCTTATCTCAAAAATGCAGGCTTAGCGAATGTGTTGGAAATCACTCTGTTCAACTGTAAAGGATGTAGGATGCAAAAGAAAAGTTGGAGAGACGGTTTGGTTTTGTGCCTGGAATTGACAGCGGTCTGTTTCGGCGCTGACCTGAATGTGAAAAACGTTCCGTATAAACCGGTTGTGATAGAGCAATCCGTTATTTCAAAAGAACCCGGGTATTATTGCGGCTGGCCGAGCATTGGCAAATTGCCGAATGGACGTCTGGTGGTCGTTTATTCCGGCGACCGCGACTGGCATGTCTGCCCGTGGGGCAAAATGAAAATGGTTTGCAGCGATAATAACGGGGCGGACTGGAGCGATATTAAAACGGTGACGAATACACCGCTGGATGACCGTGATGCGGGGCTTTTAGTCACTGCGAACGGCACCATCCTAATCAGTTGGTTTACATCGGTGGAATTCGCAAACCAAAAAAGCGCTTTTTATAAAACACGGTACGCCCAATATGCCCGGCACGCCGCCAAACTTAATTCCTCAATCCGCCAGGAATGGAAAGGGGCGTGGCTGCGGCGAAGCGAAGATAACGGTCTAAGCTGGAGCGACCCCATCAAAATGCCATTTGATACACCCCATGGCCCCATTCAACTAAGGGATGGAAGGGTTCTGCTGGTGACTGGAAAAGGAGTTGCGGAGTCTCGCGATGACGGGAAGTCATGGAAAATCATTGCCAAGTTCGCCGCGGAGAAGTATGGAAAGCTCAGTGAATCACATGCGGTTGAATTGGACGACGGCAAAATCATCGTGATGAGCCGGGCGCCGTATCTGAAACAGCTTGAAAGTACTGATGGCGGTTACACATGGTCCAAGCCGGTCAACACAAAGATTAACGGATATCCGCCGCACCTTATCAAGTTAGAAAATGGCTGGCTTGTTGTGGTGTACGGGCGTAGGAGCAGTTTACCCAATGGCCAGTTTGCCTGCATCAGCAGGGATGGGGGAAAAACATGGGATACCGAGAATGAAATTACCTTATCAATTGCGGATGTACATCGCGGAACTCAGGAAGAATTGGGCTATCCCCCGAATTGGGACTTGGGATATCCGTGCAGCGTGTTATTGGATGATGGGACGATTTGGACGGTTTATTATCAGGTCGATAAACCCGGTGAGTGGCCAGGTATTATGGGGACTCACTGGAAACTGGAAGCTAGTGATGACCGTGTGAGAGCCAAACAAAGCGATATGGACGGTCATCTGGATGCTGGCTATCAGGCCCCAAATAGCGGAAGCTGAAAAAGCGGTCAATGGTCCCAGGGTCATTCTGGGCGATGTGGCGGTTGTTGCTCATGCTCCGGCAGGCGAGCCGCGGCCGCAGTGGGGCCAATGGCAATTTCCATCCATAGAGCGGCTGGCCGACGGCCGCCTGCACGTGACGTGGAGCATAACCGTTGACTCGGCACGTTCCTATGGGGCACAACCAGCTCATGCCGTATCCGCTGACGAAGGCAGGACATGGACCCGTGTTGCCTATCCTGAAGCAGACCACCTTTGCACCGGCGTGCTTCTGGCCAACGGTGATCGACTGCGATTGGCATCCGACCCGCCGCTTTCTCCGGATAAGATTACTTTGCCGGACCCAATCACTAATGCAGTTGCGGCCTTCAGCAAGCAAACCGCATCGGGCGACTACCGGTTCTTCCGGCAAGAAGATTTCTCGGGCGAAATGAGAAAAGGTTATCCGCAATTCCGGATGGCAGCGGGATCGTCGAGCTGGGTAAAGGAGTATCCGAAAGCCAATCTGCCGGGGCAAGTTATCTGGCAGCGGGAAGGGATATTGGTTCGCCCCTTTTTCATGGGAAACCTTCGCGCTGCATCAGATGGCTCGCTTTGGACTTCATGTTATTGGCCGAGTCTGAAAGATGGTACGGTCAGAGCATATTGTCCCGCCTTTGTGCAGTCGACTGACAATGGATATTCATGGAACTTTGTCAGCGAGATTCCGTTCGAGCCGGACAAATCTAAACATTCCAACTGGGAACGATGCTGGGGATTTTGCGAGCCCGATCTTGCCTATGCACCGGATGGTTCGTTACTCGCCTTGCTGCGTGCAGGTCCCTCCTATATCGCTCGTTCGACCGATAATGGCAAACATTGGGACAAGCCGGTTATTTTTGACAGTTTTGGCGTACTGCCCCAGTTGCTTGCCCTGAAAAGCCGTGTGATGTTGGCATCATATGGCAGGTCCGGAGTGCGCGGCGCGTACGGGCTCATCGGATCCGTCCGGAATGAGGTGGGGCGAGCCGGTCGATGTGTCACTGCACAGCGTTGCTGAAGGCAGCAAAGGGGCATCATGCGGGTATACAGGGCTCGTGGCACTTAATGACAATGAGGCCATGCTCGTCTTCTCGGATTTCGGCTATCCGGACGCCGACGGCAGGCCCTGCAAGTCAATCTGTGTTGTGCGAATCGGGATCGAGTAAGAACAACCTGCTTTGGTCCATGTTGGCAGACAGGGTTAAAAGGGAGAAGTAAATGCGGTACAAACTTTTCTGTAAAAGGTCAGTGATGAAGATGTGTTTGCTGAGCGTTTTGTTGGGCCAGTATATGTTCACGACATTCGCTTTTGGTTCAGGTGAGGCGATAACTGAAAAACGCAGGCCCTTACGCCTTTTGAGCGATGAGTACCATCAATTTCCCAACATCCCTATTGATCAGCGGGCATTTCCAACGGACACATCCTCCTATCGAAATGGGTATCGTTATGCAATCGATAGCGCCGGCACGCCCAACGGTCTGTTCTGGTGGAGTCAGTTGATACGCGATGACTTCAGAGCCGCAACCACCCAAATCAGCCCCGGCCCGGACTTAATGCGTCAGACAGATGCCTATCTGATCATTTGTCCCCGGACCGCCGCAAAAGGCAATGCCCATCCACTCAATGAAACCGATGCGCAGAACCTCCAAAAATTTGTCGCCGAAGGCGGCATATTGATATTGGTGTATAACAGCATTGATGAACCCAATAACGCTGACTATGATTTTTACGGAATGAATCTCATTGCCAAACCCTTCGGTCTGGAATTTCAAGCGACCGGTACTGGCATATTAGCTATTCCGATTCCGCCGGACCATCCGCAACTCTTCGGCCTCGACAGTGTCATTTGCGGCGACGGCTGCACACTGGCGTTTCATCCACAGGCAGATTCTGCGGCGACAGTGCTACTGGAAAGTACCAATCCAAAGGTGCCTGGGCCTGTAGCCATCCGCGTCCGGTACAAAAAGGGGACCGTCCTTGCTATTGGTGATGGGGGTATTTTTGGCAATGCGCACATGACTCGTGATGATATTGGTCATGCGGCAGCGGTTAAGCGATTAATGCACTGTTTGCTGCCGGAAGGGCCTTTGCCGGGTTACGGTTTCTCACAAAATCAGACCGCTTCGGTTCAGGTGAAGCAGGAAATGACGCTGGCCGGCTATCCTGAAGCGTTACGCCTTTTTGACATGCCATTTGACGCATCTGTAAAAATTGGCTATAGCGAGCCGCCGCAACTCGATACACGGGCAGGCGATCCCAGTAAGAGTGAAAACACGGAGAACCGTCCGAGCCCGCATATCTATGGTCTGGCAAAAATGGCGAATCAGTGGAATGGCAAATTAATTGTCGGGGCCAAGAGGGACCGCACATTCGCCGTCCGCTGGCAGGATGCTAACGGTGCCGAAATCGCTGCTAACCTGACTGCCCGAGGGGAATTACTTGAGGCCAAGCCGACTGCCTCCGCTTTGGATTCATGGCGTCAGATATTACTCAATGACGTGTGGGTTAATCCCATCGACCCTTATGCGCAAGTTGGATATGATTGGGAAAGTCCGGCTATGATTGCAATTCCCAATTCGAGGCTGCTTCCTGAAAAGATGATTATGCGCCGGCAAACGGCTCAATTCAACTTGGAAAGCAGCACGGATCAGCAGGGACGCCCGTGCTTTGTCGTCAGCCGACTTGTAAACCTCCCTTTAAACGACCTTAAACCGCAGGATTTGGTGGACCCTGTTTATGCCGACTATTTTGATCAAATGCAAATAAGCTTGGTGGCCCAGGGCTGCACGGCCTTGATGCAGACATGGGTAGACAAAGCAGTCGGACTGCCGATAAAAACCCAAGTGCAGGTTTCCGCGTCCTTCTGGTGGAGTGACCGTAAAAATAAAACCGGCTTTATCGGAACGCACGACTGGCTTACTCATGAAACTGAAACTCTTAACTATGATGTAGTTACGATTAGCCGGAAATTATGGATAGATTTTAATTGGTCCGGCGTTTCTGCCCGGAACGCATCGGACGGTCGATGAGCCCTGTAAATCGGAATTCATGCCAATGCCGACCGCATGACCTGCATAGGCCAATAGCCGCGGGGAAAATATGTTATCCGCTCTATCGGGAGAGCGCCGCAATCTATTTGAGTGATTCATTCAGAAAACATTGAATTGTGAAAGGATCGAAAATGAAAACGCAAGTGAGGGTTGTTGTTAGTATGTTGTTCTTCGGAATGGCACATGTCGGCTTACAGGCAGCGACAGGCAGCACAGAGTTTCCAACAAGTTATTCCCCGTCGGTTCGAACGGCGAATCTGCCCAATACGAATACACCGGCGCCATTTCTTGCCTTGGAACCCACAAAGGTAGAAGCGAATACAAGTAAATCGCTGCTTGTCTATCTATATGGCGCTGGCGGTTCGTATGTAGCGGATAGCAAATTCGGTTCCGGTTCAGGCGGCGAGCCTGCGGAGGATCAGAAAAACTCGTCTCTGATATCGCAGCCCCCGTCACAATCCGGTCAAATCGATGGTGCTGTCGTTTACGACTATGATCCATCAACCGAACTTGGTGACGACGTTTTTTATACGATCGTCTGCGATTTTGAACGCGATGCGCGGGGTAGAAACTCGCATGGTGGTCCGGTTTGCATGGAATACGCAAACGGCGACCTTGTAGCGTTCCACACAAACACAAGCGGTCATAATATCGATGGCTGGAGCGAATACGCAGTCAGTAAGGACAGCGGCAGAACATGGAACAAATACAATAAATTCCGCTATTCCCATGAGGCCTATCTAAGAGATCCCAATAGCCCGGTGTGGATAGAAGAGGGTTTAGTTACCGAAAAAGGAACCGTTGTCTTATTTGTCACACATTTTCAATGTAAGTCAAAAGCATATTCCAGAAGCAAAAGTGGTGTCATGCGGAGTTATGATCATGGTTCCACGTGGACAGACTACGAGTCTGTCGATGGCAATTTTATCGGGTATCCCTGCGCGACAGCGGTGGCAGGCGCCGTCAATTACGTCCTATTCGACATATTCGACGCTGACGGTCCCCATGTTTTGTATGCCAGCACGGATGACGGGCGCACCTGGAGCAAGAGAAGCACACTGACGCTGGACAATAGCAAATGGTACGGCGCCCTGTGCATCATGGCGGACGGCCGCCTGCTGGCCGGCGCCTATGAGACCAAAGATGAAAACCATTTTTACTATTGTATCAGCGAGGATAACGGTTATACTTGGAGCGAACAAAAGAGGGCGTACGTTGACAAGAAGATTCGCGATCCCGAATTGGCCTATCTTGCCGGCAGCTATTACCTGCACGGCAGATCCGGGTATATCGGCCAAGGAGGTAACCGTTTTGTTTTGTATCAATCCGATAATGGAGAGAATTGGAAGAGCGGAGTCGTGGTAAGCAAAGATGCAAAAGGCCCCGATGGATACAATCACAACTGCATCATTAACAAATACAAAGCTGATGTCGCGAAGGAATTAATGGTGGAATATAGTATCAGTTATACTGGTCATTTTACAAATGAGTATGTGTTTTTCGTCAAACCGGAAACGAAGTAGATGCAATGAAGAAGGTTTGTTTCATAATGGTGGCTGGTTCTGGAGACAATAATCTAATGGGCTACAAGAGTAAAGACTGACAAGCATCGTCTTGGAACGAATTTTTAAATGTGCCCGTCTGAGACAGAAACCGCTGGCTGAATTTCAAGATTCGAAGCTTAAAAGAAGCGTTATATCAGGCGTTCTTTTCGAACACCTAGGGGTTTTAAGGATTGCTCGTTTCTGCATTACATGATCGAGCCGACTGCAAAAACAGGATTAAGCCCACCAGGCCCCGATTGCACCCGCATTCGGGGTCGCCGTTTATGCCGCAAGAAAAGACCTTGCCTGAGACCGCCGCAGTCTGTAAGCTATCTGCAATGATCAGGAACACTATATGAAGTTAACAAAGAGCAAATACCGAACTGAACAGGATTGGTTCTGACCCGATTTTTAATATATTTGTTTCCGGCCATTGCCGATGTGATCCTTGCTACAAGCATATTTGTATGCAGCAATCATCTCGCTGACGCCATTCAAAACAAGACCAAAGTTGCATTGGTATTCGCCGCATGGGCGGCGGTGCAAGCAATCAGACACTTGCCCGACTTGTTACATCCCGCAATGCGGCCGGGATGATGATTGCCGCCAATCTGCTGTTTGTTGTCATCTCCGGGGTATTCGTGCTGCTTGAGAATCTCCGGGCAATCTATGCGGCCATGGGGGCTCTGGCCGCAAGTGGTATGTTTTTCCTGAGTCTGCTCAACGTGGCGGCCAACAGAGCAGCGACGGTTTGCGGGCGAGATACAGGGCGCACGGGATTGCAGGGTGATAGGCTCGGGCGTCGATTGAGCGATTCAGGTGTCGGGGTGTACCGCTTTGTATGATATTCGTAAGTAGGTGTATTTAAGTGACTTTAGAGCGTGTGACGGTCTTGAAAACCGTTGTGGGGCAACCCACCGGGGGTTCGAATCCCTCCTCCTCCGCTTTACTTTTGGGCTGAAATCGCGGTTTTGCACGTCGGCGATTTCAGCCTTTTCTATTCCACTATGCGGCTGCTGCATTCACGATGCTACTCATAACAGGATGGTGCAATAAGCAATAAAAGAAAAGGTTGACAGACGAATGCGAATGCCGAATAGTAAGTTCCAGAAATATAATATGCCGTTCAGTAATAAATGAGGCAAGGCTCGGGGAAATCTGTGAAAATGTGTATGCCAGTACACACGGGCGATGGGAATCGTGCATGAAACGCAAGCGAAGATGGATAGGCCGCATCATTGTAACGGTGGGCGTTGTGTCGTTCATCGTGATTGGCCTGTGGCTGTGGCTGGGGACCGCAATCATTGAGCATGTAGTCGCCGCACAGGTCGAAGGGCTCGGGCTTCCAAGGCCCAGCCTCCGCATCGGCGGCAATTCTCTTAGCCATCTCGAGATCAACGATCTGTCGGTTGGTCAGAATGACCGCCTGTCCGTCGATTCGGTCGGCATCGACTACACTGTGCGGCAACTGCTGCACAAGCGGGTCGATTCCGTGGAGATCGTCGGGTTTAATGCTGAGATCCGACGCAAGGACGGCGTCTGGGACCTGGGCCCGCTGGCGGACCTGCATGGCCCGACCGGCGGCGAAACTGCGACCGAAATACCGTTTGGCCGAATTACACTGCGAGCCTCAAGTCTGGTTCTCGACCTGGACGGCCGACGTCTGCGGATTCCAATTTCGGGCTCTCTGGAGAATACGGATCCCGAGGCTGTGGCCCTGGACCTGACGGCTGTCGTCGAGGGCGCCGCGCTCCAATTCGCCGGTACATTCAACAGCGGGAGCGGCGAGTTCAATCTAGCCCTGTCGGGCGATGTACCAAACATTGGCCCCATACTTACAGCGCTGGCGCCGTCGCTGCCGATCGCTATCTCAGCAGGAACCACCGGGAGACTGGCGTCAGTCCGTTCGAGCATCGAAGGCACTTGGGACGCCAGAGGCAGGGCACTTGCGGGCAGTCTCTCTATCAACGGCATTAACGCAAGCTTTGAGCACAAGTTTGGAGATCATCCCGTGACCGCCGGCGTACGGGATGGATCGCTGTTCGTGAAATTACAGAAGGATTTTGCGGCGGGCCGCAAACCCGGATCGCCGCTGATGATCGAGTTCGTCGCCGACACACCGCCGGAATCGCGGGGCTTATGGGCCAACATGGCCGGGATCGATATGACCGCACCGAGGGCCGAAATCCGAGGCACGGCTGTGCTGGATGGCGGCCCGGCAGTTGTGAGCGCGCGGGTATCATTGGCCGACGCTTTGGTGGGGCACAAGGGAATGGAACTGGCCATCAGTGGACTTGAGGCGGATATCCCGTTAAGCTGGAACGCGGCGGCGGCACCCGAGCCGGGCCGCCTGGCCGCCAAGTCGGTCAAGTTAAAGGGCGCCAGCCTGCCTTCGCTTTCAGGCACGCTGAGTTTAGCCGATACGCGAGCGGAGTTTGCCATGGTTTGGGAGCCGCTGCCCGGAGCCAGGCTTCGCGTGGAAGGCAGCGCCTCTCTCGGGATTGGCGCCGGCGGCCCTTCGGCCCGGGCCTACGTCTCGCTTCCACTCTTCGAGATCGCCGATGCCAATGCGCTTGGCCGCCTTGTGCCGCCGCTGGATGGACTGCTCGCCGGCGGCTCTTTCGGCCTTGATGGCTATGTGCGTTTGACCCCTGACGGCCTTGTACCAAACATCGCGCTGACCGTCTTGGACGGCAGCTTTAAGAGCAAGGCCTGGGATGCCCACGCCGAAGGAGTTTTTGCCACTGTCCGCATCAACAGCTTCACTCCTCTGCTTACACCGCGAAAGGAACTTCAGGTGGCCCTTGTTCGTCACGCCGCGATAGGAAAACTCGACCTCAAAGACGGCTTCATGGCCTTTCGCCTCGAGCCCAAAGAGGTCAGCGGCGCCCCGACCGGCTGGTCGGCCTACGTGCAGCGCGGCGAATGCGGCTGGGTCGGCGGACGTCTCTATGTCGATTCCTTCCGCTTTGATCCCGAGGCTAAAGAGCACGCCGTAACCGTTTTTGCCCGCGACCTTAAGATGGCAGATCTGCTGGCGCTCATCCCTGACCATAGGGCGACCGGCGTTGGCTCCCTCGATGGCCAATTGAACGTGACGGTCGGCACGCTGCCCGACATACAGTTCGGCGGCGGCGAGCTGCGTACCCTGCCGGGCCAGGCCGGGTGGTTCAAGGTCAAGGATGCCGAGGTCCTCGGCAGCGTGCTGGACAGCACGGACCTGCGATTCCAAACCGACACGCTCTATATGGAAATCAAAAAACGGCTGATCAATGCCTTTAAGGATTTTGAATACGACGAACTGAGCGTGGTATTAACGACCGACGGGGACCGACCAGTCGCCCGTATCTTCACCAAGGGCCGAGCCCGTACGGGCCAGAGGCAGGAATTCGAAGATGTAACCCTGAACTTTTTCGATTTTGACAAGACTCTGCGGGATGTTATAATTATCAGTCGTGGAATTCAGAAACTAAAATGACTCGCTTGAGCGAAACAAGGAGAGCCGATGAAATACTGGTTGCTGGCTGCCGTTGCAGCGGCGCTTTTGGCGATTCACGGGTGCTCGGTTAAACATGAGGTCGAAGTGGAACCGGTCGAGATCAAGCCCATCCATATTACCATGGATATCAACGTGAAGGTGGATCGTGAAGTTGACGCGTTTTTCAATGAGGTCGAGGCAAAGGCGGCCAACGCTCCGGCGGCAGATACCCAGAATTCTATAGGAGACACAAATGAATAGTCATACTCGGCAGAGGGTTGTTTCAGTGGGCTTGTGTGTAATTATCCTGGGATTTATGACATCCGCCGCCTGCGCCGATACCAAGGGTCAGATCACGGACCGAATGGCCCAACGTCTGGGCGCCCTCAATAAGGCCAAGGCGGATGGCAAGATAGGCGAAACCTTCGACGGCCTGGTGGAAGCTGTCAAGGCCGAATCTCTCGGCGACAAGGAACTCAAGAAACTCGTGCAGGATGAGAACGCCGACCGCAAGGCATTTTACGAGCTGGGCGCCAAGGAAGTCGGCGCTGCACGCCAAACCTTCGCCCTCAGCGCCGGCAAACGGAACTTCCGGGTCGCAAAACCAAACGAATGGCTCAAGCCCAACGATGGCAAGTGGATCCAAAAGAAGGATCTCAAGAGTTAACGGCACTGGCACAGAAGCTGCCGGCTAGTCATCCCGCATAAGCTATCCTCAGTACACCTTATGTACGTGAAATGCACATTGTATGTACGGCGATAAATAGTATCCGGTATTATGTTGAATAACATAACTCCTGCCATAATAAGAAGATACATGTAATTTCATCCGGTTGGCACATCCTTTGTTCTATTCGAGACTAGACGAACTCGAATGAAAGGAGATGCCATGAAAGATTCCAGGAAATACAGTTGGCTGATCAGTGCAGCGGGACTGATGACCCTATTTGTACTGCTGTGGAGCCTGCTGGCGGCTCAGCCCGCTTGCCAGAACTCTCGATCTCAAACTCAATGCAGCGTGATACAGGTCTCCGCCGAAGACTTTTGGCAGGCGTTCGCCGGCTGACCCCGATTTTTGTGTTTGTCTTATTGAATTTCCGGACTTTTTATATAAACTGTCTCGAATGTAACTGACTTTTGGAGCCTTTTAACAGTGGGCGTGTGCAGGAAGCAAAGGTTCATCTGAATGATAGGAGAAAACATGGAAACGAAACCAAAGGCAAAAGGGTCCTGGGGGTTGCGATTTTTCATCATCGTTCTGAGCGTTGTCTTAGGGGTTCTGCTTTATTGGCTTTTGAGCTTCATTGAAAACGACATCGGCAACTTGCCCGGTCCGGATGCACAAGCGGTCCGAGGCAAGTACGTGCCGGAATCCTTCGATTTGCAGAAGAAGGAACTTACGAAGGATATCGACGTTCTCGACCGCAGGATCGCTGCGCTGTCCGAACAGAAGAGGCTGCTCAACAGCGGCACCAGCAGTCTGCAAACCACGATCAGCCAACTGCTGGAAATCCAGCGGCAAAGCCTGGATAAGAATGTACCGTTCCCGGAGGAAAGCCGAAAGACCCTGCAGGACAGCCAATCCCGTTTTCTGCAGAACCAGGAACAGGACCAGCAGTTCAATAAGCAGATCTCGGATTTAACCCTCCAGCGTCAGCAAAGACAGGAGGAACTTACATCGGCAACAGACAAGATAACCCTGCTCGAGCAGGAGTATCATAAAGAGTTTGACAGGCTCTGCGAAAAACATCGCCTGAAGGTGGCCGCGTTCAAGCTGACGTTTCTGGTGCCGGTCTTTGTGGTCATTTCGTTTGTGTTCATGAGATACCGCACGGGCATCTATTGGCCGCTTGTCTGGGCGGCGTTTCTGGCGGCCTTTCTCAAGATCACCATGGTGGTGCACGAGTATTTCCCAAGCAAGTACTTCAAATACATCGCGATCATCGTCGTCCTGGCGATCGTTCTGCGGATCCTCGTTTACTTGATACGAATGATCGCCTCGCCCAAGCGGGACCTGCTCCTGAAGCAGTATCAGCAGGAATATGATAAATGCCTGTGCCCGGTTTGCAGCAAGCCCATCCGCACCGGGCTGCTGCGGCTGGCGGGCTGTCTGAAGAAAAAGAGCATCGTCGTAGTCGGACAGGACGCCAAGGCCGGCCAGCAGGAACCCTATACCTGCCCGTCCTGCGGGACGACTCTCTATGACAAATGCGATTCCTGCGGCAGCATCCGGCACAGCCTGCTGCCTTATTGTGAGCATTGCGGCAAACAAAAGGACTTCAGTACGGCATCGGCAAGTTAGGATTGCGGCGTGAGCATACAGCAACCGACGAAATTGAGTTCATCCTTTCGATGGCACAATACCACTCAATTCCTAGGCGCCCTCAATGACAATGTCTTCCAATCGCTGATGATCTTTTTCCTGATCGGGCTTTGGGGCGAGGAGAAGAAGGCGTATGTCAATTCGATCGCCCAGATGATCTTTGTGGTGCCGTTCCTGCTGTTTACGCCGCTTGCCGGCTCGCTGGCGGACCGCTTCAGCAAACGCCAGATGATCGTTTGGGTCAAGTTGGCCGAAGTAGTCATTATGCTGCTTGGATGGGCAGCCTTCTATTTCGATTTTGTCGCGGGCGTTTGTGTTCTGCTGTTCCTCATGTGTGCCCAGAGCGCGTTCTTTGGTCCCTGCAAGTACGGGATCATCCCGGAACTGGTGCACAAGGACCAGATCTCCAAGGCCAACGGTTTTCTTGAAAGCCTGACCTATCTGTCGATCGTGCTGGGAGCGGCCCTGGGACCTCTGCTGACCCTGCTGACCAATCGCCGGTTCGCAGCGGCCAGCCTGGCTTGCGTTGCGATCGCGGCGGCCGGGTTCTATACCAGCTTCCGCATACGAAGAACGCCCGCCGCCGGCCAAAAATCCACCGCCTCTTTCTTTTTTATAAAAGACGTCTACCAGTCGCTGGGTTATGTTCGGGGCGACCGCGAGTTGATGATGACCATCCTGGCCAGCGCCTACTTCATGCTGATCGCAGGCTTTGCCAAGATCATCCTGATCCCGTACGGGATGGAGGTCTGCCGCTATAGCGACGTGCACAGCGGCTTTCTGTTCGTGATCTCGGCGGTCGGCATCGGCATCGGCTCGTGGATCGCCGGCAAACTCAGCGGCCGCAACGTGGAGCTGGGGATCGTTCCGCTGGGGGCCATCGGAATGGCGGTGATGTCCGTCGGCATTGGGCTGGCCGGGTTCGAGCCGGCCGCGACGGAGCAGTCCATTTTCCAGAACCCGCGATGGGGACTATTTGGGTTGATCTTACTTATGGGAGTCAGTTGCGGAATGTATATCGTTCCGATCAACTCGTTCATCCAGTTTCGCACGCGCCTGGAGATTCGCGGCCGCGTGCTGGCCGCCTCAGGTTTTCTCGGCTGGTGCAGCGTTCTGCTGGCTGCGCTGATCGTGTGGGTGATCTGCGGCAACCTGGGCGTTCCGGCGCAGTGGATGTTTATTATCCTGGGCGTGCTGACGCTGGTCCTTGCCGTGATTACGATCGTCATTCTGCCGGATTTTCTCACGCGGCTGATCGTCGTTATGATCACGCGGCTGGTCTATCGCATCCGTGTCTGCGGCGAGGAAAATGTCCCGCTGGAAGGTCCTGCCCTGATCGTCTCCAACCATGTCTCGTGGGCCGACGCAGTCGTCCTGGGAGCCACGCAGCATCGCCGTATTCGATTCATCATGGACCGCCAGTTCTATGATGTTCCATGGCTCAATTGGCTCTTCCGTCTTCAGCAGGTCATTCCGATCAGCGCCTCCGATCCGCCCAAGAAGATCGTTGCGGCACTGCATGAAGCGCGCAAGGCCCTGGATGACGGCTACCTGGTCTGCATCTTCGCCGAAGGCATGCTGACGCGAACCGGCCTCTTGGGCCGCTTCCACGCCGGTTTTGAGAAGATTGTCAAAGGGACGGATTATCCCATCATCCCGACCTACCTGGGCGGGCTTTGGGGAAGTATCCTGAGCCACTATCACGGCAAGGTCATGAGCGCCTGGCCCAAACGTCTGCCGTGTCCGGTTAGCGTCATTTTCGGCAAACCGCTGCATGCCGATGCCTCGCCGCGCGACATTCGCTGGGCCATCGAGGAACTTTCGGTGGACTACTTCAACGAGCGCCGCTCGGCCCGGCACAGCCTGGGCGAGACGTTCGTTCAATCTGCACGCAAGAACTGGACAAAGCCCTTTGTGTCGGATACGACCGGCAGGCGTCTGACGTTCGGTAAAGCCCTGATCGCCGCGGCGGCACTGGCAAACCGACTTGAAAAGCAGACCGCGGGCCAAAGCAATATCGGTATCCTGCTGCCTCCGTCGGTGGCCGGAATGCTGGCCAATCTGGCGGCAGCGCTATTGAATAAAGCCGCCGTCAACCTGTCCTATACGGTTTCCGATAGTGACCGCGATTACATGCTGCAAACAGCAAACATCCGGACCGTTCTGACCAGCCGCGTGTTTCTCGAAAAGATCAACCTGGATGCTTCGCAAATAACGGGCGCGTTGTTCGTCGAGGATTTGCTGGAGCAGTTGACTGCCGCCGAGAAGAGGCAGGCGGTCATTCAGACGCTGCTGTGGCCGCGTAAATGGCTCTGCCGCATACAGGGCGCGTTCGATTCGGACCGGACGGCGGCCATTCTGTTCTCATCGGGCAGTTCGGGCCGGCCCAAAGGCGTCGAGCTGACGCACCACAACATCCAATCCAATCTCGAAGCGGCGCTGATGGTCTTTCGTGCCTATCCCAATGATAAGCTCTGCGGCATCCTGCCGTTCTTTCATTCGTTCGGGCTTTCGTGTACGCTGTGGCTGCCGATTATTGCCGGCGTCCGCGTCTGCTACGTGCCCAACCCGCTCGACGGCAAACTGGTGGGCCAATCGCTCCGCGATGAAAAGGCCACGCTGCTGTTTGCCACCCCGACATTTCTGCTGAACTATTACCGGCGCTGCGAAAAAGAAGATTTCGCGACCGTTCGCTTCATCATCGCCGGCGCCGAGAAATTCAAAGTTAAACTGATGGACGCCTTCGAGGAAAAATTCGGCGTGCGTCCGCGCGAAGGCTACGGCACCACCGAATGCTCGCCGCTGATCGCGCTGAACGTTCTCGATGTCGAGATCGGCGGCATCACACAGGTCGGCACGCGGGACGGTACGGTCGGCCATACGCTGCCCGGAATGGCCGTCAAGGTCCTGCACCCCGAAACAGGTCAAGCGGTTGAGCTCGATCAGCCGGGCCTGTTATATGTCAAGGGTCCCAGCGTGATGAAAGGGTACCTGGGCATGCCGGAAAAGACGGCAGAAGTCCTTCGCGACGGCTGGTACAACACCGGCGATATCGTCAGCATCGATGAGGACGGTTTCGTGACCATTCACGACCGGCTCAGCCGCTTCAGCAAAATCGGGGGCGAGATGGTGTCGCATTTGACCATTGAGGAAGCGGCTGTCAGCGGACTTGGCCTGCAGGAGCCGCTCGTCGCCGTCACGGGCGTGCCGGAAGAGAAAAAGGGCGAAAAACTCGTCATGCTCTATGTGAAGGATAGGGTGGACCCGGATAAGCTTCACGATATCCTTCGTCAGAGCGGCCTGTCGAATCTCTATATTCCCAAAAGAGAAAGCCTGGTTCCTGTTGACGAGATCCCTCGCCTCGGTTCCGGCAAGGTGGATATGATGCGGGTCCGTCAATTGGCCGTGCAGGCGGAAGAACTAAGCGAACAGTGAATTCCAGATTGAGGATGTGTTCATGGAAGCCATGGGAGCGTTATTGGTTATATTGTTTCTGATGGGCCTGGCGGTATGCGGGCCGCTGGCGATCATCCTGATTACCGTACTCTTTAATAAACTGGGCGGCCTGTCCCGGCGGCTGGATCGACTGGAAGGAAAGGCCTCGCCCGAACAATTCAGGCCCACGGCACAAATGCCGCCAAAGGAACCCGCCTGGAGCGGCAGGGCGGCAGCGTTTGAGCCGGTTTCTAAGGCTCCTGCGGTACCTGCTCCTGCTGCGACTCCGCCTGCTCCTTTGCAGGAGAAGACGGCGGAAGAGAAGCCGCGGTACGCAGAGATTAAAACGCCTTCGCAGGTGTCTGTGCCGCAGTCTCCTGCCGCCGCGGCACGAGCGGAAATGCCCAAGCCGGTTGCCCAACCGGTACAGCCGCCGGCGTCTGCTCGCCAGTTCGTCCCAGTTCCTGGTGTCTATAAGCCCAAACCCACCGGCGGACTGGAACTTAAGATCGGCACCACATTCCTTCTGATCGCCGGGATCATCGTAATAATTTTCGCAGCCGGCTGGTTTCTCAAATCTCTTTACGAAAAAGGATATTTCGGTCCTGTGGCGCGAGTCACTTTAGTGGCGATCGGCGGGGCGGTGGGCGTTATCCTTGGCGAGATTCTTCGAAGATGCAAATTCGAGATCGTGGCCAAAGGTATCAGCGCGCTCGGATTTGCGCTGCTCTATGCGGCGGTGTTTGGCGGCTCTCGCGTGTATCATCTGTTCAGCACCGATATTGCCTTCGCCTTATCGATCTTGATTACGGCCCTGGCGATGGCCTATGCGGTTGTGCTCAACGAGATCGTGATCGCTTTCTTGTCGCTGCTGGGCGGCTACCTGGCCCCGGTGATCATCTCGACCGGCCAGAACCTGCCGATCCCGCTGTTCAGTTATGTCCTGACGCTCAGCCTCGGCGCGATGGCCTGTGCGATGTTCCGGCGCTGGCGAGCCGTCAACTGGATCGCCATGGCCGGCACGTGGCTGCTCTATACCGCGTGGTTCGAAAAATTCTACACGCCCGATCAAATGGCGGTCGCCCTCTGGTGGCTTTCCATCTTCGCCTGCCTCTACCTGGCGCTTCCGATCCTTTATGGTCTTGTTCGCCGGATCGAGGCGCGGGCCGAGGACGTCGTGCTGGTCGTCGTCAACAGCATCACCGTGTTCTATTACCTCTATCAGATCCTGCACGCATACGACCAAAAGAAGCTGGCTCTGGCGGCCGCCTTGCTGGGAGCGGCGCACCTTGTTATGATGGCGATCATTCTGTGGCGATGCCGAGCCGACATCAAATTGCAGGCCTCGCTCGGCGTCGTCGGCATCGGCTTTATCACCGCGGCACTGCCGATGTATTTTGAGTTTCAGGCGGCGCTGGTCGGCTGGTCCATCGAGGCCGTCGCTTTGACCTTTATCGGCATTCGCTACCGCAGCCTGTGGACGCAGGTGATGGCCATCCTGGTTGCCGCCATCAGCGTGATCGGCCTGCTCTACAATCTGCCGCTGCATGCGGACGAGGACTTCCGTGTGTTTCTCAATTCCGCGCTGGGCACGTGGCTGTTTGTCGCGGCGGGCATCCTGGTGTGTCACCTGCTCTGGCGGTTCATGAAGCAGCCGGACGCGGTGCAGGCATCCTTTGCCTCGCAGATATTTTATGTCGCCGGCGTGCTGCTGTGCGCCATCGGTTTATCATTGGAGTGGCATGCCCATTGCTGCCGGCATATGACCTACGACCCCGTGGGCGAATCGTTGTTTCTCCAGGGCATGATGCTTCTTTGCATTCTGCTGGTAGCGGCGTTGTTCGTACGGCCGCTTTGTCCGCGCGGCCAGATCGTGCGTACCGGCGGCATCGTTGCCCTTGTTTTCGGCGCCGCGTTCATCGCCATTGCCATGATGGGCGTCTATGCTGAACGCTTCCGGCTGTTTCTGAATATTCCGTTCGGTTTGGCGCTGGGCTACCTGGCCGCGGTCGGCGCCGCCGCATGGCAATTCAAAAAGATGAGCGATAAACGATCCGCTCGCGATTTGCCCGCCGCCATCGTATTGCTTGGCGTGCTCTATTTATTCGTCATCCTGACCGAGCAAATGTATTTGTACTGGTCCTGCCTGCACGATTACGGCGGTTTTGAAGGCGATTGGAAATCTCGCGCGTTTCAATATATCTTTATTACATGGGCCCTGTACGGCCTTGTCGTTCTTGCGGCGGGCCTTCGCTGGAACCGTGCGTACCTCCTGCAATCCGCTTTTGTTGTGAGCGGCCTTTCTGCAATCGGCCTGTTCTTCCGTCTGCCGCTTCATACGAGCGATGCGTTTCAGCTTGCCTACAACGCCCCCTTTATCACGTGGGTCATTGTCGCCGTCTGCATCCTCATCGGGCATGGGCTTTGGCGATTCAAAAGTTGTGACAAGCAGACAGACGCTCAATGGATTGCTCAGTTTTACTATGCCGGCGGCATCCTGCTGCTTGCCGTGGGCGCAGGTCTGGAGTGGGCCGAGCATTGCCAGTGGCACCTGCACCCGGGTGAACTGGCGTTATCGCATCTGCATCGTGGCCTGATTATGCTATGCGCGTTAACTATTTTCGTGCTGTTGGCCCGTCCTCTGTCTCCGGGGGGAACGCTTGTCAACGCCGTCGGGCTGCTAACAGCGTTTACCAGCGCCGTGTACAGCGCGTTTGCCATGACGGAGGTTTATTATGCGCCGTTCAGGCTGTTCTTCAACTGGCCCTTTGCCATCGCGGCGGTGTTTGTTATCAGCATGCTGCTTGCGGCGTGGTTCGTTCGCGGCACGGCGGCTCCCCATAAGAACAGCCTTATTTCGGCAGCGCTTGTGGTGTCAACGCTGCTGCTTGTCTGGATACTCCTCTCGCAGCAGGTCTATTTCTTCTGGTACTGCAAGGGCGTCCTCGGATCTGTCAAGATCGCCAATTGGAGTTTTTCCGCTCAGATGTATATGTCCGTGACATGGGCCGTTTATGCCGCCGTATTGATGATCATCGGTTTTGCCGCCCGCAGGGCCTTTGTCCGATGGCTGTCCTTGTTTATCTTCGCGGTGCTGCTTTGCAAGATATTCATTGTGGATACCTCGTCCCTGCGAACGGAGTACCGCATCGCCGCGTTTGTCACCACCGGCCTCATTCTCGTGGGCGTCTCGTTCCTTTACCAATTATTAAAGAACAGGGGCTTCTTCGATTCGCTTCAAATTGATAAAATACCAAAGGCAGATCAGCAATGAAGTACATGTTTGTTTGGCTTACAGCATTAACCCTGTACAGCAGCATCTTCGCTCAGCAGGATTCGACCGGCATGATCGACCTTGCTTCGATCGATCCGATTGCAATCGCCCAGCCGGATTGGCAGCAGACAAAACAATCCGGCTTCGAAGCAGATCCGCTGGCAGCGTATGTGCCTGCCGATCAGCACGCGTTCTTCTATCCGACCTTTCGCAGGATGATGGATTTTGTGGATGCCCTCAAGTCCGGCCGGCAAAGCCTCGAGCCGCTTGGGTTTTCCGTATCGCAGTTTGAATTCTATGAACAGCAGATGTGCGTCTGGCTCGACGGCTGGTCTCGATTCTGGGGGCCCAAAACCATTCGCGGCGTTGTCCTGACCGGCTCGGACACGTACATGGCCGAGGGAACCGACAGCGCTATCCTTTTTGATGCCTCCATCGGTAAACTGGTCTTTAACAATACGCGGTCAAAGCAGGAAAAAAAGCTTAAGGACATGCCGGACGCAAAACTCGCGGAAGGCTCGGTGGGCGGGATCGCCTATCGCGCGGTCGTTTCGCCGGATCGGAAGGTGTGTTCGTACCTGGCGCAGATCGATAATGTGGTCGTTGTCACCAACTCACTTGTTCAGCTTCAAAAGATCATAGACACCGCGCAAAGAAAAAGCCCCTGTATGCGAGACACGAACGAATATCGATTTTTGCGCAGCCGGTACAATATCGATGATAATGAACAGACGGCCCTGGTCGTTCTTACCGAAGCCGCAATAGAGCGCTGGCTTTCGCCCAAGTGGTATATCGGCCGGTCGCGCCGCCGTCTTGCCGCCCAGGCAGGCGCCGCATCTTCAACCTACGGTACTTGGCTGTTTATGACACCTATTGCCGAGCTGGCGATCGACCAGGTCACCGCCCTCGAACAGCAGCAATATGGACGCTTTCGCCAATCTTTTCAGCAGCGCTGGCAAAAGCTTGTCGGCCCGGCAGGAATTTGTTTTCTGCACGAGGCCGAGAATACGAATATTGCATTGACCTTATGGTCCGATTCCGCGGCCGGAAAGCTGAACAACTACATTGCGGCCAACGATGAAAACGCAGTGAATGCCTTGAACGCTTCCCTCGCAAAGGATTGCATTTTGCAGGCGGCAATAGCCGTTGACGGCCGGTCGCAGTGGATCCGTGAACTGAATGCACGGCTGTCGGATCGAATACCGTCGATCCCGGCGGACAATGCGTTCGAATGGCTGGGCCGCCGCCTGATCGTTGATGTGTTCGACGGCGAGTTCTGGAATGCATGCCGCCAGTCGGCAAAGACGCCCGCCGGGTTGTGGGAATTTGCGGCGCAAAATATGGACCGTCTGCCGATCGCGTTTGCGACGGAGGTATCCGATCAGGCGATGCTCGATGCCTTTCTCGCTGCTCTTGGCGGGCACGACCAAACTGCCCCCATTGGCGCGTCAGCGCGGACCGATAAAGGAGCGGCCTATGAGAAGATGACATTGCCCATCGAACCCAACAATCCGCCGTTAACGATTTATTACGCGCGCACGTCACGGCAATTGGCGGCTTCACCGGTTGAATCCGTCCTCCGCAAAGCGATCGATACCGCTCCTTCAGCGAAGCGGCAAAAATCGATTGCGCGGCGCGGCGAAACCGTATCTTTGATCATCACTGAGCGCGGCTGGAGCGTGTTGGAGCCGCTGTTCTTTGAACCTTACGCGGCGTGGCTCACTGAGCAGCCCTGGTACACTATGCATGGAAGCGTCGCGCGGGAAAACATCCCGCGGCCTTTGTTTCGTATCAACCATGCCGAGATGGGCATTACCGTCAATCCCACCGATATGGAGGCGCGTTTGAGGTTCGATTATGGAAAACGCCGATGAATCAAAACAGCTTCATAGTTCTTAATCTGCTTTGGATCGTGTTTCCGGCGGCGGCTTCTATCGATGCACGCCGTGAGGTGGCCGACTGGATGGAAAAGAACGGCATGCGGCATCTGCTGGCTGCCCCGGTCAATGTCACGGCCTGCCCGGATGGCCCTCTTGAAATCGTCGATGATGCTGTCTTTATCGTTCAGCAGGTCATTCTCTCGCCGCAGAATGCCTCCGAACCCAACATCGTTATCACGGACCCCGAGGCCATCCGCCCATCCGTCGATAGACTGGTGATCGTTACGCATGGCTGGCTCGACAAGGGCACGGACCGCTGGCCGGCGGAACTGGCCGCCGCACTGTACGCGCGGACTGACCCTAACCAATGGCTTTGCGGCTCATTCGACTGGAAGGGCGGTTCAGCGGTTGTCAGTTCGGTACAGGCGGCCCAATACGGCCGCGACATCGCCGGCCCGCGACTGGCCGCCGCCGTGACCAAACTCAATCGTCCGTTTACGCACATTCACCTGGTCGGCCACTCCGCCGGCACGTGGGTGATCCAATCCGCCGCGCGCCGCCTGGCGCAGGCCTTCCCGCTGGCCGTCTTTCACTTGACGTTTCTTGATGCGTATGTGCCCAACGGGTGGGACCCTTCGCATCTTGGTGTGATTTACGACGATCCGGCAGTGCAAGCTGAATTATGCTGGGCCGAGCATTATTATACGAAAGATTTTACCATGCACGTCACAGAGCAGAACCTTCGCTGGGCACATAACGTGGATATCTCTGCCCTGGACCCTCTCGTCCCCGAGCATGAATTCCCATACCGATGGTACATGGCGACTGTTACCGGCAGGTATGACCGCTGGGATGAAAGGAATACGCTGGTACACAGCCTTTGCGGCTGTACCGATTATGGTTTTGCCCGCTCGCTCGAGTCTTCCTCGCAGAATTGGGCAGTTTCCATGTCGCTGGCCCCAAACAAACGGGCCGTTGTATTCCGCAAACCCGCCGATTAGCTCCAGAATCCAGCTTTTTTCACAATTTTTGGCGAAAATTTGTAAGTTCACGTCCATTTTCCACTAATTACTTATATCATGTATGGGGACACACGTGTCGGTTCCTGGAACGCTGTTATGACTAAAACAGGGTACAGATGAAAAGAATATCTCTGTTCGCTTTGATTCTGCTGGGTGGATCTCCGCTTTGTGCGCTGGAGATTACCGGCGCTATCCAATACTGCCACGACCCCTCCACGATCATCTTTGAAAACGGCAAATATTGGTGTTTTTCAACCGCTCCGAATCTCAACCTGCGTTCCTCGCCGGACCTTGTAACCTGGGCGTGGGAAGACCGAGCGTTCAACTTTGCGCAGGGTGTTCCGCCATACATGGTCTATTACCTGCTCACCTGCGAGAGCGGCACGCGGTGGAATCTTTGGGCCCCCGAGATCATCAAGTACCAGGATCTGTATTACCTGTACTACTCGCGCAACATGTGCCGCGACTCTGACGGTACGGAACGTTCGGTTTGTGGGCTTGCCGTTGGTTCCAATATCAGTGCGCATGACTGGGTGGACCAGGGCTCCGTGCTGTGGACGGCGCTGAATGTTGATTATCGCCGCAGCATAGACCCGACACTGCTGTTTGATACGGCGGGCAATCTGTGGCTGGCTGCCGGTTCTTTTGGCGATCCAAGCTCCAACGGTTATCAATACGGCGGCATTTGGCTCTACCAACTCGATAAAGAGACCGGCATGGTCAAGCCCGGCACCTCGCCCGTGCAGATTGCGCGGGCCTGGATCGAAGCGCCGCTGCTCTACTATAAGAACGGCTATTATTACCTCTTCTTCAATCAGCAAATCTGCTGCGCCAAGACAAACAGCAAGTACTTCATTCGCTATGGCCGCGCCGCGTCCATCACGGGGCCTTACTATGACAAGGAAGGCGTGGACCTGCTGGTTCCCGATAACGGTTCGATCTTTCACGGGCGCGAGTTCAACGCCAATTATTATTCCGACGGCAGCCCTCGCCCGGAATGCGGCTCTGTCGCCCGCGAGATCGGGCCCGGCCAGACGGGCATCTTTACGGCCCAGGACGGCCTCGAGATGTATTCATACCATTTCTATGACGCCGACGTCGACGGGCTCGATACGCTGGCGATCCGCACGCTGGTTTGGGGCGCCGACGGCTGGCCCCGCGCCGGGTGGAACCTAGCGAACGGCGACTACGCCATGGTTTCGTGCATGAATACGGACGCGGGCGCTGTCGCAGGGGGGCTCTACGTTGAGGCCGCCGAAGGTGATAGCGACATCCCGCAACTGTGGTCATTCAGCGGCGGCGGCAACCAGGTATGGAATTTCACGCGCACCGCTGGCAATCAATACAAGATCACATGCCTGGCGACGAACAAGGCGCTGGCGGTGGTCAGCCCCGATAGCAATCCGAATAACATCTATGGCCCCGGCAAGCCCGTCAAGCTGGTGACCTACGATAGCTCGAACGCCGCCCACAAATGGTACGTTGTCCAAACGAACAATCGCGGTTTTCGCCTGGTGAACTCCGCAACCGGGATGGCGATGGAGGTGTGGCAATCGCAGAACGCCCCCGGCGCTTCCATCAAGGTCAACGATTGGAACCCCGCGCAGGTGAGCAGTCAGATTTTCTGGCTGACGCCGACGGGCATTTATACGCTGAACAATCAATTTGCGGGTCTGCCGGCGCAGGTGTCCAATACGATGCCGGGCACGCGCCTCACGGTCGCCGTCGCGGCAGGAAGCAATTATCAAAAATGGCGATTCCTGCCCACGTTCGACGGTTATACCAAGATCGTGAACGCGGCCAGCTCGCTTCCGCTGGATCTGCGTGATGGAAGCGCCGATGATAACGCACAGATCCGCCAATACACCGATTATAACAACAACGCGCAGAAGTGGGCCTTCGAAACGCTCACGGACGGCTCGTGGCGCATCTTGAACAAATCGACCGGCAAGGCCCTTACAGCCGTCGCGGCAGACAGCGGCTCTTACGTCAATCAACTTCGGTGGCTGCATACGCTGGCGCAGCAATGGACGGCGGCCCTGCAAACGGTTTCGCCGAACACGCGTACATGGTCGGGGCTTGGTTTGTCTTCCAACTGGTCGGATGCCGCTAACTGGGACTGGCCCGCCATGAACGGCGAACTGCTCGTATTTGCGGGTTCGACGCGGCCGGCCAACATGAATGATTTTGGCGCGGACCGCCAGATAGCCGGAATCCGCTTTGCCGATGGGGCCGGCGCGTTCGTGCTTGGCGGCAGCCGTATCTCGCTGGCAGGCGATGTGATGAACGATTCGCCAAACACGCAGACACTTGACATGGCCCTTCAGTTGGCCAACGGCAGCGCTCGAATGTTCGCCGCCAAGAAAGGTGACATTGTTGTCAATGGAACGATCAATGGCGCGGGCGGGCTGGTCAAGAGCGGCAGCTTTGTTCTGGTGCTGAATGGGGCGGCCTCGTATGCGGGAGCCACGCAGGTCAACGCCGGCACGCTCCGGCTCGGCGCGGCCAATGCGCTGCCCGTCACAACAGCACTGACCATCGCCTCCGGGGCCGTACTCGATCTGAACGGTTTTGATGTGACGGTCGGGTCGCTCGACAACGGCGGGGCGATCATTGACAGTTCCTGCCAGGGAGCGGTCCTGACGATTGTCGATCCTGCCAGCCATATTGTTATGGCTGGTAACGGGGCCGGCGCCCTGGAGGCCGTCGCGAACCACTGGCTCGAAACTTCATGCCGGGCGCCCGACTGGTGTATGGGCGGCGACCGCACGAATAACGGCTCAGTGGGGTTGGACGATGTGGCCGATCTATCGGCGCTATGGCTTGCGTGCGATTAAGCATGATCTATTGACCGGCGTTTTCGGTTCTGCGTCTTTTGAAGAAATCCTGCAACTGTTTTCGGCACTCGCTTTCCAGCACACCCGAAGTGACTTCCAGGCGGTGGTTCAGACGCGGGTCCTGCACGATGTTGTAGAGCGACTTGACGGCGCCGGTCTTGGGGTCATCGGTTCCGTAAACGAGCCTGTCCAGCCGGCCCAGCACCAGCGCGCCGGCGCACATCGGGCACGGTTCCAGCGTCACGTAGATCGTGCAGCCTTCCAGCCGCCAGTTGCCGATGTATTCGGCCGCCTGCGTCAGGGCGATGATCTCGGCGTGCGCTGTTGGGTCGCCCAGCAGTTCTCGCTGATTGCACCCTTTGGCGATGACGCGGCCCTGGTGTATGATCACGCAGCCGATCGGAACGTCTCCCTTTTCCTCGGCCATGTATGCCTGGTCGATCGCCATCCGCATAAACCGTTCATCGCTCTGTGCGTCAACGGGGTTTAAATCGCTATTTGCGTTTAACATTTCCCTGTGCATCCTTAACCCGCCGTAATCGGCTCATCATAGTGGATCAGGGCCAAATTGAAAGGAAAAAGGCACTTTTAAGAAAGTCATGGAAAATAATCAAAGGTTCTGCCTGGGCGTACTCTTTACTAATGATGCGAATGTTGCGGCATTTTTTCAAGTGTTGCTTTGAAAAGTGAATAGCTTCGTATTATACTCTAGCGGGTTTTGGAATGATCTTGCGGCAAGCGGGTAGTTTTTTCAATGAATCGCGAAAAATCCAATCTCGAAACCAATCCCTCTTTGGAATGGATTGACGAACTCTACCGGGAACACGGCACGTTCATAGAGTCCATCTTGCGTTTTGCCGCTGCAGACCTCAACGAAAGGGAAGATATTTACCAGGACATTTTCATGGCCCTTATCAAGAAGAATGACCTCTCAGCGATCAGGGATATTCGCGATTATCTATATGTTTTAACGATTAATAAGGTTAATGAGTACAGGCGCAAAAAGCATCGCAGCAAACGTATCTTGCAGGAATATGCCTCTTTACTCGGCAGCGAGACTTCCGACGAAGGGCGCCAGCCCGTCCTTGTCCGCGAGGAAGTTAATGAAGTGCTCAAGGCCATTGAAACCTGTTTGAGCAAACAGGAATCGCAGGCGGTGCTGCTTCGCTACCGCGATATGGCAGATAATGAGCAGGCGGCACAAAAAATGAACGTCGCCAAGGGGACGTTTCTCCGGTACGTTTCCTTGGGTATGAAGAGAATCCGGGCAATTGTACGCAGCGGCCAGGCGGATGATTGAAGGAAGGAGAAGACAAAATGAATTGCAGGGAAAACCAAAAATACTATTACGCCTATCAAACGGGCAGTTCCCAGGTGCCGGCCCCGGTCGCCGACCACCTGGAACGCTGTGAAACATGTCAGGGCCAGATCCAGCGCTTGCGGGACCAACTAAAGCCATACATCGGCTCTGAAGACAAAACGCTTTTGCGCGAGCATCTTAAACTGCATGCCCGATTGGAGGGCCAGTGGATCTCCTGTCAGCAGGTCAGGCCTTTCCTGCCGGCCCTGCTGCTCGAAGGGATGGGCATTTCGACAGTAACGCCGGTGACCGCCCATGTGGACGAATGCGCCCTGTGCCGCAAACATCTGCGGCAAATACGATCCTTGAACCTGAATTCGCGGCAATTGCTGGCGGCCTGCCAATACCTGGCGGAGGCCAAGGACAGTTGCGATGGCTCCGAACGCGACAGCGGTCTCGTACGCCAGATCAAAGAGGCCCCGGCCTCCGGCATCCTGACGCGCATGGAAGCAGCAGACAGCACCGATGCAGAAGCCGGCGACCCGTCCATCCAGGTCCGTTTCGATGAAGCGCACGCGGTCCATCGCCGCTGGCGTTCGCTCAATTACATTTTGACCGGCGGGATCGCCGCCGCTGCCCTGTTCATGGTCATCACCTTTTTGCCGGGCTCCGTCAGCGGAAATCTCGAGCGGGTCGATCGTGCCGTCCGATCCATTTCCAACGTCCATTTGCAGCGCTACTCCAGCGCCGACGAGCTGATCCAGGAGATCTGGATGTCGTGGTCGCTTGGCTTCAAACTTTACAAGCAGCCGCAAAATACGTTTTTCAAGGACGTGCGTACGGGCCGGATCATGCAGCGTCAGGAGGAAACCGGCGATTTGATCCTCTCGTCGGGTCCGCGCGAAGAAGATAAATACACGCGGCTCTTGCCGTTTGATCAGCTCAAGGATTTGCCCGCGCAGTATCAATGGACCTTCAAGGGTGACGAGGTCCTTGAGGACGGACGCAGCGTGCAGGTGTATGAATTGGAGTGGACCTCGGCAAGCCCCATCCTCATCGTCGCCAAACGCTGGAGAGGCTATCTTGACCCCAGTACACATTTGCCCTATCGCATCGAATGGTTTGAGAAAATAGCCGATGAGTATGAATTGGTTACCAAACTGGTCGTCTCCTACCCCTCCGAAACAGTCTGCCTTGAAGAGTTCAAACGCCAGGGTTTTCAGCGGTACTTGAATGAGGACCAGTTGAAATAGCGCCAGGGCCTGCCGTCGGCATCAAAGTCCGGACTTAACGTCTGCGGTCGCTGGTAGTCGATATGTCCATCGGCGTAACCGACATTCACCTTGTTCATGATGTGCCTGCCTTCCACCGCATCGGTAAGCAGATCAGGGTGGATGATCCGCGATTGGTTAACCTGGGCGCCGGGCAGATAATATACGTTTTGTCGAGCCGGGAATTCGAACGGGGACCTGGACACCTCCGGCGAAAGCGATTTCCAGCTGATCAATGCATATCCCGTATCGCAGACCAGAACCGCCGAAGCGGGGTTTGCGATCTGTCCGGCCTGCATGGGCCGGCCCAAGCAATCGGATTCCGTGACCTGCGAGGCGATGCGGCAAATGGAGGTGTTGATGCCGTAGTTGCCGCAGAGAACATGGTCCGTATCCAGGCCGCGCAGTACGTTACGCGATGGGCACCAAAGCGGTCCGTTTATGCCCGCATCTGTTCCAAGCCAGTCCGCAAGAAAATCGAACCACCACCAGCCCTGCCAATCGTACGAAGCGTCGCCATGCATGCCGGTCGGAGGAGTGCCGCCATACCCTGTCAAACGGCAAAAGCCGTGCGGAAACGTCTTATTCTCCTGCGCATAAGCGACCGCAGCAACGGTGATTTGACGCAAATTGGATGCGCATACCACGTCCCGTCCATGGCTGCGGCTTTGACGCAAGACTGGAAATGCGATCGCCATAAGCAACGACACGACCGCTACGACAACAAGCAGTTCGACAAGTGAAAACCCATTCCGGTTCATATATCCCAAGTATAACCGGAATAGCGTGCCACAAACAAGTATATTTAATCCGGATTTAGCGTTCCGGGCCTACTGGCAGGCGCGGATGTAGCGGCTTTCCCAGACGCCTGTGATGGTGCAGCCGTCGTTTAAATTATTGATGCAATGCGTGAACTCATAGCCGACCATCTGCTTGCCCACGCAGGTGCCGCCATTGATATCTTCCTTGCAGCCGTAGCGTTCGTACATCACGTAGTACAGACCGCTGCAAAGAAAACCGACCGGCAGATCGCAAAGAATGTGCTGGTAGTCCTGTAATTTATCCGTGCATGAATATCCGAAATCGCCTCCCTCGATCCGGCCCAGGCTGGCGTTATCCAGGTAATCGAACCGGCAATCTGCGCCCGCGGCGATCGCCGAATCCGACAGCAGCAGGGCCGTTCCCTCGGTCCATTCCATCAGGAATTCGTCGCGCTGCTTTTTCCAGTAAAACTTTCGGTTCACCAGGTCAATGATCCACACGCTGTCGGGTTCGATCCGGTCAATAATAACATAATGATTGTTGGCCGGCAGATGCGCGATCTTCATGCAATTGGAAAACTTTGCCAGGCTGTCCAGGTCCGTCGTGATCGCCATGCTCTCCAGCCCGATCGCCTGCGCGGCTGATTGCAGATCCGCCAGAGAGGTCTTCTTGCTTTCATCCGAGACCAGTCGCGTCAACTGCTCGGCTGGAATCGTCTTTGCATATTTTCGCGCCGCATGGCTTAGGGCCGCCGTCGCGCAGTTGCTCGGCGTTTCGGAACCGGCCGCCAGGATAGAGATTTTATCCGCCAGCAGCGGCTCAATGTCGTCGTGGCCCGGCGCCTGATAAAGAAAGGTCTTGGCGCTTTGAGCAGGCTGCATCTCCACTACGGTTCCTTCCTCGAAGACGGCCGCGAATCGGCTTTCATCGGGTTTCTCAAAGTCCACCTGCTCAAATTGCCAGTCATCGTAGGAGGTCAGTTTGGCCTGGCCTGACCGCTTGTCGAAGCGTTCGATCATGATTTTACGCGGCACCCAGAACGCGCCGCTGGCGCGATAATCCTGGTACGTGTGCCGCAGCAGGGCCAGGTCATTTTCCATGCTGTAGGAAACAACGGCGTAATCCATTGCCGGGTCCAGCAGAACACTCACACGCGCGGCCGGCCTGTACTTGGTTTCGGTATATTCCAGCAGGATCCGGGTTCCGTCCAGCCCTGACAATTCGTAAGCGGCAGGGCTGTTGGCTCGCAGTACGGCCAGCGAACTATCGCCGTGCCCCCAGGGGATGATGCCGGCCGAAGGAGGTCCGTAGGGCGCCCAAGTTGCGCTTTCCCGGCTCAACTGCACAACCGCGTAGCCGCCGGCTTTGTAATAGCGCACCTGCTTTTGTCCGTTCCACAAATAGAAGTTGCTCCGGTTCATCATAAAGTCTTCCGACGGCGGCTGCATCTCCAGCGGGCCGGCGGGCGAAAGCCGGTTCATGTCGAGGCTTTGGCCCGGGTTGAGGTCGATCTGCCACGCGTAGCGCGGTCCATCAAAGTAGATGATCTCCGTTGAATCGGTGATCTTGTTCTGTACTTCATGGTATTGCAGATGATGCGCCTTGATCATGCCGTAAGGCAGCCAGGTTTGCCGCCCGACGGCGGTCAGATCGGCAAGCAGTTGACCGACTTGCTCTTCACTGAGCTGCCGGTCGCCGGCGGCATTCAGCGTGATGCCTGCAAAAATCAGCAACGCAAAACAAATCCGTAACATAAGAATTCTCCTTATTTGATTGCTTATGAGTCAATTATTCGGAATTGCGGACCGACTCGATGAACTCGTTCCACTGCGTATCATTGATCGTCTGCTGCAGTTGCGGATCGTCCTTTCGGATATTCTCGAGAACATCGGCGATCTCATCGGGGCTCATCGTCGGCGCTGCGGGCGCGGCTAGCGCGGTCTGAGTTTCAGAAATGGGCTCCGACGAAAGCGGCGCAAAAGCCGCGCCATCCATGAACGAAGCCGTTTTCAATTGGCTGCTCGCCTGCATCTGCAGTGCGGGTTCATTTTGATGGATGAAGAGGGGCTGCGAATCGGCTATGTAGATATAGTCGGCCAGGTTCAATCGAACGGTTCCCGGGGCGGTTGCCGTATAAACGAAGCTGGCCAATGCGCCATCCGCGATCGGCTGCGTGAGACTGGCCGCCACGAATTCGATGCCTTCCGGCTGGATCTGACCGGGCCCCCAGTAATCGCATCCTGTATTGCGCGGCGTAAACAGGATACGTGCCGTGCTCGCCTCGGGATGATTCGGATCGATCACCGCGTTATCGATCCAGCCAAGATTGGGGTCGCTGATCTGGGCCTCCAGATCGATCACATAGCAGCCCGGGCCATATTCCTTAACAATGTAAAGGACGACGCTTTGACCCACGTCGATCGTGATTTCATCAAGCCCTTCGGCCGTGCGGATGCTGTACCCTGCCTGGGGCTCAGGCTGCGGTTGGGGAACGATGACTTGGCGGGCAGGGGGCTGCCACCCCGGAATGCCGAACAGCCAGTAATCCGCAAACGAACACAGGTCGGCCAAATCGACGTCCCCATCCATGTTGAAATCCGCTCGACTGAGAAGATTGGGGTCCGAATTGCCGGTATGCACGAACCACTGAGAAGAAAAAATATTAAAATCGGCCCAGTTAACGATCCCATCCGGCACGAGATCGCGCGTGGGCGTATTCATAAACGTAATGGACTGATTCGGGTCCGGCATGGTCCACGACAAGACATGATCATAAAAGGCAACCGTGCACGGCCCGGGTTTGGCCGCTTGGTAATCCAGGACGAACCATTTGCCGCTCTGCCTGCACACGTCATCCGTGTAGAGGTCGAAACCCCAGCGAATCGAGTCTTTCCACCCGAGCACAACGGCCCCGGCACCCGCGCTGGATAAATGGCTTTGCGCCCAATCCCTTGAATTTGGGTCCTTTCCGCGTGCCAGCAGATCGCCGTAATCGCGATCGTCCCCCTCGATAAACAGTCCGCCGCTCCATAGCTCAGTGCTGTTCGAATCGATCACGATCGCCGCCTTCGTTCCGACCATCACGTCGGAAAGGGTGTACGGCTCCAAGCTCGTCGGATTGCAGATGCTGAC
Organism: Planctomycetaceae bacterium; assembly: GCA_021372945.1. Lineage (GTDB taxonomy): Bacteria > Planctomycetota > Phycisphaerae > Sedimentisphaerales > Anaerohalosphaeraceae > 4572-13. Next base: position 73,139 of record JAJFTK010000114.1, on the reverse strand, counting down.
ACTCACTGCGCCGGGACATTGGGCGCAAATACAGCATGTTACCACTAAGATGGACCACTTCATGGTTTTCCCTTCAACAGTTTAGAGATTGAGCTTGCTGTACAGCAGATAAGTTGCCTCGCTTGTATAGAGCCCTGCCAAGCCTCACCTTTGATAATATTTGTTAAAATAGATAAAATTACTTCGTCGGTATTTCCCACTGTCTTAATCCTGAAATGTATTTTCCGCCGACAGCCTTGCCCACTTGACTTGCAACTTTTATAATGATACTCTTTAGGTCTATTTTCTGTGAGCGGCTCTTTGTTTTCCAATGAGTCGTAAGTTGTGCGTATTTAAATACTTATATGAATTGCTGTCAGAGGAGAAAGTTTTGCGAGTACTTTCGGGAATACAGCCGTCTGGGAAGCTGCACATTGGTAATTATTTCGGGGCCATGCGGCAGCACCTGCAATTGCAGGCTGATAACGAGGCCTTTTACTTCATTGCTGATTACCATGCTCTGACATCCAATCCCCAGCCGGAGGCGATCCGCCAACGAACGCTGGATGTTGCCATGGACTACATGACGCTGGGCCTTGACCCTGAAAAAACGGTTTTCTGGCGGCAATCGGATGTCCCGCAGGTGACTGAATTGACGTGGCTCCTGTCATGCGTAACCCCGATGGGACTTCTGCAGCGGTGCACGAGTTTCAAGGACAAAGTCGAACAGGGCCTTTCTCCCAATCACGGTCTTTTCGCTTATCCCGTTCTTCAGGCCGCTGACATCCTGATCTTTGACAGCAACGTCGTGCCCGTGGGTCAGGATCAAAAGCAGCATATTGAGGTCACGCGGGATATCGCCGTCAAATTCAACCAGATGTACGGCGAAACGCTGGTACTGCCCGACGAGCACATCCTCAAATCCGTAGCGGTCGTTCCCGGTATCGACGGCCGCAAGATGAGCAAGAGTTACGATAATACCATCGAGATCTTCGAGTCCGAGGCAGGTATCAAGAAGAAGGTCATGCGGATAAAGACCGATTCAACCCCGGTCGAGGCGCCCAAAAACCCCGATACCTGCAACGCCTACGCCTTGCTGAAGTTAGTCGCTTCGCCGGAAGAACTGGCCCATTGGCGCAAACGCTATCTCGAAGGCGGCATGGGCTATGGCGAAGTGAAGAAACGCGTGGTAGAATTGCTGCAGGAATATTTCAGGCCCTACAGGCAAAAACGCCAGGATCTTGAAAAAGACCCGGCTTACATTGAAAAGGTCCTCACCGAGGGCGCCCGGCGAGCCAGGGCCGTTGCCGAAAAAACGCTTGCGCGGGTCCGCGAGGTCATGGGCCTGGGAGAAGTACGCAATGGAAAATGAAAAACGCCTCGTGACGATCGCGCAATTTGACAACAGCTTCGACGCCGAGCTGGCCAAAATCACGTTGGAGAATGAAGGCCTCAAAGCAGTTGTTGTGGGAGATAATCTCGCTCATATCCAGCCTTACAGTTTTCCAAATGCTGTCAAACTCCAGGTCTTGCAGCCCGATGCAGAGCGTGCAGCGACGATTTTGCAGGAGAAGAATCCTTTACCGGATGAATCGGAACCGGACGAGCCTCAGGAAGAGCAGCCATGAGTGAATACCGCGTCAACCTGGATGTCTTTGCCGGCCCGCTGGACCTGCTGCTGTACCTGGTCCGCAAGGAAGAAGTCGATATCTACGATATTCCGATCGCGCGAATCACGCAGCAGTACATACAATCGCTCGAAATGCTCAAGATGTTCGATATCGACCTGGCCGGCGATTTTCTCGTCATGGCGGCCACGCTGATGGAGATCAAGTCGGCCATGCTCCTGCCCAAATCCGAGATCGAGGCACAAGCCGACGAGCAATCGTCCGATCCGCGCGCCGAACTGGTGCGTCAGCTTCTGGAGTACAAGAAATTCAAGGACGCGGCCAATCGCCTCCAGGACGCCGCCGAAGAACGTTCCCTGCGATTTACCCGCGCCGATTACATTCTCGAAAAGATCAAGCCGCAGCAGGAGCCCGAGATCGACCTTGACCAGGTCAGCATCTGGACGCTTCTGGAAGCCTTTGATTCCATTCTCCGCGCGACCGGCAACGTCAATCATCGCTATGACCATATCAAGGACGATACGCCGATCGACCTTTACCAGATCGAGCTTCTCCATCGTCTGCAGACCGAAGGCCCAATGACCCTGCAGCGCGTTCTTGAAGGCAAGTCCGGCCGCTTGGTCCTGATCGGTTTGTTTCTGGCCACGCTCGAACTGATCCGTAACCGGCTGATGTGGGCCGAGCAGCCGGAGCCTGGCGGCCCGATCTATTTAAAATCGCTGACCTCTGAGCCCGCGGAAGAAGCCGTGCAGAAGGCCATCTACGCCCGTGTCGAGGCGGAACAAACAGGGTCCGAGATGAGCCCCGATGCCGAAGAGCGGCCCGAAGCCGCTGCCGCGCCTTCGCAGGCCCAAGAGGAAGAAGAATTGCCCGATGATGAATTTTCGCGCGAACTGGCGTCCATCGAAGTGCCTGGAACGCCTGAAACTCCGGCGGCGCGCATTTCTATCGTCGAGATCCCCGCGCAATCGCCAAAGGCCATCGTTGACGATGCGAGCGCGATCGAAAAAACAATTCAAGACGTTTAGGTTGGGATACTCAAATGCGAAATCTAGTTATTGGCGGACTCATCTGTATGTTAAGTGTTTCGGCTTCAGTTGTGAACGCGGCAAATGAGCAGCCGCTCCCAATTCCCTTATGGCCGCAGGAAGCCCCCGGCGCCCTGGGGCAGGCGGACAAAGATATTCCTCAGTTGATTCCCTGTCTGCCCGAAAGGCCCAATGGCGCCGCCATCATCATCTGTCCCGGCGGCGGATATGCACGTCTGGCCATGGATCACGAGGGCCATCAAATCGCTCAATGGTTTTCTTCGCAGGGTATCGCGGCGTTCATCCTCAAGTACCGTCTGCCGACCGATGGCTATCGTCACCCTATCCCGCTGCTGGATGCCCAGCGGGCAATTCGAATGGTCCGCGCCGGGGCCGAGAAGTGGAAACTCATGGCCGACCGCATCGGCATTCTTGGTTTTTCGGCAGGGGGGCACCTGGCCTCCAGCGCCGGCACGCATTTTGAGTCGCCCGTTCAGCTCGAAAACCAAAAGCGCGATGCCATTGACTCTCTTTCCTGCCGCCCTGATTTCATGGTTCTTATCTATCCGGTCATTTCCATGCAGCAGGGGACTACACATGCCGGCTCACGGAATAATCTGCTGGGCGAAAATCCGCCGCAGCAATTGATCGATCTGATGAGCAACGAAAAACAAGTGACGCCGCAAACGCCTTCCACCTTCCTGGTCCATGCGTTTGATGATAAAGGTGTGATCACGCAAAACAGCATTTTTTTCTATGAAGCCCTGCGCCAGGCGGATGTGCCCACCGAGATGCACATCTTTCTAAAAGGCGGCCATGGCTTTGGAATGCGGCCGCAAACAGGTCCGGCGGCGCAGTGGCCCCGGCTTTGTGTGGAATGGATGGGCCAGATGGAATTCATACCAAAATAGCCGGTTGCGCCGGCGACCCCGTGAAAGGAGCGCTCCATGCAGTGGTTTTACCTGGTAATCGCTGGTTTATTTGAGGTCGCCTGGGCCGTTTGTCTAAAGCTGTCGCAAAGTTTTTCTCGTCCCGTCGCCAGCGTGGCCACCGTGATCTTGATGATTGCAAGCTTCTATTTCCTTTCGCTTGCTCTCAAAAGCATCCCCCTGGGTACGGCGTACGCGATCTGGACCGGCATCGGGGCCGCAGGCGTTGCCTTAATTGGTGTTTTCGTGTTCCATGAACCTGCCCAGCCTCTTCGCATCTTCTTTCTGCTGCTGGTAATCGCCGGCGTAATTGGTCTCAAACTCTCAGCTTCATAGAAGACAAGCCAGATCCATCAATAATAAGCATTTTCCTTAGTACAAACACAGGTTTTCCCAGAGGCTTTTTCCCTCTATTTTCATATAAAACAAGAACTTGAAATTTCAACGAACAAAGCTATGAGTTAGTAGTAAATATGATTTAGTAATGACTACTATAACAGAAAATATGACTTTGGAAGATAAAATGCAAGGCCTGCAACTGCGTTGCCGGGAACATGGCTTGCGCCTCACGCCTCAGCGGATGGAGATCTACCGAACGTTGATCGAGATGCCGACCCATCCAACCGCCGAAGAGGTGTACAAGCAAGTCCGCCTTCGCTTCCGCAGTATCTCCTTTGATACGGTCAATCGAACGCTTTTAACGCTTGCCCAGGTCGGCGCCGCTTTTGTTGTCGAAGGCACCGGTCAGCCCAGGCGTTATGACGCCGGCCTTGAGGATCACCAGCATTTCCGATGTCTAAACTGCGGCGGCATCGTCGATTTCCACCACGAACCATTTGACCACATTGAGGTTCCCGCTGAACTTGAAGGGGTTAAGATCTTACGCAAGACCGTTTATTTTGAAGGACTGTGCGCCGTTTGTGCCCCTGCGGTTAATCATATTGCCAAACGCTCAGATTGAGGTAATCAGCAAAAAACCTGTAGATTCTACCTTGAAAAAGGTTTGTTTTGACTAAATAGACAACAACGAAAGAAAGGAAGTACCGCATGAGCTTGAAAGGGACAAGGACTGAGAAAAACCTCTTGACCGCGTTCGCGGGCGAAGCCCAGGCAAGGAACCGTTACACGTATTTTGCAGCTCAGGCGAAAAAGGAAGGTTACGAACAAATAGCCGCCATTTTTGAGGAAACGGCAAACCAGGAAAAGGAACATGCCAAGCGTTTCTTCAAGTTCCTCGAAGGCGGACAGGTCGAGATCGTGGCTGCTTTTCCGGCCGGCGTGATTGGATTGACCCACGAAAACCTGGCCGAAGCCGCCGCCGGCGAACATCACGAGACCACACAGATGTATCCGGAAATGGCCCAGACGGCCGAAGAAGAAGGATTCCGCGAGATCGCCGCGGTCTTTCGGCGGGTCGCCGTCGCTGAGGCCAGGCACCGGGATCGTTACTTGGCGTTCAAGAACAACCTGGCTCAGGACAGTGTGTTCAAGCGTGCCCAGCCTACCCGCTGGGTCTGCCGGAACTGCGGTTATGTCCACGAAGGGCTGCAAGCGCCGGCCAAATGTCCCGCCTGCGACCACCCGCAAGCGTACTTTGAAATCGAGGCTGTCAATTATTGATGAAGCCCATCCGGGCGAGCCTTGGGCAACCGGGGCCGCCCGTTCGTATAGGACATGCGTCCATGAACGGGAGAATGAAACAGTACTTTCGAATATCGGGACTGCTCATGTGCCTTCCTGGTATTATCGGCTGTCAAAGGAGCACGCAAATGGAACGGGAAAACGCAATCACAATGAAGAGTAATCCGCTCACACTGATCGGAGATGAAGTAAAGATCGGCCAGAGGGCGCCGAATTTCACCGCCGTCGCCAATGATCTGACACAGGTGGAGTTCAAGCAGCTTCGCGGCCGCACGGTTGTGATTTGCTCCGTGCCGTCGCTGGACACCCCCGTCTGCGACAGAGAAACCCGGCGTTTCAATGAAGAGGCCGCCAAGTTCGACGAGAATGTAACCGTCTTGACCATCAGCATGGATTTGCCGTTTGCCCAAAAACGCTGGTGCGGCGCCGCGCAGATCGATCAGGTTACAACCTGGTCCGATTACCAGCAGGCCGACTTCGGGACCAAGTACGGCTTGCTCATCAAGGGCCTAAGGCTCCTGGCCAGGGCCGTTATTATTGTCGATGCCGATGGCATCATCCGCTATAAACAGTTGGTTCCCGAGATCACGCAGGAACCCGATTACGCGCCTGTCCTTGAGGCAGTCAAACAGGCGTCCACAGAGTATGCAAGGAAGTAGATGATGACAACACTGACCGAAAATGTGTTTTCCGTTGGCGTCCAGGACTGGGATCGCCGCCTCTTTGATGAATTGATCCCCTTGCCCCACGGCACCAGCTACAATGCCTATCTGATCAAAGGCAGTGAAAAGACCGCCCTGATCGATACCGTTGACCCGGCCAAGACCGGGATGCTGATGGATCATCTTGTCCGGCGAGGCGCCGACAAGATCGATTATATCATCAGCAACCATGCCGAGCAGGACCATTCCGGCAGCATCCCGGACGTTTTGCTGATGTACCCCGATGCCAAGGTCGTGACCAATCCCAAATGCAAATCCATGCTCATGGACCTGCTTCATATGGATGCGGACGCCTTCATCGAAGTCAAAGACGGGCAGACCCTTTCGCTGGGCAATAAGACGCTGCAATTTTTCTACACGCCCTGGGTGCATTGGCCCGAAACCATGTGTACCTGGCTGCAGGAGGACCGCATCCTCTTCAGTTGCGATTTCTTCGGCTCCCACCAGGCCAGCGGGTTTCTTTACGTGCAGGACGAGCATAAGGTCCTCGAAGCCGCCAAACGCTACTATGGCGAGATCATGATGCCGTTCCGCAATTCGATCCGCGGCAATCTCAAAAAACTCGAACCGCTGCAGATCAAGACCATCGCGCCCAGCCACGGGCCCGTCTATGACCGGCCCGCCCTGATCCTGGACGCGTACAGGAACTGGGTCGATGAGGACAAGCACAAGAACGAGGTTATCATCGCCTACGTCTCGATGCACGGCAGCACAAGAGGCATGGTCGAGTACTTCGTCGATGCGCTGATCGAACGCGGCGTTGGCGTAAAACAGATAAACCTCATCACGGTCGATCTGGGCGAACTGGTCATCGATCTGGTGGATGCCGCCACCGTCATTGTCGCCGCCCCCACCGTGCTGGTCGGGGCGCACCCGGCGGCCATTTACTGCGCCGCGCTGCTCGGCGCCCTGCGTCCCAAGACCCGCTTTGCCGGCATCATCGGCTCTTACGGCTGGGGCAGTAAAATGGTCGAGCAGATCACGGGACTCCTCGGCAATCTGAAGCTGGAACTCTTCGACCCGGTTCTGGCAAAAGGACTGGCGGCGGAGGAGACCTTCTCGGCCCTGGACGGCCTGGCCGACAAGATCCTTGCAAAGCATCGTCAACTTCGTTTGGTATAAGGATACTTACTTCCCCATGGAAAGGACAAAAACCCATGACGGCAAAATTGAGTGTTTACAGGTGCAGCATCTGCGGCATCATGACCGAAGTGCTCCACGCCGGCGACGGTGAACTGGTCTGCTGCGGCCAGCCCATGAAACGGCTGACGGAGAATACGACCGACGCCGCGAAGGAAAAACATGTGCCGGTCATCGAGAAGATCGCCGGCGGCTACCGCGTGAAGGTCGGCTCTATCGCCCACCCGATGGAGGAAAAGCATTACATCGAGTGGATCGAATTGAATACGGAGGACAAAGTGCTCCGCCAGTTCCTTCGTCCCGGCCAGGCCCCGGAAGCGGTCTTTATGACCGATGCCGTCAGCGTCTCGGCCAGGGAGTACTGCAATCTGCACGGCTTGTGGAAAGCCTCCGCCTAAAGGGATATGAAACAATCAGGAGAAGACCATGATCAAGAAAAAAATCGAAAAAGCGTTTAACCAGCAGATCAACGCGGAAACGTACTCGGCCTACCTTTACCTGTCCATGTCGGCGGCCCTGGAGCGGATGAATCTGCCCGGGTTTGCCAACTGGATGCGCGTGCAGGCCCAGGAGGAAATGACCCATGCCATGAAATTCTTCCAGCACATCATCGAACGCGGCGGCAAGGTCGTCCTGGCTGCCATTGATGCGCCGCCAATCGACTGGAAGAATGTCACCGAGATCTTCAAAGAGGCCCTTGGCCATGAAGAAAAGGTCACCGGCCTGATCAATGACCTGGTTGACCTGGCCGCCGCCGAGAAGGATCACGCCGCTTCCCCGATGCTCCAGTGGTTTGTCAATGAGCAGATCGAGGAAGAAAAGAACGCCATGGACATACTCGGCAAATTGGAGATCGTCGGGGAAACCGCCGGCGGTCTGTACATACTGGATAAGGAAATGGCCCAGCGGACCTTTGTGCCGCCGGCCGCAGAACAAGCCTGATGGAGGTACGATGAGCATCACATTTAACGCCGATGAAGTTTTTGAAATGGCCGAAGAGATCGAACGCAATGCCGCCGTCTTCTACAGGGAAGCGAGCGAAAAGGCCCAGGACAAGGCCACCAAAAGCATGCTCGTGAGCCTGGCCGAGATGGAGGCCGGACATGAAAAGACCTTTGCCGAGATGCGCCGGCAGCTATCCCAAGATGAAAAGGAAGTGACGACCTTTGACCCCGACAACCAGGTTGCCCAGTATCTGCGCACCATGGCCGATTTCCACGGCACCGAGGGCAAGGTCAGCCCCACCGAAAAACTGACCGGCCGCGAGAGCATGACCGAGATCCTCAAGATCGCCTTGCAGGCGGAGAAGAACTCGATCGCCTTTTACGTGGGGATCAAGGATATGGTCGCCAGCAAGTCCGCCAAACAGCGCGTTCAATCCATTATTATCGAGGAAATGGCGCACGTTTCGACGATCGGCGGCCGACTTCAATCGATCAAGTGAGCCGCGTAAGAGTTCAGGCATTTAGCTTGCCTTTGACGCGGCACGCGTAAACTGTTACGGCACACGGCTAGAACGTAACGAAATCGGATTGAGATTTCCAGCTTGGTTATGGCGCAAACGGCAAAGAAACCGGCATTGCTTCGCAAGCAGGTCATTATGCGCAAAGTGGTTGCGGCGCTGCTGCCCTGTGTTGCGGGGGCCGTCTATTTCTTTGGCTGGCGCTCGCTGGTGATGGTCCTGTTCTGCGTCGCTGCCGGGTTTCTTTTCGAATGGCTGTTCTGCCGCGCTCGCAATGAACCCGTCAGCGAGGCGGTATTTGTAACGGCCGTGCTGTTTGCCCTCATCATGCCTCCCGGCGTCGGCTGGCATGTCCTCTTTATCGGGATGGGGATCGCCGTTATCTTCTCCAAAGAGGTGTTCGGCGGTTTTGGACGCAATATCTTTAACCCCGCCATGGCCGGGCGATGTTTCGTCTATATTTGTTTTCCCGTCGCCCTCACCGCTCAGTGGTATCCTGCCGCTCAGGGCCCGTGGGGCGCCCTGGATCGATGGTCCACAGGCAGCGGCGCCGATTCGCAGGCGGCGGTGACGGGCGCTACCCCCATGGCCTACATGAAAAACGGCGCGCTGATCACCCTCAAGGACCCTGTGCAAGCGCCGCGCCAGGCAGACGTGCAGGAAATGACTCGCGAGGGCCGCACGTTCAAAGGGCTTTCAAACGAGGTCCCGTTTGTTATTGCCGAGGATCAGGCGGTCGCCGTGTCGTATTGGCGCTTGCAGAGCCGGCTCTTCTTTGGCTGCGTCAGCGGCACCATGGGCGTCACCAGCGTGCTGCTCATCCTCATCGGCGGCGTTTATCTCTTCTGGACCAAAACGGCCAACCGCACGATTATTCTTTCCGTGATCGTTCCGTATGCGATTTTCAGCCAGGTGCTCTATTGGCTGGGGGTTCCTCCTGTTCAGGATGCGCTCACCGCTCTGCTGGGCGGCGGTTTTCTGCTTGGCGCGTTCTTCATGGCCACCGACCCCGTCAGTTCGCCGCGCACCGAGATCGCCCGGATCCTCTATGGACTCATCATCGCCGTTTCGGCGCTCGTCATCCGTAACTTTTCCATCTTCAACGGCGGTCTCATGTTTGCCATTCTCTTGGGCAATATGTTTGGGCCGATCCTCGACTATTCGGTTAAAGCCTGGCAGGGCCGCGGCAAACACGGCGATGAGCCCAAAGGAGCCGCCGCATGAGAGACAAGCCCTGGTATCCCGTTGTCTATATGTTTGTCATTACCGTCCTGCTCAGCGCCTTGCTGATCGGCTTTTCTCGCTACACGCGGGACAAGATCGAGGTCAATGTCCAGATGGCCTTCGAAAGGGCGGTCGTTGGCGCTTTCATAGATGTAAAACCAGTGGCCAATCAGCAGGTCCATCAAATGTTTACCCAACAGTTCAAGCTGGACGAAAAGAGCAAGTCTTACATCTATTCCAAGGATGGGCAGGTGCAGGGCTATGCCGTTCCGTTTGCCGGCCAGGGCTTTTGGGATAACATCCGAGGCATCCTCGGCATCGCCGCCGATAAGCGCACGGTCAGCGGCATCACGTTCTATGAACAGACCGAAACTCCCGGCCTGGGCGCGCGGATCGACGAGAATGATTTTAAAAAACAATTCCCCGGGGTTAAGATCAAGCCTACGGCCAAGCCCATCGGCATCCGGCCCGCCGCCCAGCAGCTCAGCGACAACGAAGTGCACGCCGTCACCGGCGCCACGCAAACCAGCGTGCGACTGGAAAAGCTGATCAACGACAGCCTGGTCCGCTGGCTTGAATCCCAGGGTGTCAAGGAGCCGTCATCATGAGCCCCCAACCCGTAAAACCCGCCGGCGCCATCATCATGGACGGCCTCTGGTACGACAACCCGATCTTTCGCCAGATCCTGGGCATCTGCAGCACGCTGGCCGTGACCAATGTGATCCTCAATACGGCCGTCATGTGCATCTCACTGACCCTGGTGACGGCGCTGAGCTGCTGGACCGTGTCGATACTAAGGGACTGGACGCCGCGAAATATACGCATGATGGTGCAAACGCTCATCATGGCCTTCTATGTCATCATCGTCGATATCCTTCTCAAGGCGTATTGGCCCGAAATGAGCCGCAATCTGGGGCCGTATGTCGGCCTGATCATCACCAACTGCATCCTCATGGGCCGCTGCGAGGCCTTTGCCATTTCCAATCCGCCCGGACCTTCGTTCCTGGACGGCTTCTTCAACGGCCTTGGCTATTCGTCCATTCTGCTGGCCATTGCCGCCACGCGGGAAATGACCGGCATGGGAACCTTCCTGGGCTGGCCCGTTCCGTTTTTCTCGGGTCCCTATTGGGATAAGTGGGTGATCATGGTCATGCCGCCGGGGGCCTTCTTCACGCTGGCCTGCATGATCTGGCTGTGCCGGTCGATCTGGACGAAAGAAAAAGTTCCTGCCCAAACGGGCGGAAAATAGTTGAGGATCCAAGCCGATGGACAATATCAACGCGGAGCTTTGGTTAATGGTCGTGACGCTGTTCGCGTCCGTTTTTACCAACAACATCCTGCTGACCACGTTCCTGGGCATGTGTTCGTTTGTCAGCGTCTCGCGCGAGGTCAAGACCGCCGCCGGCCTGGGCGCCGCCGTCGTATTCGTGATGACCTTGACCACCGTACTCAACTGGCTGGCCTATTACTACATCCTCGTTCCGCTTCATTTGGAGTTCTTCCGCTTCATCCTCTTTATCATTATTATCGCCGCGTTTGTCCAATTCGTCGAAATGGTTATCGATCGCTATTCGCCCAAGCTCTATATGGCGCTGGGCATCTTCCTGCCGCTGATCACCGTCAACTGCGCCATTCTTGGCGCGGCCCTCTTCATGGTTATTCGCCAGTATTCGTTTATTGTCACCATTGGCTATGGCTTCGGCGCCGGCCTGGGCTGGATGATGGCCATCCTGGCGATGGCGGGTATCCGCCAGCGGCTGACCGAGGCGCGCGTGCCGCGGGGGCTGCGCGGTCCCGGCATCACGCTCATTATCGCCGGCATGATGGCCCTGGCGTTTGTTGGCTTTACCGGTGTGCTGAAATGAAAACGCAGAAGATTCGCGAAAGAAGAATAAAATGATGGAATTGCTGGTCCCGGTTCTGATCATGGGAGGCATCGGCGCCGTTCTTGCCTCCGTGCTGGTTGTGGCCGAAAAGGTCATCGCCAACTACGGCATCTGCAAGCTCACCATCAATGACAAGAAGGAGCTTCACGTCCAGGGCGGTAAACCTCTGCTGACGGTCCTGCGCGAACAGAAGATATTCATCCCCAGCGCCTGCGGCGGCCGCGGCACCTGCGGCATCTGCAAGCTCAAGGTCCTCGAAGGCGCCGGCGCCATCCTGCCGACCGAGACCCCGTTCATGGATCAGCGGGAATTGGCTGAAAACGTCCGCCTGTCCTGCCAGGTCAAGATCCGCAACGATCTCCGGATCGTTATCCCGGAAGAATTGTTTTCCATTCAGGAATTTCAAACGGTCTGTACCCGCATCACGGACCTGACCTATGATATGAAGCTCTTCCGCTTTGAACTGAGGGATCCGCCCGAGATCGACTTTACCGCCGGCCAGTTCGTCCAATTGCTTTGCCCGCGTTATAAAGGCAGCCCGGAAGAGGTGTACCGTGCTTACTCGGTGGCCTCCGACCCCCAGCAGAAGAACGCCATCGAATTGATCATCCGCCGCGTTCCGCACGGCATCTGCACGACGTGGTGTTTCGATTTCCTCAAGCAGGGCGATCCCGTCAGCCTCAACGGCCCTTACGGCCAGTTCTGCCTGGGCGATACCAATGCCCCGGCCGTCTTTGTCGCAGGCGGCAGCGGCATGGCGCCCTTTGTGTGCCTGCTGCACCACATGCGCAACAAGGGCATCAAACGCAAAGCGGAGTATTTCTTTGGCGGCAACACGGTCAAGGACCAGTGCCTCCAGGCCGAAATGAGCCGATTCGAACAACAGCTCGAAGGGTTCAAGTTTATCCCGGTCGTGGCCAGGCCCGAACCGGATTCCGGCTGGCAGGGCGAGACGGGCCTTGTTACCGATGCCGTCCGCCGTCATTACACCGACCTGGCCGGCCATGAAGGCTACCTGTGCGGCAGTCCCGGCATGATCGACGCCTCCATCAAGGTTTTGGTCGAGCTCGGCATGAAGAAAACCAGCATCTTCTACGATAAGTTTTCCTGATGAGGAGATGATATGAAAGAATCACCTGAAGAAAAACGTCTGGAAGAGACGCTCCGGTCCTCGCAGATGGTCGCCGGCGGCTTCATGGGGACCGACCCGCGCCGACCGCTTGAGGTCATCGAAGACGACGAGGACCTGCTCGATAAGCTCAAGCTCAGCATCCATACGCTGGGACGCCGCATGCACGAACTGACCGACCTGGCCATCCCCCAGATGGGCAACTGGATCGATGACCCGCGCCAAAGCCGCCTGCGCGTTAAGGCTGACGACTACAACGGCAGCCTCGTGTGTCCCTGGCCGCATCCCGGAAGCTATCAGAAGCGCATTACCACCGTCAAAGACAAGAACACCGGACGCATTGTCAGTTGGACCGACTTGAACATCCACATGATCGAGGCGCATGGCTTTTTCGAGGGCAAGGGCGCTTTTTTCAGGATCGAGCCGGCGCAAATCGCCGCGATTTTGTTTCCGGACTTGACCTGAGGCCCTCGATGTGGTTATTTAGGCGGGCGACCCTAATCAAAACTCTTATGAAAGGACGACATTGTGGAAAAGTATAAATGTTTGCTGTGCGGGTACATCTATGACCCTGAAATAGGGGATCCCGACAACGGGATTGAAGCCGGCACCTCCTTCGACGATTTGCCGGATGACTGGGTTTGCCCGGAATGCGGCGCAGGCAAAGAGGACTTTGAACCTGTCGAAGAATAATGATCCAGGGCCCTGACAAAAACAGCAGGGCCTTTCTTGCGTCTTCTTTGGCCGGCGGTACAATTTGACAGAAGGAATTGACTATGGCCAGAATCGAAGCCGTTCTCCAAAAACAAGAACTATTGTGCCTTGAAGCTGCCGCGGGCCCCGGTTCTTTCGTCGTATTCGGCGCCTCCGGCGACCTGGCGCATCGTAAATTATACCCGAGCCTCTTTGAGTTGTTTCGCCGCGACCTCATGAGCCGTCATTTTTACCTGGTCGGATGTGCCCGCAGCCGCTTTGAGCGTGACGAATTTCGCGAAAGCGTCAAAAAGACCATCAAACTGGCCCTCGGTAATGTCGATCAATCAAAACTTGGCGAGTTTCTGGATGGCTTTTATTATCTCAGCGGCGACTACGCCGATCCGGACACCTATCGCCAACTCTGCAAACTGGCTGCCGAACTGGATGAAAAGCACAATGTAAATGGGACGCGCATATTCTACCTTGCCGTGCCCGCGACGCTCTATGAGACGATCACCGAAAAAGTGGGCGAGCTTAACCTGAACTGTCCAACCATTTCCGGCCGTTTTCAAAACGTTCGGCTGGTCATCGAAAAACCCTTCGGGCAAGATCTCGAATCCGCGATTGAACTAGATGCCAAACTGCACAAGTATTTTGACGAATCCCAGGTTTACCGCATCGATCATTACCTGGGCAAGGATACCGTTCAAAACCTGCTCGTTTTTCGCTTTGCCAACAGCATCTTCGAACCTGTATGGAACCGCGACCATATCGAAAACGTGCAGATCCGCGTGGCGGAGAAGGTAGGTATTGAGCACCGCGCCGGCTATTATGATAAAACAGGGGCCTTGCGCGACATGTTTCAGAATCATTTGCTGCAGATGCTGACAATGGTGGCCATGGAACCGCCGCCCTCATTTGAAGCCGACCAAGTCCGCGATGAAAAGAGTAAATTGCTTCGCTCTGTCAGACCCATTGATCCATCGCGTCTGGATCGTCTCTTCGTCCGCGCGCAGTACGGCCCCGGCACCGTCGATGGCCTGCCGGCCAAAGGCTACCGTCAGGAGGACGGCATCGATCCAGAGTCTCTGGCCGAAACCTTTGTCGCGGCCGTTCTCTATATCGATAACTGGCGATGGAAGGGCGTCCCGTTTTATCTATGCACGGGCAAGCGCCTCCCGCGCAAGCTGACCGAGATTATCATCAATTTCAAGCAGGTGCCCCATTCGATGTTCCCGCAGGAAGAATTGGAACTCATGTCGGCCAACGCCCTTCGCTTCCAGATCCAGCCGGAGGAAGGCCTCTACATGAGTCTTCAGGCCAAACGGCCGGGTTCCAAGATTTGCACCGCTGCGCTGGACATGGCAGTGGATTATCAGAAGGTCTTCGGCGTTCGAATGCCCGAAGCCTACGAGCGGCTGCTGTTGGATTGCATGCTGGGCGATTCGACGCTCTTTACAAGACATGACAGCGTAATCGCCTCGTGGGAGCTTTTGGCGCCTGTCCTAAAGGCCTGGAAAACGTCCGGGGAGGGCTTGCAGTTCTATCCCGCAGGTACCCAAGGTCCTGCCTGTCCGGATTTTCCTCTATAATAAGCTGAATCATTTTACCATTTTTCTCTTGATTTTCTCACAAAACAGCGTTTAGATTCTACACTGGGCGGTTATTGCGGCACAAATGCCATTTGTTGTGAAATAAATGTCAAAAAAAATCTTGCATACCTTATTCTTCTTCGTATAATAGGTTTGTTAAAGGTCTTTGGGGTAAGTTAACCTCCGTCAAACCATTCAAGCGAAAGTGATTCCAATGGTTATGAACCGAAAATGTATTATTAGGCTGTCGCGATATAAAAACGCGCTCAAGAGGCTGAAAGCACTTGGCTTTGTCAAGGTGTTTTCAGGCAACCTTGCCGATGCCGCCGGTGTGACTTCATCCCAGGTAAGAAAAGACTTTTCTCTATTCGGAATAACAGGAAATAGGCGGGGCGGTTACAGGGTGGACGAGCTGGTCGTTAAGATCAGCCAGATCCTCGGCAAGAATGAGCTTCAAAAGGTTGTGATTGTCGGCGTCGGCCATATTGGCAATGCGCTGCTTCGCTATAAAGGCTTTGAAGCCGGCGGGATCAAGATCGTTGCCGCTTTCGACATCGATCCCTCGAAGTACACAAAGGCCGCCGAGGTGCCGGTTTTACCCCTTGAGGAGTTCCGCAGGTTCATCCAGGAACACCAGATCAAGATCGGCATTCTGGCCGTTCCCGATGTCGCTGCCCACCATGTCTCGGAGATCATGATCTCGGCGGGCATCAAGGGCATCCTGAATTTCGCCCCCATACAGTTGAGGGCCGCCGATGAGGTGATCATTGGCAATATCAATCTGGAAGTGGAGCTTGAGAATTTGATCTATTTCGTCAATGCCCAGGACAAGGCGGACCCTGCCATGGTCCTGGCCGATGACGAGTAAGTCGCAGCAATGAAGAAAACGAGATCATTAAAACAACGGATCCTGGCGGCGTACACGGCTATTATTGTACTGTTGGCCGTGTTCATCTTCGGATTGGTCTTTTACGTGATTAAAAAGGACATCTACGAACGTACGCAACTGGGCGTCATTCGCGCCCTTGATAGTGCGCGCGTGTTCTACCACGAAGAGATCAACCGGATCGGCGCCTCCCTGAGCATCGCCGATCTGAACGATTCCGGCGAGGTCCTTAAGGGAAAACTCCGGCTGGACTATTTCGGACGCCTGACGCCCGAGCAGGCCGTGAACGCGCCAAGCGAGATCGTCCGCAAAGCCGCCCAAACAAAACAATCGGTCGGCGGCACACGCCTCATTGGCAGGAACGAACTGACGGCCATAAACGACGGCGTCAAGGACCGCATTGCGATCCGCGTTCTGAATACCCCCAAGGCCCGCCCCAGGAACCTCAAGGTCCTGCAAACGGCGATGGCTAAAGAATATGTCCTGCCGATCATGGATGACGCGGGCCGGCTCATCGAGGTCGTTTATGGCGGACGCATCATCAACCAGGACTACTACCTGGTTGACCGCATCCGGCAGCTCGTGTTCGGCGACGAACTCTACAAAGAAAAACCGATTGGAACCGTCACCATCTTTCAGGACGATGTCCGCATCTCCACCAACGTGCTCGACGAGAACGGCAAACGCGCCATCGGGACCCGGGTCTCGGAAGAGGTTTACAACGCTGTCATGGAGCGGGGCCAGCGCTGGGTCGGCCGCGCCTTTGTCGTCACCCATTGGTACCGCACCGCCTACGAGCCGATCCGCAATATCGACGGCGTCATCATCGGAGCGCTTTATGTCGGCATCCTCGAAGAGCCGTACAATGTCATGGCCGCTCAGATCCTGACGGTGTTTACCGTCCTGATCCTGCTGGCGTCGGTAGTGGCGTTCGTGCTGGCCTTTATTCTTGCCGGTTCCATCTCCAGGCCGCTCACGGTCATGCGCGATGCCACCCAGCGTCTCTCGCACGGAGAACTGGGGCACCTCATCTGGCCGCCGCATTCCAATATCGAAGAGATGCACCAACTGGCGCACGCCTTCAACGAGATGTCCGTGCGGCTGGAGGAACGCGAGGTCCGCCTCCAGGAAAATCATCAAAAGCTGGACGAGCTGAACAAGAGCTATCTGGATATGCTGGGCTTTGTGGCCCATGAACTCAAAGGCCTTCTTTCCTCGGCGGTCATCAACGCCTACTCGCTGCGCGACGGCCTGCTCGGAATGATTAATTTCAAGCAGAAGAGGGCGGTCGATTCCATCTGCCGCAACCTGGACTATCTGGACGCCACGGTCAAGAAGTTCCTGAATCTCAGCCGCATTGAACGCGGCAATCTCGAGATCAACAAGGTGGAGTTCTCGCTGGGCAAGGACGTGTTTGAAACCAGCCTGCAGACCTTTGCCCGGCAGTTCAGCGCCAAGAACATGCAAGTCAAAAACCTGATTGATCCGGCGATCCGGGTCAAAGCCGATTTGGATCTCATGCAGATTGTCGCAAACAACCTGGTCAATAACGCCGTAAAGTATGGGACCGAAGGGGGTACTGTTACGATCAGCGCAAGCCAGGATACGCAGTTCATTACCGTTGACATCTATAACGATTCGCGGCCGATCGCGCCCGAAATGGTGGACCAGCTCTTCAGGAAGTTTTCGCGGCTCAACGTGCCGGAAAAGAAGAAAGTCAAGGGGACGGGCCTGGGCCTGTATATTACCAAGCAGATCATCGAGTCGCACGGGGGAACCATCCGTGTCGAACCGAAGCAGAATGGGAATTCGTTTATTTTTACGATGCATAAGGAGTAACCGACGTGGTAACACCGAAAGACATTCTCAGGAAGAAACGCGCTGAGGCGGTCAACCGCATCATCAGCAAAGGCTATCTATCGACCAAGCGCGTCTATGTCGGCATGGCGACCTGTGAGATCGCCGCCGGCTCGCGCGACGTCATGGAGGTCTTCCGCCAGGCGATCGCCAATGGGCTGGTGGACGTCTATCTCAGTCAAAAAGGCTGTGCCGGACGATGCAATCTCGAGCCTACCGTCGAGGTCGTCGAAGAAGGCAAGATCCCGGTCAAATACGGCCGCGTCACGCCCGAAAGAGCCCGTGAAATCGTGGAACGGCATTTGAAGAAAGGGCAGGTGATCGCGGAATGGCTGATCTAAGAAAGGACAACAACGTGAAAGAGGTGCATTACAAGCTGACACTGTGTGACGGCCCGACTTGCATCCATAACCAATCCAAGCAGCTTCACCAGGTCCTGGACGCCGAAATCAAAAATCGCGGCGTTCAGAACGTCAGCATTCACCTGAGCGGCTGTTTAGGAATGTGCAAGAAGGGACCGATTCTGATTGTCAATCCCGGCTATACGATGTACGGAAACGTCAAGGCGGCCGATATCCCCGAGATCGTCCAGTCGCACCTGGTCGAGGGCAAGCCCGTCGCGCGTCTGACAATCATCGAGGACCATTTGTACAACCGGTTTTTCCGTATCTTCGGGGACGTGGATTTCTTCGGCAAGCAGATGCGAATCACCCTGCGAAACTGCGGCATTATTGATCCTGAAAATATCGACGATTATCTTTCCGTTCGCGGGTATGAGGCGCTGGCCAAGGTGCTGACGAATATGAAGCCCCAGGACGTGATTGCCGAAGTCAAGAAGAGCGGGCTCCGCGGTCGCGGCGGCGCGGGCTTTCCCACCGGACTTAAGTGGGAGTTCACCGCCAAGGCCGTCAACGGTGACAAGTACGTCATCTGCAACGCTGACGAAGGCGACCCGGGTGCATTCATGGACCGCGGCACCATTGAAGGCGATCCGCATACCGTGCTGGAAGGCATGATTATTGGCGGTTACGCCATCGGCGCCAAGAAAGGGATCGTCTATATCCGGGCCGAGTATCCATTGGCCATCAAACGGCTTGAGAAGGCCATGGACGCCGCCCGCCAATGCGGCTTCCTGGGCAAGAACATCCTGGGGACGGATTTCAGTTTTGATATCGAGATCCGCCTGGGCGCCGGGGCCTTTGTCTGCGGCGAGGAAACCGCCCTCATTCACTCCATCGAAGGGTCGCGCGGCATGCCGCGTCCGCGTCCGCCGTTCCCGGCCGTCAGCGGACTGTTCGGCAAACCGACGTTGATCAACAATGTCGAGACCTGGGCCAATATCCCTGTCGTCATCCTGGACGGCGGCGATTGGTTCAGCAGCATCGGCACCGAAACCAGCAAGGGAACCAAGGTGTTCGCGCTGGCCGGCAAGGTCCGCAATACCGGCATGGTCGAGGTCCCCATGGGAACGACGCTTCGCGAGATCGTCTATGACATCGGCGGCGGCATCCCCAACGGCAAAAAGCTCAAGGCCATCCAGACCGGCGGCCCCAGCGGCGGCTGTCTGCCCGAGCAGTACCTCGATACACAGATCGATTACGAGTCGCTGGCTAAAGCCGGCTCCATCATGGGCTCCGGCGGCATGATCGTCATCGACGAGGATTCGTGCATGGTCGGGCTGGCCAAGTTCTTCATCGAGTTCACGCAGGACGAATCCTGCGGCAAGTGCACCCCGTGCCGCGAAGGCACCAAGCGCATGCTCGAGATCCTGACTCGCATCACCAGAGGCGAGGGCCGCCCCGGCGACATCGAAAAACTCGAACGCCTCGGCGGCATGATCAAAAAGTCGTCGCTCTGCGGACTGGGCCAGTCGGCCCCCAACCCGGTCCTCAGTACGATCAAGAATTTCCGCGCCGAGTACGAAGAACATATCCATCAGAAGAAGTGCAGGGCCGGACAATGCGCCGCCATGCTCAGTTATACGATTGGTGAACGGTGCGTCGGATGCGGCGCGTGCAAGCGGGTTTGCCCCGCCGGCGCGATCGAAGGCGCAAGAAAAGAAAAACACGTCATCGATGCGGCCAAGTGTATCCGCTGCGGCCAGTGCTTCGATGTCTGCAAGTTCAACGCGGTTAGCAAAGCGTGAGGAAATTATGGCTGAACAGATTACCATCTATATAAACAACAAGGAATACAAGGTCGATCCCGGTCAAACGATCATGCAGGCGGCGGACAAACTGGGATTCCATATCCCGCGCCTGTGCTATCATCCCAAGCTGTCGATCGAAGGCGCTTGCCGCGTCTGTATCGTCGAGGTCGAAGGCGCTCGCAATTACGTGGCCTCGTGCGCCTACCCCGTCGCCAACGGGATGAAGATCCATACGAACTCGCAGGAGCTGCGTCAGGCCCGCCGCGATATTATCGAGCTCATCCTCGATAATCATCCGCTGGACTGTCACGTCTGCGAGCGCGACGGCAACTGCGAACTGCAGCGCCTCGCCTCCAGCATGGGCATTCGCGCCCGCCACTTCCAGGGCGAACGCAAGGTCTATGACAAGGATCTCTCCAGCGAAGCCGTTATTCGCGATCCGGAGAAATGCATCCTCTGCGGACGCTGCGTCCGCATGTGCTCCGAGATCCAGCAGGTGCACAATCTTACCCAGGCCCACCGCGGTTTTGACACCGTGGTGATGCCCGCGTACGATATGCCCATGGGCGAGAGCGTCTGCACCGCGTGCGGCCAGTGCATCAATGTCTGTCCGACCGCCGCGTTCCTGGAGAAGAACTATACCCAGGACCTGTTCCAAAAGCTCAATGACCCCAACCTGATCAAAGTGGTGCAATTTGCGCCCTCCGTCCGCGCCGCCATCGGCGAGGCCTTCGGCATCGAGCCGGGACGCAACATGGAAGGCGAATTGATCGCCGCCCTGCGCAAGCTGGGCTTTAACTACGTCTTCGATACGCAGTTCTCGGCCGACCTGACCATCATGGAGGAAGGCTCCGAGTTCCTCGAACGCGTCCAGAACAACGGCAAGCTGCCAATGATCACCTCCTGCTCCAGCGCCTGGATGAAGTGCCTGGAGCAGTTTTACCCGGACCTGATCGAGAACGTCTCGACCTGCAAGTCGCCGATGTCGATGCAGGGCGCGCTGACCAAGTCGTACTTCGCCCAGAAGATCGGCGTCGATCCGAAAAAGATCCTCAGCGTGGCCGCCATGTGCTGCACCGCAAAGAAATACGAGGCCGCTCGCGAGGAACTGCTCGTGGACGGGATGCGCGGCGTCGATATCGTCGTGACCACCCGCGAGATCTCGTGGATGATCAAGTCGGCCGGCATTGACCTGCTGCATATCCAGCCCGAGGAGCCGGACCATCCGCTGGGCGAGTCCAGCGGCGCCGGCGCCATCTTCGGCGTCACCGGCGGCGTCATGGAAGCGGCCATCCGCACCGCCTACGAACTCTATACCGGCCAGACCCTGATCGATATCGAGCTGGAAAGCATTCGCGGCCTCAAAGGCATCAAGGAAGGCAAGATCGATCTTGATGGCAAGGAGATCCGCGTCGCTGTTGCCCATGGCCTGGGCAATGCCTGCAAGCTGCTCGATACCGTCCGCAAGGACCCGGAACGATACCACTTCATCGAGATCATGGGATGCCCCGGCGGATGCATCGGCGGCGGCGGTCAGCCCTACGCACAGGCCAACTCCATTCCGCTCGACGAGGGCGCGCTGATGAAGCGGGCGCAGGCCCTGTACGATCTTGACCGCGGCAAGACCATCCGGCGAAGCCATGACAACCCGGACGTGCAGAAGCTCTACAAAGAGTTCCTCCACAGTCCGCTGAGCAAGGTCTCGCACAAGTACCTGCATACGCACTACAAGGCCAAGCTGCCAAAGGGTATTATTCCAAAGAATGGTTAATAGTAGCACGGGCATCCTGCCCGTGATGGAAATGTAGCACGGGCATCTCGCCCGTGAATTGAGAAATAGCGGAGTTTATGACAATGACACAAGTAGAAACCGATAAATTGAATGAATTGAACGCGTTTATGGAGCAGGCCGTGCAGAACGAGCACTCCGATTCGTATCTGATCGCCGTACTGCACAAGGTCCAGCAGCTCTACGGCTACCTGCCCAGGGAGGTCATGGATACCGTCGCCGATAAGATGCAGATCCCAACCGCCCACATCTGGGGCGTGGCGACCTTCTACCATTACTTCAATCTGAGCCCCATCGGCAAGCACACCGTCAGTGTCTGCCTTGGTACCGCCTGTTATGTCAAGGGTGCCGAAAAGGTCCTGGATACGGTTAAGAAGGAACTCAAGATCACCGTCGGCCAGACCACCGAAGACCGGCTCTTCACGCTTCAGGAGGCCCGCTGCCTGGGTGCTTGCGGCATCGCCCCGGTCATGATGATTGACGACAAAATTTATGGCGAATTGGACGCCAAAAAGACCGTTGACATTATCAATCAGTATCGCAAGGCCGAAAAGCAAAACGCGGAAAAGCAATCGTAGGACCTTTTTTTGTGAAATAATGCAAGACACGGTTCGCGTTTTATGTTATAAAATGGTGCAACATCGGGTAGCAATTGATCAATAGGAGAGTCAGATGGCTAAAAAAGTGCTTGTGATTGATGATGACAATGATTTTGTGGAATCGGTAGTCAACCTGCTGGAGGCACGCGGCTATAGCCTGACATCGGCCTCCAACGGCAAAGAGGGCGTCGAGAAGGCCAAAGCCAAAAAGCCCGATGTCATCCTGCTGGATGTCATGATGACCACCAAGGATGAAGGGTTTAACGTCGCCCGCGAACTTCAATCCATCGAAGGAGTCAAGGGAACGCCGGTTATCATGGTTACCGGCGTCCGCAAGGAGATGAATTTGCCGTTCGGTTTTGAACCGGATGAAACATGGCTGCCGGTCAAGCAGATCCTGGAAAAGCCGATCAAGCCGGAAAGCCTGCTCAGCGCAATTGCCGACGCCCTCAAGTAAAGACGCCCTCAGGAAAATAAAAAATACCAACCCCCGCTGTGTCTTCCCGGCCCGGCGGGGTTTTTCTTTTTTAATTAGGGACAGTGGCTGTTGAAAAGTCCATTAAAAAGGATGGCGTTTTCATGCAGCTCGATGCCGCTGTAACAATTCAGTTTCTGCAAAATTAGCTTTTCTGTTCTCGCCCGTCTCTCGCTGCCGCCGGCTTCCAGCCGGCATGCTATAGCGGCACTCAATTCAAAACTCTCCCCCTTGTCAGGGGGAGAGTTTTGAATCACGGGCGAGACGCCCGTGCCACACAAGAACACAAGAACGCAGGAACACAAGAACACAGGAACTCAAGAATGAAGAATGCCGGCTGGAAGCCGGCTGTACCAAATAAAGACACGGGCGAGACGCCCGTGCCACGATAGCATGCCGGCTGGAAGCCGGCGGTACCGGGGAAAACTAAAGGTATGCGTTGAACAATTGCAGAACGTATGGTATAAGAAGTTTCTTGAAAGTAGAGCGGATGAAGAAACATAACATTGCCATCATCGGTGCGGGCGCAATTGCCCAGAAGCATGCCCAGGTTCTTTCTGAGCTGACAAACGTGATTTTCGCGGGCTGCTGTGACGCCGGTTCCGGCCGGGCCGCCCAGCTATCGGCTCGTTTTCACGCCAGGACATACGCGAATTGGCAAGCCATTGTCGATGATCCGCAAGTGGATGCGATCATCGTGGCCTCGCCCAGCGGCGCCCACATGGAGCCGTCTGTGGCGGCGGCAGCGGCGGGCAAGCACGTGCTTTGTGAGAAGCCTCTGGAGATCACCCTTGAACGCGTCAACCAAATGATTGCCGCTCATCAGGCCGCCGGTACACGTCTCGGCGGCATCTTTCAGAACCGCTTCATCGATGCTGTTGTGCATCTGCGCCAGGCGATCGCCCGTGGGCGTTTTGGCCGGATCACTTACGCCGCGGCAGCCGTGCCGTGGTGGCGGTCAAATGAATACTACAGCGGCACTTGGCGCGGCACATGGAGCCTCGACGGCGGCGGGGCGACGATGAATCAATCCATTCACATGATCGACCTGCTCATTGCCCTCATGGGCGAGCCTGTCGAGGTTAAATCTTTTGCCGGCACACTGGCGCACGCCATCGAGGCCGAGGATACGCTTGCGGCGGCAGTGCGTTTTGCCAACGGCGCGCTGGGCACGATTTACGCCACGACCGCTTCATGGCCGGGCCGCCCCAAACGCCTGGAGATCACCGGTTCCGATGGGACCGCCGTACTCGTCGATGATCGTCTCACCGTCTGGGATTTCCGAGATAAACTTCCTGAAGATGAGCAGGTCCCTGGTTCTGCGTCTGCTGGCTGTTCCGGCGGGGCCAGCAATCCAATGGATATTGACACGCTGTATTTGAAAAGGAATGTGCAGGCCTTCCTTAAAAGCGTTGACGAGAATACGCCATTTGAACTTGACGCCCGGGAAGCGGCCAAATCGATCAAATTGATCCTGTCGCTCTATGCCGATGCCGGCCTGGGCAAATGGAAATCAGGACTTTTCTTTCATATTGCGGCGAAAGAATCAAGGGTGAGATCGACTGATGAGCAGGAATTTCACATTTAAGATCAAGCACCTTCGCTGGTGGATCGTGAGTCTGCTGTTTCTTGCCACCGTCATCAATTACCTCAGCAGGCAGACACTGTCTATTCTTCAGCCGATCATCCAGCAAGAGTTCAGTTTGACCAACACGCATTATTCGTACATCGTTTTTGCCTTCATGCTGGCCTACATGTTCATGCAGACGGGATTTGGCAGGATCGTCGATCTGCTTGGAACACGCATCGGAATGGCGTTGGCGATTGCATGGTGGTCTGCGGCGTCCCTTTTGAGCGCGTTCATAACCTCCTTCGCACAGTTGGCCATTTGCCGGTTTTTGCTCGGAGCCGGCGAGGCGGGCAATTGGCCTGGTTCAGTAAAAGCCATCTCCGAATGGTTTCCCGTCAAAGAACGGGCGTTTGCCACGGGCATTTTTAATAGCGGCTCCTGCATTGGGGCGCTGCTGGCGCCGCCGCTGATCGTCTGGATCTCGGTGCAGTGGAATTGGCGGATGGCTTTCGTGGCCACCGGAATGCTTGGTTTCATTTGGCTCCTCGGATGGCTGTTGTTATATCGACTGCCCCAGCATCATCCTTATATAACGCATGAAGAACTTACCTACATACAGGGAGACAAAGTCAGCACGGAGCCTGTGCAAAATGAGAGATCATGCCGCTGGCGGGATCTATTAAAAGACAGGAACACTCTTTCGCTGGCGTTTGCGCGAATGTTCGCCGATCCGGTCTGGTGGTTCTATGTCTTCTGGCTTCCGGCGTATTTTAAAGCCGAGCGGGATTTCAGCATTGAGATGATCGGCCTGTTTGTGTGGATACCGTTTCTAACTGCCGACATAGGCAACTTTGTTGGCGGCATCAGCTCGAGCTATCTTGTCAAGTCCGGCATGCCTGCTGTTGATGCCAGAAAGAAGGTAATGTTGGCAAGCGCGATTGCGATGCTGGCCGGCATTCCCGCGGTGCTGGCGGACAGTGCGACCATGACCTTAGTCTTCATCAGTATTGCGACGCTGGCCTATTCCTCCTGGGCCACGAACATATTGACGCTGCCGGCCGACGTTTTTAAACCCAACGCGGTTGCTTCGACCAGCGGACTAAGCGGCACCGGCGGCAGCATCGGCGGTATGGCGTTCACATTGCTGACCGGGCCGATCGTTGACCGCTTTTCCTACACTCCCGTCTTCGTTATGGCCGGAATTATGCCTCTGGTTGCCGTGACGATCATTATGCTGGGCATAAAATACCGGCCCGCGTTAAGTGCCTGCGGTCCAAACGAACGGCAAGGCGGTTCTGATGTCTAGGGCCTGCCGTCCCACAGGTACATCAGTTTCGGCGACGTCACCTTCTCCAGGATTTCGCTGTCAATGCTGAACTGCTTTTTGCTTTGGGCCCCAAGCAGCGACCAGAAAGAGAATACCTCCTGGTAACGCACGACCAAGGCGTTTGAAATGTTTGCCATCTCCTCGGCCATTTCCCTGGCCTCATCAATGTAGCCGATGCGATCGATCAGTTTTTTATCAAGGGCCTCCGTCGCCGTGAAGATGCTCCCGTCCGCCAGGCTCAGGACCTCCGCCTCGGTCAATGACTTGCTGCGCCCTTCCTGGACCAATTGGACGAAGCGGTTGTACGCCGGCGTCAGCACCCGGTCCATCAGGTACTGCTTTTCTTCATCCGTGGGCTGGTTGAACATGCTGGGCCAATCCTTATGTTTACCCGTCTTCAAAGTGACGGGGTTGACCCCCAGTTTCTGTTCCAGCAGGTCCTTGATGACCAGGTGATTCATGATCACCCCGATCGAACCGGTGATGACGGTCGGCTCTGCAATGATCTGGTCGCAGGCGACCGCCGAATAGTAGCCGCCGGATGCGGCCATGGATTGCATAAAGGCCAACACCGGTTTGCCCGTTCTTTCTTTGTATCGGCTGATATAGTAATGGATCTGGTCGCTGGACGAAACCGCTCCGCCCGGGCTGTCGATCAGTACCATGAGAGCGCGGACATTTGAATCCTTTTCGGCGGTTTCGATTTGTCGGCGAAACCAGTCTGCCTGCCGATCGTCAATGATCCCGGAGATTGTCAGTATCGCGATCTTCCTGGACCGGGCGCCTTCAAACAGCACATGTTCCACGACGCCCTCGTCCTGGGACCTTGCTATTCCTCCGCCGGCCAGGGCGGCGCCCATCCCGAAGATCACCAGCAGCAGGAACCCATTCATGATAATGGACAAAGCCAAAACGATTCCCCAGAATACTTTCCATCCGGAGCCCTTTTTCCTGGGCGCTGCATCGTACATGGCATAAGAGAAATCCGGGATGTCGGCCGGCGGCGGAATGGCCCCGGCAGCGGCCCCGGGATGCGGTGTTTCATAAGCCGGCGGATTTGGCGGTTGAGGCATTTGGGGCGAAGTCTCGGATTCGTTTAAATGTTCCTGATCCATTGTGCTTATCCTTTCTATAGGGCGACTAAAAGGACATTATAGCCGCTTCTCAAACACTGTCAACGAAGCTTGACAATATAGATTTTTACCGCATAATAATCGTCCTTTAAGGAAAAATGGATTCAGCATTATGCCTGTGATTCTCGCAAAAAAGAAAAAGAAAAAGCAGCGGAACCTGGTTCTGGATTGGCTCGGTTATGCCCTGGTGCGGGCCCTGTTGTTCATCCTGTACCTGTTTCCGGTCCGATACAATCTGCGTTTTGCCTGCTTTTTGGGCAATTTGATGTGGAAGTATTACCATCGCGGCCGCCAGCGCGCGATGGACAATCTGGGCGCCAGTTTCCCGGAAAAGGACGACGCATGGCGCTGCGATATCGGCCGCCGATCGTTTCAGCACATCGTCATGCTGGTGATCGACCTGTTGTTTACGCCGCGTCTTGTGCGCAAGGATAACTGGCGCCAATACGCCAGGGTGATCGGCATTGAACGCGCCAAGTGGATGATGCAGGAAGGCAAAGGCCTCTTGATGCTTACTGGTCACTACGGCAATTTCGAGATCATCGGCTATGCGCTGGGCCTTTTCGGCTTTAACATCTACAGCATCGCCCGGCCGCTGGACAACCGGTTTATCAATGATTATCTCTACAGTGTCCGCCAGCGCAACGGCCAGAAGATCATCGACAAAAAAGGGGCCGCCGATCTGATGGTTGACCTGGCCGAGCAGGGCGCGACCTTGTGCTTCATCGCCGATCAGGACGCCGGACGCAAAGGCGTCTTCGTTGACTTTTTCGGGCGAAAGGCAAGTTCCTATAAGAGCATCGGCCTGCTGGCGCTTCAATACAACAAGCCCATCGTGATTGGCGTGTGTCGGCAGGTTCCCGGCGAATTCTTTTTTGAGATCGAAGTCGGACGCATCATTGAACCGTCTGAGTGGGCGCACCAGGAGAATCCGCTGCAATGGATCACGCAGGAATATAACCGTTCACTTGAAGAATTGATTCGAAAGGACCCCAGTCAGTATTGGTGGGTTCATCGCCGCTGGAAAACCAGGCCCAAAGAGGAACGCGCCGCGGCCGGCTCAGAGAGCACTGCTTAATTGCGGCTCAACCGTCCCCTGGGCATAATGACCGAGCCGCTGCCTCCATGTACTCCAATTCTGTTTGAGCAGGGCGGTTCGTTCAGGAGTCAGCTTCAGCATTTGCTCGATCGTGCCGGAATCAACGGGCTCGATCAGGTTTTGTTCCAGCATGAGGTAGGTCAGCCCGTCGGTTGGATCGACCGTTCCATCGCCGTTGACATCATCCCACAAGGGGTCATTGTTCTGCCGATCCGGCCCCATGGACCAGGCGACCGCGAAACGCTGGCGTCCCGTAAACGCGGACGCCTCGTTGAGCCGCACGCGCAACGCGTAATTCAAGAAATTCGGATCGCACGGCACGTAAAGATGTTCCACATTGTCATTGACGCTGTCGCTGTAGCCCAAAAGCGTCTCTTTGCCGGGATCGCCCGCATCGACGCCCCATAGCTCCAGCCGCAGATCCATGTTCTCTTCAATGATCTGCCGGAACGGATAAACGTCTGCGTAAACCCTATTCCAGCAAATTGTTGCGGTGATCACGCTGTTGGGTTCGCCCGCCGTGAATGCGTATTCGTACCCCCAATCGCCTTTGGTCAGCAGTTGGCTGTCCCATCCTGCGGCCGTCACAATGCCCGGCTTTGCCGGGCCCGCGGTGAATTGCCCGAATGCCGCCGCCGCATCCAGAACCCCCGCGCCCTGCAGGTAGTCCAGCGGCGTCTCCGCATCGTCATCCGCCGCCGGCATGCCCTTGTGCCAGTAGGGCAGTTTGCGCGCCGAATTCATCAGCACCGCCTTCAGCACCAGGGCCCTTGCCCCCTCCATCGCCTTGCCAAGCACCGGGTTATTTTCGGCCTGTTCCAGCAGCAGGGCGGCCGTTCCGCACACGATCGGCGTTGAAAGAGAGGTCCAGTCCTGCACGACTTCGTAGCGGTTGCTGTTGGCCGCCGATGGCACAAGCGCTGTCCCCGGCGCTACGATGTCAGGTTTACACCGCAGATCGCCCGTGGGTCCCATGCTGCTGTGCATTGGAGTCACGGCTCCGAATTTTCTCAGTTGGATGCGTCCATCGCTCTGGATCAGCGAATCCGCCACTCCGACCCCCAACGCATTCGCACCCGCTGCGGGGTAGAGCGGCTTGGGCGTTAAGACGTCGGTTCCGTTGCCGACGCTGGCGATGACGAGCACGTCTTTGCGGGCCGCGGTCTGTTCGATCGCGCGGGTCCACCAGGTTTCAAACATCTCCCCCAGGCTCAGCGTTACCAGGTCCGCCTCAAAGCCCCGGCCGCCGTACAGGTGCAGCATCACAAAACGCCAGAATTCATGAACGGTGACGTTGGCGTCAGGACAAGCGCCGCGATAATTGAAAACAGTTCCGTCCTCCATCTGCGCCGATTCATCCATGCCCACCAGCACGCCTGCGATGGCGGTGGCGTGTGAAGAGATGCCCAACCCGCCGTCCGTGCCGTCTGTAAATTGTACGTTGGCGTCATAAAGACTGTTATGACTCATGTTGATGCGGTAATCATTTTGCGGGCGGTTATTGATATAGGTTTGGCTTGCGCAGATCACTGCGATCTGAACTCCGTGCCCGGTCAGATTGGGTTCATTTTGGCACAACTGGAAAACGCCGGCGTATTCCAGCGCTCCCGGTTGCAGCGGGGCGCCGCTGGGCGCATCTGCCCCGACAGCGCTGGCGACAATGCCGCAAAGGCCTGCTGCGGCATAGATGATCCCGCGCCCCAGAACGCGTCGCACGAATTGTACAGTCTTTAATGCCTGCCTTAACAAGACTTCATGTCTCCCTTTTTAAAGCCTTCGAAAACAGTATAATCGAAACCGCGCCCCTTTTTCCAATAAAATCAGCGCCTCTGCTTGTAATTCTGCAGCATATTGGTTCTTGCTTTACATCGTTTTAATGCTATACTCTTCGTTAAAGTAGATTTCGTCATAAAACATCTTCAAAAAAACCTAAAATTAAGAAGCAAATAAAGATACATTAATGGAAATATTGCTCGACGAGAAACAATTGGGCCAGGCCGTTGCCCGCTTAGCCGAGTTAATTCAGTCCGATATTCCCTCCAAAACGCAAATTGCCGTCATTGGTATCCGAAGTCGCGGCGAGATCCTGGCTCAGCGCCTCATCAAGGCGCTTCAGGGTCATTTTACATATCCCGTCCTGAACGGCACCCTCGATATCACGCTTTACCGTGACGATCTCAACCGCGCCAAGGGCGCGCCGCCGCGTGTTCGAACGACCGAGATCAACTTTGACATCACCGATAAACTCATTCTTCTTGTAGATGATGTGCTTTATACCGGACGCAGCGTCCGCGCTGCGATGAACGCGCTGACCGATTTCGGACGGCCCCGCATGATGCGGCTGGCCGTACTGGTTGACAGGGGGCGGCACGAATATCCGATTTGCGCCGATTACATCGCGTTGCAGGCGGATATCGACCCCGCAAGATCGGTGCGTGTGCGTTTCAAGGAGACGGATAATGAAGATCGGGTCATTGTAGAGTAATTGAGAGGGCAAATGGGCCGAAAAACACAATGGACGCATAAGCACCTGATCGGTCTGAGCGACCTGACGCGCGAAGAAATTGAACTCATTCTCGACACGGCCAAAAGCTTTGAAGAATTCAGCACCCGCTCGATCAAAAAGGCCCCGACCTTGCGCGGCAAGGTGGTGGTCAATATGTTTTTTGAGGACAGCACGCGGACCCGCAACAGTTTCACGCTGGCGGCAAGCCGCCTCAGTGCCGACGTCATCGAATTCACCAAAACCTCAAGTTCTGTCAGCAAAGGGGAAACCCTCATTGATACGGCCCGTAATCTCGAGGCGATGGGCGTCGATATTGTTGTCATTCGCCACAGCGCCGGCGGCGCGCCCAAACTGCTGAGCCGTTCGATCAACGCCTGCGTCGTCAATGCCGGCGACGGCTATCACGAACACCCCACGCAGGGCCTTCTGGATGTCTATACGATCCGCCAGATGCGCGGCAGCCTCGAAGGGCTGAAGATCGGCATCGTCGGCGACATCGCGCATTCACGGGTGGCGCGCAGCGACGTTTACGCGATGACCAAACTGGGAGCCCAGGTGACGCTCATTGGTCCGCCCACGCTGATGCCGGCCAGCGTATGCGATCTGCCCGTCAAGGTGTCGTACAATCTCGATGCGGTGATCGAAGAACTCGACGTTATCAATATGCTGCGGATCCAGTTTGAGCGGCTGGGCGGAAATCCCTTCCCCTCCGTCCGCGAGTACTCGCACTTTTTCGGATTGACGATGGATCGCATGCAGCGGGCCAAGAAGGACATTCTGGTCATGCATCCGGGCCCCATCAATCGCGGGCTGGAGATCGAGTCGGAAGTCGCCGATGGACCCAACAGTGTGATTCTCAGGCAGGTGGCCAACGGTCTTGCGGTCCGCATGGCCGTTTTATTCCTCGTGACACAGGCTTCGACGCTGGAAGGATAGACCAAGACACATGGCAAAACCAGTATCGCAGAAAATCCTGATAAAGAACGGCCGGCTGATCGACCCTAAGAATTCGGTAGACACAGTCACGGATATCCTGATCGACGATTTTCGTGTTTGCCGGATCGGCAAGGGATTATCATCGCCCAACGCGGAAGTCATCGACGCCTCGGGCAAGATCGTCACGCCGGGGCTGATCGATCTGCATGTCCATTTCCGTCAGCCCGGCGATGAAGAGGAAGAGACCATTGCCTCCGGTTCGGCCGCCGCCGTCGCGGGCGGCTTTACCTCGGTGGTCTGCATGCCCAACACAAACCCGCCGGTCGATGAGGCGACCGCCGTCGAATTTGTGCATCGCATGGGACGTCAGGCACGCAAGACTTTTATCTATGTGATGGGCGCCATCACCAAGGATCGTGCCGGCAAGGAACTGGCCGAGATCGGTCTGATGTCCCTGGCCGGAGCGATCGGTTTTACCGATGACGGCTGCGGAGTGCAGGACACCGGCGTGATGCTGCGGGCCGTGAAATATGCCTCTATGTTCGACGTCGTCATTGCGCAGCATTGCGAGGACCAGTCCCTGGCTCGCCATGGCGCGATGAATGCCGGTTACAAGGCAACGGTTCTCGGCCTGCCCGGCATTGATCCGCTGGCCGAGGAGATGATGCTCTGGCGCGATATCCAGCTTATCAAGAAGACCCGTATTCGATACCATGCCCAGCATATTTCTACCGCCGGATCGGTCAGGATCATCCGCCAGGCGAAAGCCGAAGGCCTGCCGGTTACGTGTGAAGTTACGCCGCACCATCTGCTTTTGACCGAGGAATCCGTCAGCGATTATAATACCAACTACAAGGTCAATCCGCCGCTGCGCACGCAAAAGGATGTGGACGCCTTGAAGAATGCCGTGCAGGAAGGCCTCGTCGATGCGCTGGCGACCGATCACGCACCGCATCTGCAAAGCGAGAAAGAGTTAGAGTTTTTGGCGGCGCCCTGCGGCATTGCAGGGCTGGAATGTGCGTTGCCATTGTATCGCAAGGCCCTGATCGACGAAGGGATTTGCGACTGGTCCCAGATGCTGGCGATGCTGACATGGCGTCCGGCCGGGGTGATCCGTGTCGATAAGGGAAGCCTGGCCGTTGGCGACCGCGCGGATGTCGCGATCATCGATCCCGATGTCGAATGGACCGTCGATGCGGATCGCTTCTTCTCGAAAAGCCGAAATTGTCCCTACATCGGCTGGAAATTGAAAAGTAAAGTTCTGTACACGATTGTCGCCGGCGAAATTCGCTATCGGGCGGCAACATAATACAAAGGAGTGAATTATGAAAATGGTTCGGATCTTGGTCTTATTCCTGGCCGTTTCTCTGCTGAACGGGTGCGTGCAATACTGGTACCAGCCCGGCATGTCCATTCAGCAGGCCCAGGCCGATCACCAGGAATGTTTCAAAGGCATTCTTCGGCAGACTGCCATCAATGCCATGAGCCAGGCGGACGTGCAGGCGATGAACAACTGCATGGCGCAAAAAGGCTATAGCCTCGTTTTTGCCTACCAATTGCCCAAATCGGCCGATAGGGCGGACCCGGTCAGTTCGCCGTACTGGAAACTCTATGGCGTCGCCGGCGAGCCCAGACTCAGGGACTACCCGCTTTTTGAGTACTAAGCTGAATGCCGTACCTTTTCGATGGCTACAATCTGCTTCGCATGCTCCAGAAGATGGAAGAATTTGCCTCCTTCACGGATGTGCAGATGTGCCGCGCTCTGTCGGACTACCTCAAGGCCGTACGCGATCACGGTCATGTGATATTTGACGGCATTGGACCTTCGGACAAAAGCGCATTTGGCGGGATGCCTTGCCTGGAAGTACTCTTCTCCGGCGACAAGACAGATGCCGACTCTGTGATCGAACAGAAAATACAAGACAATACCGCCCCCAAAAGCCTCGTTGTGATCAGCTCTGATCGGCGGGTCCAGGCAAGCGCCGCCAAAAGAAAAGCTGCTCCTGTCAGGGCCGACGTATTCTGGCAAAAACTGCTTTCACAGTTGGAAAAGGAACGCAAAAGACCGGCCCCCGAACCGTTCCAAAAACGCCATGGCCTGACCGACCACGAAACTGACTTGTGGCTGCGGCGATTCGAGTTGGATCAATAACGGCAAATCCTGCCCCGCACTTGCTTTTTTGGGCTTTTTGGTGTAACTTCAAGGATTAGCTTTCCACAATAAATTATGAAGCCTGAACGAGTTAGATAATATTGACTCATGCTGCAATAAAATACGGAACCAATAAGTTAAATAATGCAATACTTGCTTTAATACGGTTAAAAAGGACCAACGATCACGGATGTGCCCTGGCGTTAGAAAACAAATTAGTTCCAGTATCGCTATTTTCGTCACGGTTGTTATTGCGGCATTTCTCAGCGGTTGTAAGACGCCGCAGGAATTCAAGCAGCAGGCGGACGAAGAAGTATATAAAGCCATTGATCAAAAATGGAAACCCGAACACGGCACAATGGTCAATTACCGGATCAGCGACGTTGAGCCGGCCGCCGGCTCTATTGTTTTGGACCCCAACTGGCTGCCGGAAGGGCGGTTGACTTTGGCGGATGCCGTCGCGATCGCCACCGCGCGAAGTCGCGATTACCAGGCCCGCAAAGAATCGCTCTATGCCACCGGCCTGGATCTGACACTGGATCGCTGGGAATTTGCGGCTCATTGGTTTGGAACCTTTGACGCCGGTTATTCACGCGACGCCGACGATGA
The DNA here is from genome assembly GCA_021372945.1 of Planctomycetaceae bacterium. Classification (GTDB taxonomy): domain Bacteria; phylum Planctomycetota; class Phycisphaerae; order Sedimentisphaerales; family Anaerohalosphaeraceae; genus 4572-13. The sequence continues at coordinate 38,996 of JAJFTK010000114.1, read as the reverse complement.
GAGCCTCAATGCCGGCGGACGATTCGGATTCGACAAGCTGCTGGCCGATGGAACACAGATCAGCGCCGGCATCACCACCGACTGGCTTCGTTTTTTGACCGGCGATCCGCGCACATCCCTTGGATCCGTTCTTACCGCCGGGATCGCAAAGCCGCTCTTGCGCGGAAGTTCACGCCAGGTTGTTCAGGAGAATCTTACGCAGTCTGAGCGAAATCTGCTGTATGAGATTCGCGGCTTCAATCGTTTCCGCAAGGAGTTTGTCGTCAACATCGTGAGCGGCTATTTCCGCGTGCTCGAGGCGCTGGACAGCGTAGGCAATGCCGAAAGCAACTATGAAAGCCTCACGCTTTCCTATGAGCGCGCCCGGATGAGAGCCGAAGCCGGCCGCGTCCCGCCGATCGAAGCGGCCCAAACCGAGCAGCAGATGCTTCAGGCGCGCGATAACCTGGCGCGTGCCCAAAGAAGTTATGAGCAGGCGCTTGACAATTTCAAATTGGACCTGGCGACTCCCGTCGATCGGCCAATGCAGTTGGATCCAAACATGCTGGTCGAAATCGCCTCGATGCAGATCGTCGAACCCAATTTCCCGGTCGAGGACGCCGTTCAGACCGCCCTGGCCTCGCGGCTTGACCTGGCCTCCTCCTATGACCAGGTCGATGATGCCCGCCGCAAGGTGGACGTTGCTATTGATGCCCTGCGGGCCAGGCTCGATCTGGTCGGCAGCAGCGCCATTCGATCCACGGAACCGACCGATGCTGCGCGGCTGCAGTTTCATGAAGGCTCATACGACGTGGGAATGGAACTGGAATTGCCGCTGGACCAGAAGAGCGAGCGGAATGCCTTTCGCCGGGCCCAGATCGCCTACACGCAGGCCCAGCGCCAATACCAGCAATCGGTTGACGAGGTCAAGCTGGAAGTTCGAAACGCTTATCGGGGCCTGATCGAAGCGGCCAGGCGTTACGGCATTCAGAAGATCAGTCTCGATTTGGCGCGACGGCGCGTCGAAAGCGCCTCCATGCTGTTCGAGGCCGGCCGCGCCCAGGCGCGCGACCTCTTGGAAGCGCAGGATGCCTTGCTCTCGGCCCAGAATGAAACAACAGCGACCTTGGTCGATTACATGATCGCCAAGCTGTCATTTTATCGCGATATTGAATTGCTTAAAATCAGACCGGATGGATTATGGGAACCACTCGAAGATCAAAACAAACAATTATTTTAGCGGCTGGGCTTTTGTGCTTATTGCTGGTTGGAGTTGCGTTTCTCAAGTACTCCGGCAAAAACGGCGATACGGCAGAACAGGGGCTCAGCACCTACTCGGTGAAGAAGGGCGACCTGGTCATGAGCGTGGCCGAAGGCGGGACCATCAAGGCCCGCAACTCCGTTGACATCAAATCGCAGGTCGAGGGAGAAACCACCATTGTCAGCATTGTTCCCGAAGGGACGTATCTCTCACGGGAGGATGTGGACAACCGCCGCGTCATTCTTGAACTGGATGCGTCGGAGCTGACCGATCGCGTCAACCAGCAGGAGATCGATTTTAATTCGGCAGAAGCGGATTTCACGGAGGCCCGGGAATCGCTGGATATTCAGATCAATCAGAATGACTCCGATATTCAGGCGGGCCTCATGACCGTCAAGTTCGGCCTGATGGATCTCAAAAAATACCTGGGTGAAACCACCGCCTTAAAGGCCGTGCGCAAGTACGACCCGAATGAGCAGTCTAAGTTCGACGTGACCGCGCTCATCAATGACCCCAACCAGCTCGGCGGCGAATCGCTCCAGAAGCTGCGCGATCTCGGTTCAGAGATCACGCTGGCCGAACAGGAGCTTAAACGAGCGCAGATCGATCTGGACTGGACGCGAAAATTGTATGCAAAGCAGTACGAATCGCGTTCCGAGCTCGAAACGGCGCAATTGAACTCGGATCGGCTCAAGGTCCGCTGGGACCAGGCGAAAACGGCGCTGGACCTGTTCATCCGTTACGAATTTCCAAAGGAAGCCGAAAGGCTGTTCAGTGAATTCCTGGAGGCAGAGCGCCAGTTGCAGCGCGTGCATGCTCAGGCTCGCTCCAAGCTGGCCCAGGCGCAAGCCAAGGTCAAGAGTACTGAGGCCCGTTATACGTTGAGCAAGGAACGTCTGGGAAAACTTACGCAGCAGCTTGCGGCCTGTACCGTGCGGGCAACGGTTCCCGGCCTGGTCATTTATGCCTCCGGCAGCCGAGGCCGGTTTGGAGGTTCGCGCAGCTACATCGAAGTGGGCCAGCAGATTCGAGAACGTGAAACCATCATGACGATCACGAATGCCGAAGAGAAGGATGTCGATGTCAAGGTGCATGAAACCAACGTTGATAAGATCAGGATTGGCCAGCCGGTCCGCATTGTCGTGGATGCCCAGCCTGACAAGATCTTTTTGGGCAACGTCAAAAAGATAGCGCCTCTGCCGGACCAGGCGTCGTTCTTCGGCAATCCGGATTTGAAGGTCTATACCACCGAGGTATCGATCGAGAATGTCGATCCTCAGATCAAACCCGGCATGAGTGCGCGGGTGGAGATCTTGGTTGCCGAGCTGCGCGATGTTCTCAGCATCCCCGTGCAGTCGGTCGCCAATCGTGACGGCCGCAAGGTATGCTTCCTGGTCAGCGGCGGAAGTTCCAGAGAGATCCCCATCCAGACGGGCGCGTTTAATGATCGCTTTATACAGGTCCTCGACGGCCTCAGCGAGGGCCAGCAGGTCCTGCTGAATCCGCCGCGCCTGCTGGGGGATATTCGTGCCGCTTCGGAGCGGCCCATGACGGCCAAGGCAGATATGGCAGATTCGGATCAGGCCGCGGCCGAACCGGAAGAGGCCGTAAATGAGCAGCCGCCGCAACAGCCTGAAACGGTCGCTCAGGACGGCGCCTCGGGACGGCCCGATTTTGACAGGGCCATGCAGCGGCGACAGGCAGGCGGCATGGAATCGCCGGGCGATCGTCCCATGCGCATGGAGGGGCAGATGCGGCGGCCGAGAGGCGAAGGCCGGGAGGGCCGCATGCGGTCCTCTGAGGACGCCGGCGCTGCCGTCCCGACGAGGCAGAGTCAAGGCCAGGGGGACAATAGCTGATCATGCCATGTCCGCAGCCGAATAATTCGCGGCAGGCTGTCGTCCGCATCGAGAACCTGCAGAAGGCCTATTACCTGCCTCACCAGGAATTGTCCGTTCTAAAAGGGCTCGATATGGCCTTCTACGAGGGGGAATATGTTTCCATCATGGGGCCCAGCGGGTCCGGCAAGTCCACGCTGCTCAATATCCTGGGTTGTCTGGACAAACCGACCGGCGGGCGTTACATGCTGGGCGAACACGATATTGCGCTGCTTTCCGATGACGAGCTTTCAGCCATTCGGGGCCGGCGCATCGGTTTTATCTTCCAGTCCTTCAACCTGATCAGCCAGCTCAACATCCTGGAGAATATTGAAGTCGCCATGTATTATCAGCAGGTCCCCAAGCACCAGCGGCATCAGCGTGCCATGATGCTGGCCGATCGCGTCGGCCTGGCCGACCGCCTGCATCATCGGCCCTTTGAACTTTCCGGGGGCCAGCAGCAGCGCGTGGCGATCGCCCGATCGCTGGCTAATGACCCTTTGATCATCCTGGCCGATGAGCCCACGGGAAACCTCGACAGCAAAAGCGGCTCCGAGATCCTGCAAATGCTGGACGAACTGAATGCCCAGGGCAAGACCATCATTGTCGTTACGCACGATGAAAACGTGGCCGCCCGCACGCATCGGACGGTGCACCTGCTCGATGGCCGCGTCGAACGTGTCGCGGAAAGGGGGCCGGCATGCTCGAACGCATGACAGGCGTGGTCCAGGTCAGCCTGCGAAGTCTGTGGATGCATCGGCTGCGTTCCGGCCTGACCATGCTCGGCATCGTTTTCGGCGTCTCCAGCGTCATCGCCATGCTCGCCATCGGCGAAGGCGCCAGTCAGCAGGCCCAGGAGCAAATCGCTCACCTGGGCAGCACCAATATCATCATCAAAACGGTCAAGCCGCCCGATATCGAGATTGGCGACGCCGACAGCGGCCAGACCATCCAGGAGTACGGCTTGCGCTATGACGATGCCGAACGCTTTCGGGAAACCATCCCCGATGCGCAGGTGGTTGTCCCGGTGCGCCGCCAGCCCCAGCAGACCCAGTATCGCAGTCGCCGAGTCACTGCCGAACTGGTCGGGACCGTGGCCTGGTATCCTGAACTTGTGCCCATCGAGATTCGCATGGGCCGCTTTTTAAGCCCGCTGGATTTGCACTACAACCAAGCTGTTTGCGTGATCGATGAAATGCTGCTGGATATCCTTTTTCGCGTTGACGATCCGATCGGTCAGCAGCTAAAGATCGCCGGCGAATACTACCTGGTCGTGGGGATCGTCCGCGAAGCGGCGGTCGCGTCGCAGGAAGACAAGCAGGAGTTTGCTCGCAATACCCGCGGCTCCGGCGTAAACGGCAAGATCTACATCCCCATCACCACCATGAAGAGCCGGATCGGCGAAACCCAGATCCAGTTCGGCGGCAGTACCGGTTCCAGCGGTGAAAAGGTCGAGCTCAGCGAGATCACGATCAAGGTTCCTGCGATGGAACGCGTCATTCCGACGCGCGATGTCTTATCCTCCATGCTCGAGCAGTTTCACAAAAAGAAGGATTACCAGATCATTGTGCCTCTGGAATTGTTGCGCCAGGCGGCCCGCACCAAACGCATTTTCAGTATCGTTCTGGGTTCGATCGCGGCTATTTCGCTGCTGGTTGGGGGCATCGGCATCATGAACATCATGCTGGCTACCGTGAGTGAACGCACCCGCGAGATCGGCATTCGAAGGGCCTTGGGTGCGCGCAAGAAGGACATCGTGATCCAGTTTCTCTCTGAGACCGTTCTGTTGACCCTGATCGGCGGTCTTTTGGGAATGGCCTTGGGAGCATGCATTCCGATTTTGGTCACAGTTTTCGGCAAGATGCCGACCGTGATTACCCCGGAAGCCATGATCTTGTCGTTTGGCATTTCAGCCGGCATTGGGCTGACATTTGGGTTGTACCCGGCTTACCATGCTGCCAATATGGACCCGATCGAATCCTTGAGACACGAGTAAAAAGGTCCTCTTAATCGCATTGTGTTTTTTTCCCAGCCTGTTTAAGCCTTTTCCCTACTATCACATTCGCCTGTCCCCCCTTAAAACTTACGCTATAAAAATAAACAGCATAATTCACGAAATGGACCAGATGATATGGATATTCACGTTGATGAACCCTTTGCACTGGTTGCCCCCGTTTATCGCAGCAAATACTTGTCCCTGTCCCGTTGAAATGGAACGATATGAATACTTCTAAAAGTCCATGGTATGTGGCCAACTCGCCGGAACTGGGAAAACCTTTCGAAGAATTCTATGAGAACTGCAAGACCAAAGGCGTGTTGGATCGCGTTACAAAAGAACTCCTGATGGTCGCATTGGCCTGCGTGTTTCGCTGCTCACATTGCACCGAGACGCATATCCGCGCCGCCCTGGAGGCCGGGGCGACAAAGGAAATGATCACCGAGGCCCTCTTGATCGCCGCCGTTGAGGGAGCGGGAACACAGTTGGCCTGGAACAAAGAAATCTTTATGAAGTACCTGGCCTGAAACGCTCTGGCGCTATTCATTGAAAGGATGCCAATATGCTCGTGCTGACAAGGAAACAAAATGAGAGTATTATCATTGGGGAAGGCATTGAAGTGAAGATCACGCGCATCAACGGAAATGAAGTCAGGGTGGGTATTTCTGCGCCCCGTCATATACCCGTTTACCGCAAAGAAATCGGTGCCTTTTTCAGGAGCCCCGAGAAGAATACCGAAACAGAGAGTCAGCCGCTCCAACATCCTTGCACGGTCTAGTCTTGTATTTACAAGGGATTGGAAGATCGTTCGCTGCATAACCTCGAGACCAGGGAGAACATGCAATGTCTGAATCAAAAACGCCGCATCCCGGCCATGATAAGCACCTATGCTATCTGACCACGCTCGGATTTCACGTGAGTAACTCGGAAGAGTACCAGGCGCTAGTCCAGAACGGCAAATACTGGTGCCGCAATTGCGGCAGGGTGGCGGCCCAAGAAAAAAACCTGTGCAATCCCGTCAAGATGTAATTCACTTCAGCGGCCTGGGCAAAACCCTTTGTTTCCATGGCGCATCGGACGACCTGTTTTTTCTTCTATTTCCCGAATCTGGCAACCCTTGTGTTCGTCCGAACGTAAAACCTAAAAACTGTCGAGCACAGGTGTCTTATGGTACGAACGGCAAACAGGCTGATTCACGAAACCAGTCCTTACCTGCTCCAGCACGCCGAAAACCCGGTCGATTGGTACCCATGGGGCCAGGAGGCCTTCGATCGCGCTAGAACGGAGGATAAGCCTGTTTTTGTTTCCATCGGCTATTCGGCCTGTCACTGGTGCCACGTCATGGAGCAAGAGAGTTACCAGGATCCTCAGATCGCCTCTCTTTTGAACGCTTTTTTTATTTCCGTCAAGGTGGACCGCGAGGAGCGGCCCGATCTGGACGCGATCTATATGGACGTGGCACAGGCGATGACCGGCAGCGGCGGCTGGCCGCTATCCATCTTTATGACGCCCGATGGCAAACCTTTCTTCTGCGGGACCTACTTTCCGCCGAAGGATGCCGCCGGACGACTCGGCTTTGCCAATCTGCTGCCGGCCCTGCACGATGTTTGGGTTCAGCGACGCGGCGAGATCATGGAAATCACACAGCAGACGATTGAGCAGGCCATCCAGGGCCCGCGGCCGCCCGCTGGCGCGGTGTCCGAAACGCTGCTGCACAAGACGTTTGACCAACTGCAGCAGGCATTCGATCCTGAATTCGGCGGTTTCGGCCAGGCTCCCAAATTTCCCCAGCCTTCACTTTTGTCTTTTCTGCTCGTTTATCATCAGCGCACCAAAAACGAGACAGCCTTGACCATGGTTGCCCAAACGCTGCAGGCCATGGCCGCCGGCGGCATCCGCGATCATCTGGGCGGGGGCTTTCATCGCTATTGCGTGGATCGTGAATGGCACATCCCGCATTTTGAAAAGATGCTCAGCGACCAGGCCCTCATCGCCGGGGTCTGTCTTCAAATGTTTCAGATCACCCATGATTCTCAATATGCTGAAATGGCAAAGGATGTGTTTGGGTATGTCCTTGGCGATCTGACTGACGCTTCCGGCGGATTCTATACCGCCGAAGACGCCGACAGCCAGGGACAGGAAGGATTATTTTACCTCTGGGATTATAAGCAGATCATGTCCATTCTCGGCCCCGTGGATGGGCCTCTTTTTGCCGCCTGTTACCAGGTTCGGCCGCAAGGGAATTTCGAATCCAAAAACATCTTGCACCGAGTCAAGAACCTCGCTCAGGCGGCTCAAGATGCGGGCGTGCGGCCCGACGAGATCGAAGCCCTGCTCGCCCGAAGCCGCCAAAGGCTTTTTGAACACCGTGCAGGGCGCGTTCGCCCCCGGCGCGACGAAAAGATCATTACCGCCTGGAACGGCCTCATGATCTCTGCCCTGGCCTATGGAAGTATCGTTCTTCAGGATCCCGCCTTATGTGAGGCCGCCCAACGCGCGGCGAACCTGCTTCTGGAAGATCTTGTTGTCCAGGGGCGATTACGACGTTCCTTTGCCGGCGGCCGTGCCGCGCAGCCGGCCTTTCTGGAGGATTACGCCTTTTTGACCAATGGCCTGCTGGATCTTTACCAAGCTGATTTCGATCCGCGCTGGCTGTCCGAAGCGATCGTCTTTGCCGATGAGATGCTGGTCCTGTTTGAGGATAAGGAGGATGGCGGCTTCTTCTTTACAGGCTCCGATACAGACGCCTTGATCGTCCGGCAAAAACCGCGCTATGACGGCGCTTTGCCCTCCGGCAATTCGATCGCCGCCGCGGCCCTGATGAAGCTGTCGGCATTAACGTCCCGCGCTTCGTATTTTGAGCATGCGCGGAAAACCCTCTCTGCATTCGCCGCGGACATGCAGGAGCACGGTTCCGCGATGGGCCAAATGCTGATTGCCGCGGATTTTTATATTGGTCCAAGGCAGGAAATTGTCATTGCCGGCCCTTGGCACGACCCGGCTGCGGCCGCATTCATCCATTGCCTTTCCGGTCATTTCCTGCCTCGTGCCGTAAGGATGCTCAAAACTGCGACCTCGCGTGATTCGCTGCTGAATGAAATAAATCCTTCTCTGCGTAACCTGGGTTTGCTCAACAATGTTCCGGCAGTATATATTTGCCAAAATTACACCTGTCAAACTCCTGTCGCAAACGTGAGAGATCTTGACAACCTGCTTTCAACACTGTAGATTCTGAACAGATTAGGAGACTAAAATGAAAGCCGCTATATTGATCGAAGATCATTATGAAGTTCTGGAAGCCTGGTACCCCTACCTCAGGCTCCGGGAAGAAGGAATTGAAACCGTATTCGTCGGTCCCGGCAAGAAGAAGGAATATGCCAGCAAAGAAGGCTATCCGGCCAAGGAAGAGGTCAACATAGGCGCTGCCAAGATCGACGATTTCGATCTGGTGATTGTTCCCGGCGGCTATGCCCCTGACATGATGCGCCGCACGCCGGCGATGAGTCAATTCGTCAGGAAAATGTTCGAAGCGGGCAAGGTTGTGGCGGCCATCTGTCACGCCGGCTCCGTCCTTGTTTCCGCCGGCATTCTAAGGGGCAAAACCGTCACCTGTTACCAATCCATCAAAGACGACGTGGTCAATGCCGGCGCAACCTTCAAGGATCAGTCCGTGGTCGTGGACGGCAGCCTAATTACCTCGCGCAATCCATTGGACCTGCCCGAATTCTGCAAAGCCATCATCAAAGCTGTCAAATAGAACTCTGGACCAGCGACGGCTCGTAAGTCAGGCAGTTGGGGTTCTCGTTTTGATAGCCCACACGGATGCCCGGTGCGCTGCATTGAAGCCGTTCGTTGTACTCGCAATCGCTGGTATGACAGGCCCCGACATGCGAGGTTTTTGAAGAATCGCCTGCGTCGGATTCTGAACTGCCGCCCTTGCCAGCCCAAAAAGTCTCGCAGCGAGGCTTGCCGCTGTCGCCGACCGTGATCGCCAGCGCATGGCATTGCCGCTGTTTATTGTAAGCGCATTCAAGCACATCGCACGATTGTACCTCTGGCATCTCCATCGTTCTTCCTTTCGAACAAGGTTTCATTTATAAGCCGTATCCTATTGCCTCAGCAAATGTTTACAATGGGCAAAAGCCTGAATCCCATCCTTGCCTTGCCTGAAAGAAACTCCTCAGTATTTGCCCCGACTACATTAAGGCAATCTCTTAGTTTTCTTTAGGCCGACCATACGTTACAAAACAGGGATGAACGTAAACTGATCGCTGTGCAAATCAGCTCTCGAAACGGAAAGGAATTCACGTTTATGCCGGACTTTGCAAATCCTTTTAGCGGAATGACGCCGGGCCGAAAATTGACGCTTAGCGAATTGACCCGCGCCCTGCGGATAGACCTGGCCTCGGAAGAGGAAGCGATCCATCTTTACGAGGCGCAGGCCGACGCGACAGACAACAACCTGGCAAAAATCGTGCTTCGCGACATCGCCAACGAGGAGCGCGTCCACGCCGGGGAGTTCCAGCGCCTATTAACCATTTTGCTGCACGATGAGGCCGCCTTCATCGCGCAGGGAGCTGAAGAAGTGGACGAAATGCAGGCCGGCGGACCCGAGGCCAAGAATCAGCAGTCCCCCCCGGAAGTCGCGAATCCGGTGCCTACGATAGGTACTCTGAAAACTGCATAAAGAAATATGGACCCTTGTACGATAGGAGGTGCTTTGTGTCGGATAAATTTCTGCATCGTGACGATGCCCCTTTCAGCGCGGCTGTCTGGACGGAAATAGACAAAATAGTGGTGGCCGCCGCGTCGAGCCAATTGAGCGGACGTCGATTGCTGGCCGTCAAAGGTCCGTTTGGCCTCGGTCTTAAGGCTGTTTCCGGCGGCGACAAGCAAGTCGATGAAAAAACCACCGGCAAGGCGGTGATGATGGCCGGCCAGATCTCGCACCTGATTATGATCAGCAGCCAGTTTTCCGTTCCGATAAGAGATATCGCGGCCTTCGAACAGTCCGGTCTTCCCATCGACCTGTCGGCGGCGGCCGATGCGGCCATCGATTGCGCGGTACAAGAGGACAAATTGATCTTCAACGGCTCGGATTCCACCTGGACCAAGGGGCTGCTCAATGCCGAGGGCGCTCTTTCCTATAATCTGAAATCGTGGAACGAACTGAATACGGCGGTCGAGGATATCATCCAGGCCGCTACGCTGTTGGATCGTGCGGGATTTCACGGCCCTTACGCACTTGGCCTTGCCGCGGATCTGTACAATCAGCTTTTCCGCCGCTATCCGGAAGGCAACATGACCATTTTCGAACATGTCCGCCAGATCGTGACCGATGGGATCTATAAAATACCGGCCATCCATTCCGGCGGACTCCTGCTTTGTTCCAAAGAGGCCTTTGCGCACATCCTTTTGGGCCAGGACCTTATGACTGCCTTTATCGGGCCGGCCCCGCATGAATACACGTTCGCCGTTTCTGAGACCCTCGCACTGCGCCTGTTGAGACCTGAATCCGTCTGCGTTCTCCGCAAAACCTGACGACACAAACCCATGCAATGGAAAGACCTCGACTATGGCCGGTAAATCTCAGCAGTTGGTTGAACTTGAAAATATCGAATGGCTCCAGTCCCTGGATAATATCTACCAATCTCAAGGGCCCGACCGCGTCGGCCAGCTTTTGCGAATGCTGGAAAACCACAGCGGCCGCTATGGCGTCACCATCCATCGCGGGACCACGACCCCGTATATCAATACCATCCCGCCGGATCGCCAGCCTCCCTATCCGGGCGACCGCGAGATTGAACGCCGCATTAAAAGCATTATCCGATGGAATGCCATGGCCATGGTGGTTCGTGCCAACAAGCATGAAAGCGGCATCGGCGGCCACATCTCAACGTATGCCTCGATCGCGACGCTTTTCGAGGTCGGCTTCAATCATTTTTTCCGTTCCAAAACGCCAAAGCACCCGGGCGACATTGTTTATTTTCAGGGGCATGCCAGCCCGGGAGTCTATGCGCGGGCCTTCGTTGAAGGGCGGCTTAGCGGCTTCGACCTCGAAAACTTCCGCCGCGAGCTTCTGCCGGAAGGCGGTCTGCCTTCGTATCCTCACCCCCGATTGATGCCCGATTTTTGGCAGTATCCCACCGTCTCGGTCGGACTGGCGCCGATTATGTCCATCTACCAGGCCCGCTTCAATCGCTACCTTGAAAACAGGCGTCTCATCGAACCGTCCGATCAAAAAATATGGGCCTTTCTCGGCGATGGGGAAATGGATGAACCCGAAAGCCTCGGGGCCGTCGGTGTCGCCGTTCGCGAGCACCTGGATAACCTGATCTTCGTGGTGAACTGCAATCTTCAGCGTCTGGATGGCCCTGTTCGCGGTAACGGTCACATTATCCAGGAGTTGGAATCGGTGTTCAACGGGGCCGGCTGGAACGTTATCAAAGTAATTTGGGGCTCCGATTGGGATCCCTTGCTGCAAAAAGATACGGAAGGACTCCTCATTCAACGCATGAGCGAGGTCCCCGATGGCCAATACCAGAAATATGCCGTCTCGCCCGGCAGCTATACGCGGCAGGATTTTTTCGGCTCTGACCCCCGCTTGCTCGAGCTGGTGAAGAATCTATCGGATAAGCAGATCGAACGGCTTAATCGCGGCGGCCACGACCCCGCCAAGGTATATGCCGCCTACCAGGCGGCCGTTGAACACAAAGGCTCGCCCACCGTCATCCTTGCTCAGACCATTAAAGGCTATGGCCTGGGCGAGGCCGGCGAAGGCCGCAATGTGACCCACCAGCAGAAGAAGCTGAATGAACAGGAACTGCTGGAATTTAGAAGCCGATTCGGCATCCCCGTCCCGGATTACGAAGTGCATGAAGCGCCCTTTTACAAACCCAGCGACGAGAGCGAGGAAATGCGCTATCTGCGCGCCTGCAGGGAGGCCCTGGGCGGCTACTTCCCAAAACGCGTTTCGCACGCCCGGCCCGTCGCGGTCGACGCGCAGGACTTGTTCGATGAGTTTCTCAAAGGCACTTCCGGCCGGCCGGTCGCCACCACCATGGTGATGGTCCGTTTGCTCTCCAAGCTTCTCAAGGATCCAAATGTCGGCGAGCGGATCGTTCCAATCGTTCCCGATGAGGCCCGCACGTTCGGCATGGAATCGCTGTTTCGCCAATGCGGGATCTATTCGTCCGTGGGCCAACTCTACGAGCCCGTCGATAAGGAAAGCCTGCTCTACTACAACGAGCAAAACGATGGAGCCATCCTCGAAGAGGGCATTACCGAGGCCGGCTGCATGTCCTCGTTCATTGCCGCCGGAACTGCCTATATGGCCTATGATCGGCAGATGATCCCGTTCTTTCTGTTCTACTCGATTTTCGGATGTCATCGCGCCTTCGACCTGATATGGGCCGCCGGTGACGCGATGGTGCGCGGGTTCCTGGTCGGCGGCATTTCCGGCAGGACCACCCTGGCGGGCGAAGGTCTTCAGCATCAGGATGGCCACAGCCATCTTTTCTTCCTGGCGGTGCCTCATATAAAGGCCTACGACCCGGCGTTCTCCTTTGAATTGGCCGTCATCGTGCGCGAGGGTCTTCGCCGGATGTTCCAGGACCAGGAAAACCTGATGTACTATATTACGATGATGAACGAGTTTTATGAGCATCCGCCCATGCCGCAGGGTGCCGAAGAGGGAATTCTCAAAGGCATGTATTGCCTGATGCCCGAACAGAATGCCCAGTTGACCCTGCTCGGCAGCGGCACGATCCTCAATGAAGTGATCAAGGCCCAAAAGACGCTCAAGACCAAGTATAACATTAACGCCCAGGTCTGGAGCGTTACCAGCTACAAGGAATTGTACCTTGACGCGATAGAGACCGACCGCTGGAACCTCCTGCACCCCAATGGACCCGTAAGGAAAACCTATCTGCAAACTTGCTTTGAAGGCGGCCCAAAATTGTTTGTCGCCGCCTCCGACTATGTTCGAGCGTTGCCCTGTTCCATCGCCAAATGGCTCCCCGGCAAACTGACGGCGCTTGGCACGGACGGCTTTGGACGCAGCGATACAAGAACGGCGCTTCGTGATTATTTCGAGGTAGATGAAAAACACATCGTCCTGGCTGCCCTGGAAATGCTTGCCGCCGAAAAAAGAATAGATGCTGCGATTGTGGAAAGCGCCTTTACGGAAATGCAGATCGACCCTGAAAAGCTGGGTCCGTTGACTGTTTAGCAGAAAAAAGGATTCGCTCATGATCAAAGATGTGCGCGTTCCCGAGATCTCGGAAAATGTCGATACGGGGCAGGTCATCAGCGTGCTGGTCAAGCCCGGCGATCATGTCACGGTCGATCAGTCCCTGGTCGAACTGGAAACTGAAAAAGCGGCCTTCGAGGTCCCTTGTGAGGTCGAAGGCACAATTTCCGAGGTGCTCATTAAGGAAGGCCAAACCGTCCAGGTCGGACAGGTCATTTTTAAGATCGATACGGGCTCTAAAACCCAGGCGCAAGAGCCGCAGGAAAAAGCTTCGGAACCTGTTAAGCAAACGCAGCCTCCTCAACAGACCGCCCGGCCGCAGCCGGCAGAAGGCCTGCCGGCGGCTGCCGAACCCGAGAAGCCCGCCCCAACCAAGTCCGCCGCGAGTGTCCCTGCGGCGCCTTCCGTCCGGCAACTGGCGCGCGAGCTTGGCGTCGATATTGCGCAGGTGAAAGGCACTGCGGCAGGGGGGCGCGTTTCGGATCAGGACGTCAAGGAGTTCGCCCGCAGGCTGATCGCTCAATGCGGCTCGGCGGCTAAGGCCAAACCGTCTGAAGAAATTCCGCTTCCTGATTTTTCCAAATGGGGGCCTGTCGAACGCCAAGCGGTCAGTGCCACCCGCAAGAAGGTTGCTGAGACGATGAGTAACGCCTGGTCGCAGGTCGCCCATGTCACGCAGCACGACCAGGCGGACATCACTTTGCTCAAAGAATTCATGGCTGAGTATGCCGAGCCCGTTAAGCAGGCCGGCGGTAAACTGACTGTAACGGCCGTCGTGCTCAAGGCGGCCGTGATGGCGCTGCGGAACTTTCCAAATGTTAACGCCTCTTATGATCCGCAGGCCGAAGAGATCATCTTCAAGAAGTACTTTCATATTGCGGTCGCCGTCGATACGGATCGCGGTCTGCTTGTGCCCGTCATCCGTGATGCGGATAAAAAGAACATGCTTGGGCTTTCGGTTGAACTCTCTCAACTGGCCGAAAAGGCCCGCCGGCACAAGATCATGCCCGACGAATTGTTCGGCGGCACCTTCACCCTAACGAACCTGGGCAGCATCGGCGGCACATCCTTTACACCGATCGTTTATTGGCCGCAGTCGGCGATCCTCGGTATTTCACGTGCCGTACAGCAGCCGATCTATAGGGAAGGGCGGTTAGAGCCCCGCTGGATGCTGCCGCTCTCGCTTTCCTATGATCATCGGCTCATTGACGGCGCCGAAGGTCTCAGATTCCTCCGCAGCGTAATTGAAATGCTGGAGAAGCCGTTTTTGCTGGCCATGGAGGAAACCAGGTCATGAAGGGGGAACCGGCGCGAGAGTTAGTCGTTATCGGCGCAGGCCCCGGCGGATATGCGGCCGCCTTCCATGCCGCCGACCTGGGTCTCAAGGTCACGCTCATCGATATGGAGGAACGCCCCGGCGGAGTCTGTCTTTATCGCGGCTGTATTCCCACAAAGGCCCTTGCCTATGCCGCAAAGATAATTCAGGAATCCGAACGAGCTGCCAACATCGGAATCGAATTCCAGGCCCCCAAAATCGACCGTTCTAAACTGGCCGCCTGGAAGCAGGGCGTTATTGACAAATTGACTTCAGGTCTTGCTCTGCTTACCAAAAGGCGTAAGATCGAATATCTCCAGGGCAGGGCGGCCTTTCTCGACAGCCACACGCTCCAGTGCGAACTCAAAAAGAATGAAACCCGCAGGATTTCGTTTGATCATGTGATCGTCGCTTCCGGGGCCTGTCCGGCGATGCTTGCCGACCTGCCGGATTCAGCGGCCATCATGGACTCCACCGGCGCCCTCGAACTCAATACGATCCCTCAGTCCATGCTCGTGATTGGCGGCGGGTATATCGGCCTTGAATTGGGATACGCCTACGCGGCCCTTGGCACGCGCATCACGATTGTCGAGATGACCCCCCAGCTCATGGCCAACTCTGACCAGGAACTCATCGGTATCCTGACGCGAACTCTCAAAAAACAGTTCGAATCCATTCTGCTCAATACGAAGATTGCAAAGCTCAAACCTGAAAATGGCGGCATTCGGGCTTTCTTTGAAGGCCAGGATAGTGAGGCAAGACAAAAGCTGTTTGAAAAGGTCCTCGTGGCCGTCGGCCGGCGGCCCTGCACCGACGGTCTGGGTCTCGATAAGACCGGCGTCCAGATCAACGCGAAAGGATATGTCGTTTCGGATTCCTCTTGCCGCACGAATGATGATGCGATCTTCGCGATCGGGGATGTAACCGATCCGCCGCAACTGGCCCATAAGGCCACCCACCAGGGTATCGCGGCCGCCGAAGTAATTGCCGGCAGGCCGGCCCTTTTCGAACCGCGCTCCATTCCCTTTGTTGAATATACTGAACCCGAAGTCGCTGAATGCGGCCTCAGCGAACAGCAGGCCCGCCAGCAGGGCATCAATGTCGCCGTCACGCGATTTCCATGGTCCGCCTCGGGCCGTGCCGCGACCATGGGCGAAAGCGTCGGCTTGACCAAGATGGTCATCGATGCCGATTCCGGCAGGATCCTCGGCGTAGGCATCTGCGGTTCTGGCGCGGGCGAACTGATCTCTGAAGGCGCGCTGGCCGTCGAAATGGCCGCTGTTGCCGCCGACATGGCGATGACCATTCATCCCCATCCTACGCTTAGTGAAACGCTCATGGAGGCCGCCGCGCTATTTACAAAAAGCAACATCAACATTTGACTCGAAAGAAATTGCTATGAAGCTCGATCAGATTAAAGACCTCCTTGCCGAAGATGCGAGCCTGCTCGAACACCGATGCAAAACAGTCGATAAGGCTCAATTGCATTTGCCTGGTCCCGACTTTTTAGATCGTGTATGGACTGCCTCAGATCGACCCATCACCGTGATTCGCAATCTTCGATCCATGTTTGACCATGGACGTCTAACCGGCACCGGTTATCTTTCGATCCTGCCGGTCGATCAAGGAGTGGAACATTCCGCGGGCGCATCTTTCGCCCCCAATCCGATCTACTTCGATCCGGCCAATATTGTGCAACTGGCAATCGAAGGCGGCTGTAACGCCGTGGCCTCAACCGTTGGCGTCCTGGGCATGGTCAGCCGCCGCTATGCTCACAAGATCCCCTTTATTGCCAAGCTTAATCATAATGAATTGCTCAGTTACCCGCCCGCCTACGACCAGGTTTTTTTTGGCTCCGTTGACCAGGCCTTCGACCTCGGAGCGGTTGCCGTCGGAGCCACCATTTACTTTGGCTCCGAACAATCGGACCGCCAGATCCAGGAAGTCTCGGATGCATTTCAATATGCCCATCAGCTCGGTCTGTTTACCGTTCTGTGGTGTTATGTTCGAAACGAGGCCTTCAAAAAAGACAAGGTCAACTATGAAACGGCCGCCGACCTGACCGGGCAGGCCAATCACCTTGGCGTTACGATCCAGGCGGACATCATCAAGCAGAAGCAGCCCACTGTGAATGGCGGCTACAAAGCCGTTAATTTTGGCAAGACTCATCCGCTGATGTATGAAAAGCTGACCACGGATAATTTGATTGACATGACCCGCTACCAGGTCATCAATTGTTATATGGGCCGCATTCCCCTCATCAATTCCGGCGGCGCCTCCGGCAGCAATGACCTCCAGCAGGCCGTCAAGACCGCCGTCATCAATAAACGCGCCGGCGGCGCCGGCCTCATCAGCGGCCGAAAGGCCTTTCAACGCCCCATGCAGGAGGGCATCGAGCTGCTCAATGCGATTCAGGATGTCTATTTGGCCGGCGAGATCACGCCCGCGTAAGGGCACGTATTGGCCGGCGAGATCACGCCCGCGTAAGGGCACGTACCTAAATATAAGGAACTCACAATGCCAGAACTTTACCAAGTACAGGCCGAAGGGGAAACGATCACGTTTGACCTGCAGGAAATACAGAATTATAAACGTCAGCTGATCGCTAAACGTCACGAACTGCTCGAAACGATCGAGCAGGTCAAACCGATCGCCGAACGGCCATCCGCCAAATCGGATGACACCGGCGATATTTCCAGCGTCCCCTTTCATCAGGCCGATATCGGGACCGATATGTATCAGCAGGAACTCAACCAGATGCATCTCGAACAGGAACGACAGCTTCTCCTGGACATCGACAATGCCCTGGAGAAGATCGAAGCGCAACGTTTCGGTGTTTGCGAGAGCGACCGCAAACCGATTGCAAAGGCGCGGCTCCAGGCCGTTCCCTGGGCGCGGTACTGCCTGGATTGTGAACGCGCCATCGAGGCGGGCCAATAGGCGCCGGCTCAAGAGCTACGCGGGATGCTTCTGATCGTGCCCGATCTGCCGGATCAAGTCCCGCAGGTAATGGACCGAATCCATGGCCATTTTCAATAATTGCTCTTTCTGCGTGAATTGTCCCGGCGATAATTCAAGGATCAAAACACCGGTGAAATTGATCGTCCGCAGATCGAGGATGAACTGCTTCCAGTCAATCTTGCCCTGTCCCGGCGGAACGTGGTCGTCTGCGGTCCCCGAATTGTCATTGACATGGATCATCTCGAGTCGCCCGGCCACCTTGCGGATCATCTCTCTCGCTCCGCCCGACAGAAAGGCGTGACCCGTATCCAGACAAACGGCAGGCTCCAGCTTCTCCACGGATCCGATCAGCCACAGGATATCCTTGGTGCTTCCGCAGAACAGGTGCGGCAGCATATTTTCGATCGCCAGATCGATATCCAGTTCCGAACATTTACGGTACACGTTGTTCAGCACCTCTACCGCGTTGTTCATCCGCTGCAACCGCTCGTGAACCGGCGGCTGAAACCATTGCTCCGGCCCCGGGTGAAATACGAAATAGCGCGCCTTCAACGCCGCCGCCGCCTCGGCCGCCTTGAAGATCTCGTATTCGGAGGCACGCCGACGTTGGAGATCCGGCGACGTGATATCGATGGCCTCCCGGAATGGCGCATGAAACGAATACGTCTCAATGCCAAGGTCCGCGATCATCCGGCCGGCTTCCTCGACGTCGTGCCGGGAATGGTAGTCCAGGTGATCGCCGGACGAGCATACCTCGATTTGATTGAATCCCGCCTGGCGGATCCACGGCAGGCATTCGATTAACTGGAACCGATAAAACAATCCGGTCGAAAGTCCCATTGGCCACTCGGTCATGATCGCCTCCTTATACAAATAGCTCTTTTTGCAACAAAACCTCGGCGAACGCCTCCACGCCGCAATGCGCGTGCGTGTCAGGGCAAAGTCCGCTGTTTTTCAAGCTCTCGCAGTTCAGGTCCTTCAGGCGGTCCAGCTTGGTGTGAATGCATCCCGCAAATACGCGCACATAAAAATCCGCCCGCGAGCCCGCATCATACACGTACCATTCATTGAGCCACCCGTGATCGCGTTCGTATTTCGATCGGATCAGGCCGGCGATGTGCCGCGGGTGCCAGCGCGTTGCCAGCAGCACCGCCGTAAGCAGCCGTATGGCCGCCGGCGACAGAAGAAGATCATTCGGATGTTCCAGCATGAAACGCACGCACGGCGGCAGGAAGTCAAGCGGGGTACGATCGTACGTCGTCGGCCAGTCCTCGACCTGCTCATGCTCCTGCTCATAGAAATATTGATGAAAACGGTAAAGCGCTGAATGTTCATACGCATCCACTAAACGCTCCGTGCCGGCGGACATCTCCGGGATGCTCGCGGATGCCTGGCTCGCCGCCGCCGGGATCGCCGCAAGGTCCTGCGATTTGGCCAGCATCGCGTCCGGGTCGCCCCAGACCGGCAGCACAACAATGAACGGAATGTGGTCCTGCGTCTGCGGCGTAATAACGCCCGGTTTCCAATACGGCTTAAGATAAATGCTGAACGGCACACGGACAAAACGCGTGTCCAGCGGATCGCTGTATTCAGAGATATCCAGGGAGATAATTTCCTTGCCTCGCTGCTGCGGGGTCGTCAACACCTCGAGGATCTCAACCGGGATCGTATTGCGCCCGCCTTCTGTTCGTTTGACCTGCTGCATCAGGTATTCCATCATCATCCCGGCCCCGGCAAACGCGCGGCCCAGGGCGATTTCGACCGGAGGAGTCAGCGTGCAATAGCGTCTTTTCAACGCGCGCGAAATCCTTCCGAATCTAACCAGCCGCCCGTAAACGCGGCTGCTCTTTTTGATCCTCCAGATAAAATGGTAGCCGCGCCCCGTGATCAGGCAAAGCGGATCGATCCCGTATTCGCCAAGGATGGAGCGGATGATTTCGAATACAGATTTCTGCAGGCCCAATGCCCGCGGCCGGTCGAGATAAGGCTCTGCCGGAAAATCAAAATTGGCATATTCCATATCCAGGTCGATCAGAAGCGATTCCCGGTCGTGCAGCGACCGCGAAAAATCCCGCTCATACGCGATAAAATAGTCCAACTGCCGTACCGGCCTGATAATGCATGCCGGATCCTTGGCCCCGCGGCTATTCGACAAATGAACGCACGTGGCCTGTTTGAGATTCGGGCCGCCAAGAAACTCGATCATCCGCTGGCGAACCAGAGCTGTCGTACCGTTCTCAAGCGATTGCAAGCGTTTCCCCCTGTTCAAGCCCCGAATTTCTTGAGCCGTTCTGCGTTGGCCAATGCCAGCGGCATCAACTCGACCGCCGGAAACTGCCCGCCCAGGCAGCCGTTCATGCAGGCGCGTTCGCCAAATTCTTTCACTCTATCCGGCCTGCACACGGGCGACCACACCACCACGGGCACCGCGTGCCAGCTATGGGCCTTCAAAACCGCCGGCGTCGAATGATCGCCGGTGACCACCACGACTGCCGGATTCAATTGCAGGATCCGCGGGATCAAAGCATCAACCGCTTCGATGACGCCGACCTTGCGCGCAAAATCGCCGTCCTCACCGGCGCTGTCGGTCCCTTTTACGTGCAGGTAGAAAAAGTCCAACCCGGCCCAATGCGTTTCCAGCGTCTTCCATTCGGCCTCAAGGTCCGCCTCCGCCTCAAGGATCTCCATCCCGAGCAGCCGGCCCAGGCCCCGGTACATCGGGTAGCCTGCGATAGCCGCCGCGCGAAGGCCGTATCGCTCCATAAAGGAAGGCCATTGCGGCCTGCGGGCAAAGCCCCTCAGCAGGATCATGTTCGCGGGGCTTTGGCGGCGCAAAATATCCCGCGCGGCGCGAATGTACTTCGAAAACAGTTCGGCCGTGTCCCGCGCGGTGTCGTTCAGCGGCTTGGGCGCAAGCGGCGCAAGTCCTGTTTCCTGCGGGTCCGTATCCGCGATGGCGTCCGACAACCCTTCTCCCCTCAGCACCAGTACAAACCGGTGCTCTTTTTCCGGTTGGGCAAAGAACTGAAAAGGAGCAAACTGTCCCTGGTTCAATAATTTGCACAACTGCTCATTTTTGGCCGTGCTGATCCTGCCGGCGCGACGGTCCGTAACCACCCCATTTTGATCGACTGTGCAGAAATTCCCCCGCGCGGCAATGTCATTCGCCTCCAGCTCAAATCCAACGCCCAGCGCCGACAGAACGCCGCGTCCAACCTCGTATTGGATTGGATCATACCCAAACAGTGCAAGATGCGATGGTCCGCTTCCCGGCGTGATCCCCGTTCCGATCGGCTGATGCAGCCCGCAAATGCCTTCTGCCGCCAGCGTATCTAAGTGCGGCGTTCGGGCCGTTTCCAGTTCCGTGCGGCCATTGACCGGCAATCCGCCCAACCCATCCATCACCAGCAGAACGATCTTGCCTCCCTGCGGCTTGAGCAATGATTTGACCACGGTGGGATCCATCGGTCATCTCCGGGACGTTAACAGTTCAGGTGAAAAGCGCCTGCCGTTTTTACTCCTTTATTTGTTTCCTGATTAAACAAAACACACGCCCTCTCGGTTGTTTCCTGCTGGTATCGGATGCCTCGATTCTTCAGCAGGCTGTAAACAGGGCTCTCCAGTTTGAGGTTGCCGCGCGTGCCCGTTCCAATGATCAGCGATTCCGGTTCCTGCTGAAGGATCTGGTCGATGTCGCCGCAGCGAATAAAATGGGTGTCTTTGTGCCACCAGTTCACGACATCGCGTCCGGCGAACACAAGAACATCGTCCGTATAGTCCTTGCCGTCAATGCGGATACGTCCGAACGAACACGAGTCGATGTGCGGCCGTTCGCGTGGCTGCTGCGGTACGGACGTGCCGCCCAACAGGTGCTGGCGAAACCAGGCGACGGTCAATGCGATGATGTTCTCCAGAGATTCCGGTTCCCCGAAAAAACAACTGGCACCCGGCACGGCCACCAGTTTCTTTTCCGTAAGCGTTCGCCGGGCCGTCCTGCAGTGTTCGCTGAATTCGGGCGACTGCGATTCGACGATGAACAGCGTCGGCGGCTTGATCTCCGGCAGGATCCCTGCCGCAAGGTCCGCTCGGCCCGCGCGTGAAACGATCGCTGCCAGCGTATCGGGCCGCTGCAGCGAGGCCACCAGCGCCGCCGCTGCCCCCGTCCCAGCGCCGAAGTACCCCATCGGCAATCCCGAGGTGCTTTCATTCCGGCACACCCATTCCGCCGCGCAATCCAGCCGCCCGGCCAGCAGGGGAATATCGAAACTAAGCTTGCCAAGCACGTCCAGACGCTCCTCATCATCCATCAAAAGGTCAAACAGCAAAGTGGCAAAGCCCTCCTGCTGAAGCATTTCCGCAATGCGTTCATTTTGCGGGTTCTGCCGGCGGTCGCCGGCGTCATACGCAAAGATGATCGTTCCGCGCGCGTTTTCGGGCGCGCAAAACGCCGCCTCAAGGGCCGCCTTCGGAGTCTGGATTTGAATCAACTGAGTCTGCGTATTCGCGATTGCACTGGAGGTCATCGTTGTTCTCTCGGAGAATGCCTGTCCCAGGTTGCTCACCGTGCGGCGCGATCACGCCGGCCACAAATCCCTCAATTCCTCAGGCAGTATATTCTTGATCGAATCGATCTGCCCACACGGCATTCTGCTTTGGATCACGTTCAGAACCGCGCGTGTTGCCTCGATCGGCGAATACTGGCTCATCAGCTTTTCTTCAACCGCCGCGTAGAATTCCTCTTTGCTCCGCATCTTTACGGGTTTGCCGCGCGGCGTCCAGTCATGATAATAAACGCCCTGCAAAAGTATCGGCAGTTGAGCGGCAAAATGAGCCGCTTCATCGACCGTGAGACGGTCCCGCAGCGTATGCAGAACCGCGCGCGTCGCGACGAATGCTTCCTGCTGATCGATCAAGCCCATTTCCTCGGCTACATCCTTTAGCCATTCCTGCGTAACCGACAGCGAATGATCCAATGTTCTCAGTCCGGTGATTGTCATAATGGCTAAGCTCCTTGCATAACGATCATATAAATGCCTGGTCAAATTACAGCCTGCCCTTTACTCCTCCAGCGAGATGGCGTTGGTGGGGCAGTTTTCCATTGCTTCGCGGCAGCTCTCCTCCAGTTCCGGCGGCACCACGTCCACCTGCGGGATCGAGATCCCATTAATGATCTTGAAAACCTTGGGGCAAATCTCTTCGCACGGGCCGCAGCCGCAGCATAAACTCTCATCCACCTTTGCCTTCATAAAGATCCCTTTCCTTTTGGTTGTTCGATCCGCGCCTGCGGCGCGATACAGCAGTTTACCGAGTATAAACACTCTTAGCCGGTTGAGAAATAGGGGCATTTCTCAATAGTTCTTTGAAAATCACTGAACTATTCGTCTAGGGCTGAGCTTTTGCAGGATTCTGGGCTGTGCGGGGTAGAGATTCAGACTCTCGCCGGGGCGTGCTCCTTGCGCTGGCAGACCGATACGCACCGCGAATTCAGATGGTCCAGCACATTCATGAAATTGATATAAGAATCATAAGGAGACTCATAAGGATTGAAATACTTGTGAACGTCTCCATCCGAAAAATGCTTCGTGCACATATAATAAAAATGGTCGGAGATCTGCAGGCGTCTCCAGTCATTGAGCAGGTCCTTGTCACCGGTCTGGCGCACGAAAGGCTCGAGCTGGTACAACTCATGTAGAGCATTTTCCTGCATCGGGTTGCCCATCCAGGCCGAAACGTCACGCTCGCTGTCGGCCCAGCTTGTCAGGTGGGGCACCTCAATGACGTCCACCGAGTCAAATGCCTCGGCAGCTTCCCGGCACGTCAAAAAGCGATTGTCCGGGTGGCGCAGCAGCTCTTCCGGCAGTTCCTTTAAAAAATGAAAAATGCCCGTATGGTCCCACTGGTGTTCGCCGAATGTCTCGTAATCCATGAACAGGTTCACGATGGTTCCGTTGCCATTCACGGCGTTCACCCAGCTTGCGAACTTGTCCGCTTTCAGCGGCCACTCGCTCCAGTACCGATTGGAAAACCGGAAGGCGATATCATCGCTGAGCCGGTAATTCTTCAAGAGCAGTTTGGTCCCGTCCGGTCCCGGCGAACGGTACATGAAATTAGGACTGCGATACCCTAGAATATGATCGGCCCCCTCCGCCAGGATGGCGTCGAATTGTCCGACCCGTTTGACCGCCTCCGGCACTTCGTTGCTGTAGATCAGTTCGGTATTTCGAAAAACGCGCGGCGTCTGGCCAAAGTACCGTTTAACCGCTTCCATGTGCATCTTGACCTGGTCAATGAATTCGGTCTTGGAGAAAAGAAAACTCAGGCTGTGATGGTAGGTTTCCGCCAGGAATTCCACGCACCCGGTATCCGCCAGTTCCTGGAAGCTCGCCAGGGCCTCGGGCGCGTATTTCTCCAGTTGCTCCAGCATGATGCCCGTAATACTGTACGAAACACGGAATTTGCCGCGATGCCGGGCGATCATTTCCAATAGCAGACGATTCGCCGGAAGGTAGCATTTATCAGCCACTTTCCGGCAGACCTGCATATTCTGCATTTCGTCGAAATAGTTGCTGTCCGTGTCAAAGATCGTGAACGGTCTGAGTCGATACGGCTGGTGAACCTGGAAATAAAAACAAATGGCGGCCATGAGACAAGTCCTTTAAGATTCGATCATCATCCGTTTGTAAAGCTCTCCGATGTGCCTGGCCGAAGTCTCCCAGCGCAATTTTGTCATCTCGATCCGGCCTTCCCGTTTAAGCATATCGCTCATGGCGGGACGGCTCAGGATATTAACGATCTTGTTGGCGATTTGATGAATGTCCCAGAAATCCACCTTGATGGCGTGTTTCAATACCTCAGAGACCCCGCTTTGCCTGCTGATCAGGACGGGCACATTGCACCGAATGGCCTCAAGCGGCGCGATGCCGAAAGGTTCCGATACGGAAGGCATCACGTAAAGATCGGCCAGCCGGTAAGCACGTTCCACGTCGGGGCCATGCAAAAATTTCGTGAACAGCACCTTGGAGCCGATCCTGAGCCGGGCCGCAAGCTCCACCATGCGATGAAGCATATCGCCTGCCCCGGCCATGATGAAGCGGATATCGTCGCGCTTATCAATGACCATGCGGGCCGCGTGCAGAAAGTATTCCGGACCTTTCTGCATTGTGATGCGCCCCAGGAACAGCACGTATTGCTGATCGGCGTAACGGCGAGCAGGGGCCTTCACGGGATGGCTGAAATCCTGCTCGACCCCGTTATATACCACTTCGATCTTTTCCGCCGGGATCCGGTAGTGATCGCAGATTTTTCGCTTGGTGTAATGGCTCACCGCGATCACTTTCTGCGCCCGGCGTATTCCCGTGTATTCAACCCGGCAAATATCGTCATTGACATGCTCGCCGCTCCGATCGAATTCGGTTGAATGGACATGCACCACAACCGGCTTGCCGCTGGCGCGAGCCGCCGCAAGGGCCGCCGGGTACGTCATCCAGTCATGCGCATGAATAACGTCAAATCGTTCTTTCCGGGCCAGGCATGACGCCTTCCGAGCGTAATCCTGAACCGACCGAAAAAGATCCGATGGATAACCGCCCATCAGGGAACCGGATTCCGTATGTTCGGGTCCGGACTCGGTCATCATTAACGTGCCGCTTTCGCCTTTTACGCTGCGCTGGGTCGGCGCCGACAAGTATGGCCGAAGGTTCGCTGCAACACGCAGAAAACGCACATGCTCGAACGCTTCCGCCTGGTGCTCGAGGTCCTTCATCGACCACTCGGGCCCCGAATGACCGAACCGCAGCGGGCTTGATTGCGGCAGCATAAAGACGACCTCCATTCCCAGCCGATCCATGGCCTTGGTCAGACCATAGCACGCTGTTCCCAAGCCGCCGCTGATTTGCGGCGGAAATTCCCATCCGAGCATGAGTGTCCTGATTGGCCGGCTCATAAAAAGTTGCCTCTGTCTAAGCTGTTGATTTTATTCAAACCGTACAGTCCATTGGTCCTGAACCGGCTGCATGGAGTACGGAGTACGTGGCCTCGATAATCCAATTCTGTTCTCCTCTTTAAAAAATCAACGATTCTGCGGCAGTGTAAGGAGAGACATAAGTCCCCTCACTGGGACTTCCATAACTGTTTCAACAAACAGCGGTCAACTCTGAAGATATAGGGCTTGAAAAAAAAGATAAATAGGCTGAATGCTTAATTTGGGCGTGCATATCTCTCACCCGTGCAGAAAAAAAATTCTTGCGCCGGTGGAGATATTTAAAAAAAAGGCCGCAGGTCAAGAACCGACGGCGTTATGAGACTAATTATTTTGGGCTTTACTTAACCTGCCTGACGGACCGTTAAGGCTCCGGCGAGGTCAACCCTTCCTGGATCGCGTATTTTGTCAGTTGGGCGATATTGTCGATGTCCAGTTTGTCCATGACACGCAGGCGGTGCGCTTCGACCGTCTTGGGACTGATGTGAAGACTGATGCCGATTTGCTTGGTGGTCTTTCCCTCCGCCATCAGTTGCAGCACCTCGCGTTCTCTGCGGGTCAGCGCGTGAAACGCCGACGGTTCCTGCTGCGGGGCTGCCTTGATAGAGCTTTCCACCACCGCCCCCGTCACCGACGGGCTCAGATATACGTTGCCCGAGCAGACCACGCGGATCGCCTCGGCCAGCTCATCCATATCGCAATCCTTGAGCAGGTAGCCCTTGGCCCCTGCGCGGAACATCTCGGCCACGAACTTCTTGGCCGAATGCATCGACAGGGCGATGCTCTTCATATCCGGGAAATCGTGAATGATCTCCCGCGTCGCTTCGATCCCGTTCAGGTTCGGCATGCTGATATCCATCACCACCACGTCCGGGAGCAGTTGACGAATGAGCTGGATCGCGCTGAGGCCGTCATGGGCCTGTCCGATCACCTCCATATCCGACTGGGACTGGATGGATTCACATAGCGCGTGACGCACGATGGTATGGTCATCCGCGAGTACGATTTTAATAGTCATGAGTTGTATCTCCTTGTCTCCCTTCCGCGTGCAGAGGGGCGTCTAAAAGAATAGTGGTTCCACTGCCTATTTTTGACTGTATGCTAAATGTTCCGCCGATATTTTTCAACCGTTGACTGATGCTGTATAATCCGACGCCTTTTTCGATCATGGCCGGGTCGTACAGGCAGGCCGTGTCGAAACCGCACCCATCGTCTTCTACCGTGATGCGGATCGCGTCTTTCCAGCGGCCGATCTGGACCGTTACCTTCTCCGCCGAGGCGTGTTTGGCCGCGTTCAGCAGCAGCTCGCGGACCGAGCGATATAACAAGAGCTGAACCTTCTTCTCCAGCGGCTTGGGCTCCTCCGAACAGAGGAACTTGCACCGAAGGCCGTACATCTCCGTGAAGCGCTCGGTCATCTCCTCGATTCCTGCCTCCAGGCCAAACGTGTGCAAGGTCGGCGAACTCAGGTCCACCGTCAATTTTCGGCTCTGTTCGATCGCCTCGTTAATCGAATTGACGACCTTATGCAGGGCGTCTCGAAATGTGCCGTCTGTGTTCTGTTCCATCGCTCTCAGGTCGCGCTTGCAGCAAGCCAGCACCTGGCCGATCGTGTCATGCAGGCTCGTCGCGATCTGCTGACGCTGCTCTTCCTCGGAGAGCAACAGCTGCTCGGTCATCTCCTTGAGCATTTCTTCCTGCCGCCGGCGCGCCGTGATATCCTGGATTGCCAGCAGGATCAGTCGTGTGTTTCGATGCTGCGGCGAGATCTGGCGGGCATTCAGGTGCAGCGTTTTGCGCCCGGTATAAAAAGACTGGTACTCCATCACATACTCTTCGATGCTCGAATGGCGCGGCAGGATCTCCGACAGCAATTGACGCAGCTCCGGGATGTCCCACTGGAAATTTCCAAGACGGTGCAGCGGCCGGTTCAGGATGTCCTCCGGGGTGAAGCCGAACATGCGGTAAAACCGTTCGTTGGCCGACGCCACCTTCAGTTCCGGCGTCAAGACCACAAGCGCCTCCGACACGGTTTCGATAATGCTCTCGGCGTATTCCAGCGCTTCGCGGGCGATCTGCTCATTTTCTTTCCGCCGCGAAATATCCCGGTCGATCTCGAGGATGGCGATCGGTTTGCCGTCACTGCCTTTGCGCAGCGCCCACCGGCTTTCCAGCGTCAGCACCTTGCCGTCCTTGGCCGTGTTGATCAGTTCGCCTTCCCACTTGCCGCTGCTGGAGACCGCCGCGATGATGCGTCCAAGCGGTTCGCAGAATTCCGTATGCAGCACCTGGTGAATGATCTTGCCGATGATCTCCTGACGCTTCCAGCCGTACAACTGTTCCGATCCCTGGTTCCAGAAAGTGACCTTGCCGTCCAGGTCGTGAATAATGATCGAATCATGGGAAAGGTCGATCAGTTCGGTTTGATCCTTCAATCGCGCCGCGTATTCCTTCAATTCTGTTTGCGCTTTGATGTGGTTACGGGCATCCAATCCGATTTCCGCGATGAGCCCATCAGTTAGCCTCCATGCCGTACTCGCGATATCCATGGTGGCATTGTGTTTGGTCTGCACCGTCACAATCCGCCATTTGTCATCCGCTTGCGCCCCAGCTTCATCGCGTGCGGAAATACACAAGCCTGAAAGACCATTGACCGGCACTTCCGGCAGTCCGTATCCCGTAAGCTGTTCGAACGTGCGGTTAATAAGGATCGGTCCGTTTGCGTCGCGAACACAGAGCAGCAGCGGCATTTGATCAATCAGATCGCGAAAACTCTGCAACTGGGTCTCCAGGCTTCGATCCGAATTTGGCTCGCTCTGCTGGGCTTTGCTGCGCAAATCACTTAAGCGTTCCGACAGAGGCATTTCGCGGCCCAGCTTAGGATAGCCCTCATCCGCAGGCTTGCTTTTGGGCGGCGGTTTACGTATTACCTTCTCAGTCATGGATTATCTTCTGCGCCTCCATTCGCCCTCAACTGACCTGCAATAGTTCATTTGCGTACCTGTCCGGCGATTACCTTACATCGCTCATACTAATCTCTTTTTCCATGTAATTCAATACCTTTAAATGCCAAACCGTGCAATTAGGGCCATTCCTTAGATGGAATTAAGGAATTTCCTTGTTTGGTTTTTTGGCCGTTTGTATCCACAATAAAGCTATAGTTATTTGGCACGATGCCGCAGAAAGGAGCTGATTATGAATGCGCATCCTGTAAAACGTCAACCGCTTCGTTTGTTTAAAGCAAACCTCCTGATCGCGCTGTTCGTCTTATCGCCTCTATTTGCCCAAGACGAGAATAGTGTCGAGACCCTGCGCAAAACAGGGCGGGCCTTTGCCAGTATTGCCCAGCGTACCGAAGGCGCTGTCGTCGGCATTCAATCCGAGTTAAAAATGGAAGCCGGCGCCCAGGCAGTTCCGCAATGGCCGTTTCAAAATCCAGGCGACAACTTGTTTGACTGGTTTTTCCGGCAGACCCCGCCGGACGATAATACCCCCCAGCAGCCCGACCGGTATCAGCTTGCGCAGGGCTCGGGTTTTATCATTAACCCTGACGGCTACATTATTACCAATGTGCACGTGGTCAACAATGCCGAATCCATAACGGTTCAGTTGACTGACGATCAAACGATGGACGCTTCGGTTATCGGCATCGATCCGGAAACGGATATCGCCCTGATCAAGATCGACGCCAAGAATCTGCCCACGCTCGAATTGGCGGATTCCGACAAGGTGGAAGTCGGCGAATGGGTGTTGGCCGTCGGCAACCCATTCGGTCTCAGCCACAGCGTGACCGCCGGCATTGTCAGCGCCAAGGGCAGGACCGGCGTAGGCATTGCCGCCTACGAGGATTTTCTGCAGACCGACGCCGCCATCAACCCCGGCAATTCCGGCGGTCCGCTGGTCAATCTGGACGCCCAGGTGATCGGCATGAATACCGCCATCATCAGCCGCTCCGGCGGAAATCTCGGCATCGGCCTGGCGATCCCCTCCAACATGGTCAAGTACATCTATGACCAGCTTCTCAAAGAAGGAGAAGTGGTGCGCGGCTATCTAGGCGTCTCCATACAAAACCTCACGCCTTCACTGGCCAAGTCCTTTGGCGTCGATCCTAAAACCAAGGGAGTCCTCATTCCCGATGTCACCGAAGGTTCCGCCGCGCAAAAGGCCGGTATTCAGAAAGGCGACATCATCGTTTCCATCGAAGGCCGCAAGGTCGCTTCGGCCGATGAGCTGCGCAATAAAGTGGCCCTCTATAAACCAGGGACAAACGTGAAACTCGAAGTATTGCGAAACGGTCAGGAGAAAACGGTCACCGTGGCGGTAGGCAAACGCCCATCCAACCTGGCCGCGGCGCGCGGTCGCCAAACGGAAGAGGAGCCGGGCCTCAGCCGCAACCTGGGGCTGGCCGTCCAGAACCTTTCGCCCGAAATGGCGCAGCAGTTAGACTATCAAGGGCCAAGCGCTGTCATGATCACACAGGTGCAGCCGGGATCATTAGCCGCCCAGGCCGGTTTGGAACCCGGAATGCTCATCACGGAAGTGGATCGAACGCCCGTCAAGAATACGCGAGAATTTATCCGGGCCCTCGACAAAGCCAAGGGCGCCGACTCGATCCTGCTGCTGGTCAGTACCGGCCAGGCCAGTCAGTATGTGACCATCAGCCTCAAGCAGAATAAGGAATAAGGACGGATCAGCGGCGATGCTGTCGCGGCACCGGCGGCTCGCCGGCAAAAGATTGTGCATGCGCCTGGTCGGGCATCGAGGATCGGGTCTATGTGGCTTAAATGGCTTCCCTGGAAAATGATCGTTCGTCAAACCGCCCAGTCGCATGGCTTCATTGATCCGCTGGCCGTACTTTCGCACCTGCGCCGCTTTGCCCAGCCTTCCGAAGTGCACGAGCCGATAGAATTGATGCGCGCCGGCGCCGTCTTTCACGCCCGCGGGTTCATGAACAGCCGTATTATCCAGCATAATCTCGATTGGGTATGGCCGTGCTGGGTCGTGCGGCAATTCAGCCCCTCCAGGGATACCTTTATCCCGCGTGCTTTTTCCCTGACTCACGTCAATCTTTCCGGCAGGAATTGGACCGCCGTCGGCCTGCCCGGCAGCTCGCAATTTCCCATTGTCGATCCGTGCGGCTTATTGACCCCGTGGTGGAACGGTTGGTCCATCGATGCATGGATCTATGCCAATGGCAAATTGCTGGCGCCTTCGCGCCTGACCCAGGTCCGTCAGCAGTTTTCGTTTGAGCGGGGCATTGCCGTCGAAACGTCTTGCCAATGGGAAGATATGGCTCTGCAGAGCAGCGTATGGGCCGATGTGGTGGATGGTGAGTTTGTCTGTCGTCTGGATGTTTCAGGGCAGAGCCGCCAGCCCGGCTGGCTGATCTTATCACTGCGCCCCTATAACCCCGAAGGCGTCAGTTTTATCCATTCCATCGAATTGACCGATTCGAACAAATGCTGGCTCATCAATGACAAGCAGCGAGCCTTTTTGGAGACCCCGCCCGATTCCCATAAACTCTCGGCCTACCTGCAGGGCGATGTGGCGCTGCTGATGGATAAACCGTTTCCGGCCGAATATAAAATGGCATGTGATGTCGGAATGGTCACCGCCGCCGCCATGTATAAACTCCAGCCCGATGTCAAGCAAACGGTGCGCCTGTCGATTCCGCTTGCGGATGAACAGGCGCAGCATGTCAGCCGCTCGTTTCGCCCCGGCGATGCCACTCGTCTGTGGGATCAGACACTGCAAAATGTATGCCGCCTTCAACTGCCGGATGAACAGTTTGTTTTCCTTTACGACGCCGCGGTCAGAGCCTCTATTCTGCACTCCCCGCTGGAGATATATCCCGGTCCCTTTACCTACAAACGGTTCTGGTTCAGGGATGCTGCGTTCATCCTCCAGGCCCTCATTGCCATCGGCAAACTCCGGCTGGCCCAAGAGGTGATCGATGCGTTTCTTCGCCGCCAGACCACATTCGGCTACTTCCATTCCCAAGCGGGCGAATGGGACAGCAACGGCCAGGTCCTCTGGATTATGAACGTCTTCTGCAAGGCCGCCAATGTAAGGCCCAGGGATGCCTGGCTTGAGCCCATCTTGAAGGGAGCCGCCTGGATCATTCACAAACGAATGAAGAAACAGGGGACCGCGCATGATGGACTTCTGCCGGCCGGTTTCAGCGCCGAACACCTGGGCCCCAATGACTTTTACTACTGGGACGACTTCTGGTCCGTGGCAGGCCTGCGAGCGGCTGGCGAAATGCTGGGCGGTACCGCGCGCCAGTCCCACGCCGCCGAATTTGCCGCCCAGGCCGACGACCTGCTGGCCTCCATTGAATCCAGCCTGCTCACCTGCAGGGACCGCCTCAAAAGGGCGGCGATGCCCGCCTCGCCATATCGCAGGCTCGATTCCGGCGCGATTGGCTCCCTGGTCGCCGGCTACCCGCTGGATCTCTTTGAACCGGACGACCCGCGCCTGTCGGATCTGACCTATTACCTGCTGCACAAAAGCGTGATCGACGGCGGCTTCTTCCATGACATCATTCATTCCGGCATCAACCCGTACCTGACCCTGCATCTGGCGCAGGTGCTCATGCGCGCCGGCGACCCCCGCTTTATCGATTCGGTCCGGCAGGTGGCGCGATTGGCTTCGCCGACGGGCCAATGGCCGGAGGCCATCAATCCCCGAACTGCCGCCGGCTGCATGGGGGACGGCCAGCATATCTGGAGCGCCGCCGAATGGCTCATGATGATGATTCGTCTGTTCGTGATCGAGCAGGGCGACAGACTCATCCTGGCGGCCGGCATCTTCCCCGAATGGCTTGCCCGCAGCCGTCCGATCTGCATCGGGCCGGTCATGACTTCTTTTGGCTCGATTTTTGTCGAAGTGGTCCCGTCAGGCAAAACCGTACGTGTGCAATGGAAGGCCCAATGGCATGCCCAGCCGCCTCCAATATCGGTCCGGATCCCAGGGTTTGCCGCAATTGGCGTTGAACCTTCGCGCAACAGCGTGGAAATAAACGTTTAAACGATATGAATATACTGATGATGACCAATACGTACCTGCCGCATGTCGGCGGCGTGGCTCACTCGGTCAGCGCCTTTACAAACGAGTATCGCCGCCGGGGCCATCGGGTCGTCGTCGTAGCGCCCGAGTACAAGGAACTTTCGCAGGATGATCAGGATACCATACGGATCCCCGCCATTCAGAATTTCAATGGAAGCGACTTCTCGGTTGTCCTGCCCATGCCCGGCTTTCTTCAAACACGCCTGAAACATTTCAAGCCCGATGTCGTCCATTCCAACCATCCTTTTTTGATTGGCAGCACCGCCGTTCGGATCGCTTCCAAATTCCAGGCCCCGCTGATCTACACGCATCACACGCGATATGAACAATACCTGCATTACGTGCCGCTGGATTTGCCGCGCATGAAGACCTTCGTGATTAACCTGGCCGCCGGGTACGCCAAAATGGCCGACCAGGTCATCGCCCCAAGTCAAAGCGTGGCGGATTTTTTGACTCAGCAGGGAGTGAAAACACCCATGACGATCATTCCGACCGGCATCGATGTCGCCGCTTTTCGCCGTGGAAGCCGCAAACTTCGACGTGCCTGCGCGATCCCGGATGACGCCTTCGTGGTCGGGCACGTCGGAAGGCTGGCGCCGGAGAAGAACCTGATCTTTCTTGCCGAAGCGGTCGCCTCGTTCCTGCGATCGCAGGAACGAGGCCATTTTATGATTGCCGGCGATGGGCCCATGCACGAAATGATCCAACATATATTCCAGGAAAACCGTCTGGACGACAGGCTCCATCTGCTGGGCAAACGCGAGGGCCGATCCCTCGTGGACGCCTATCACAGCATGGACGTTTTCGCCTTCTCGTCCACGAGCGAGACACAGGGACTTGTGCTTGCCGAAGCAATGGCCGCCGGCTTACCCGTGGTCGCCATCGACGGCTGGGGCGTTCGCGATGTCCTCAGCCATCGGCAGAACGGCTTTCTGGTAACGGAGCAAACCGCCGAAGCTTTTGCCGCCGGACTGCATTGGATATTCCAATTGCCCGCGGACAGACGGGACCATGTGGTTCAAAATGCACGGCAAACGGCGGCCGCTTTCTCGATGTCCAGGTCGGCCGACAAGGCCCTTGCGCTCTATGAAAAAACGCGGACACGGGCATCCGCCGCGGCCCGGGATGAGTCGCTCTGGCATACGTCTTTAGAGCAGATTAAGGCTGAATGGGATGTTTTTTCCAACTTCAGCAATGCCGTCAGCAGTGCCATCCAAAGTAATGGACCAGATTAAGTTAAACCACGGAGGCGCTGATTGCAGCGGATGATGAGCCCTCAAAGAGTCCGTGTAAATCCGCGAAATCTGCGGTCAAAGTGTGGAGCATGCCTGCACGAATTGAAACATTCTTTCTGCATCTTCGAAACACCTACAGCCGGGCAAGGCTGCTCGTCCGTATCCTGGGGCTGTCCAGATCGCCGGGCGATCCGCAATCGGCCGGCCTGGTGCTGATCCAGATCGATGCGCTTTCCAAAAAACAGCTCAACGCCGCGTTGGCCGCCGGCCGAATGCCTTTTCTTAAGAGCCTCATCCAAAAAGAGGAATATCATTTGCATTCGTGGTACAGCGGCATCCCTCCAAGCACCCCCGTGGTCCAGGCCGAATTGCTCTATGGCATCAAGCAAAGCATGGTCTCCTTCAGTTTCCGCGACCATGTCTTGGGCCGCGCGTTCGTGATGTACAACCCCCAACACGCTGCCGAAATGGAAGATCGCCTCTCGCTACAGGGACGCCCGCTTCTTTCCGGCGGCAGCGCCTACTCCGACATCTTCACCGGGGGCGCCGATGAAACCCATTTCTGCATCGCCACTCTCGGCGCCGCCGGCTTCTTCAAAAATCGCTATCCCCTCGTCCTGATCCTCCTTCATGCCTACAGCCTCCTTCGAACCGCTCTCTTGATGGTCGTTGAAACCGGTTTGGCCGTTTACGATTTCTTTGTCGGCCTCATTCAGGGCCAGGATCTCTGGAAAGAACTTAAATTCGTGCCTTCGCGCGTCGTCATGTGCACGCTGCTTCGCGAATTGATTGTTATCGGCGCCGGCATTGATGTCGCGCGCGGCCTGCCGGTCATTCACATGAATTTCATGGGCTACCACGAACAGTCGCATCGGCGCGGCGCTGCTTCGCTGTTTGCCCACTGGACGCTTCGGGGTATTGATGACGCCGTCCGCCGCGTGTTGAACGCTGCCCAGCGTTCAACGGCCCGCGATTACTCCGTCTGGCTCTATTCCGATCACGGCCAGGTCGATACGGTGCCCTACGCGCGCCAGTCCGCAAACACGATCCAGCACGCCGTTGCCGAAGCCCTCAAGTCCGTGCTGGCCGCGCCCCTCGCCGACATCAAGCCCGTAACCGAGGCGCTGGGCCCAATGGGACATATCTATATCGGCTCGTCTCTGCCGCCGGATCAGCATGGCGCGATTGCCGGCCAATTGCTGCGCGCCGGAATTCCCGCGGTTTGTATCAGGCAGTCCGAGGATCACGTCTTAGTCTGGACGCGCGAAGGTGCATTCACTCTGCCGGAAGAGGCGCCTCGTCTGTTGGATAGCAGTGTTCCGTTCTACCAGGAAATGCTCGATGACTTTATGGCTCTCTTCAATCACCCGGATTGCGGCGATATCGTGATTCTTGGCGGTTACCGGGGACAAAAAGAATATTTCAGCTTTGCTCTCGAAAATGGCGCTCACGGCGGCATCACTTCTGAGGAAGCCGAAGGATTTGCGCTTCTGCCGGCGGAGATTTGGCCCTGCAGCCTGGAAAAAGGTTATCTTAGGCCCCTCGATCTGCATAACCACGCCTTATGCCTGCTCAAACAGGAAAGTTGTCCCGTCGATCGGTCGGCCGCTGCGGCCTCACCATCCAATGTGCTCCGCGTTATGACGTATAACGTACATGGCTGCCTGGGCATGGATGGCTGTCTTTCCCCCGGCCGCATTGCCCGTGTCATCTCCCAATACAAACCGCACATCGTCGCGCTTCAGGAACTCGATGTCGGCAGCAAGCCTTCCGGCGGTCAGGAGCAGGCGAGCCTCATTGCCAGGTACCTCAACATGAGCCACCATTTTCATCCCGGCCTGCAGGTACAGGAAGAACCCT
Source organism: Planctomycetaceae bacterium (assembly GCA_021372945.1). GTDB lineage: Bacteria > Planctomycetota > Phycisphaerae > Sedimentisphaerales > Anaerohalosphaeraceae > 4572-13. The sequence continues at coordinate 3,215 of JAJFTK010000114.1, read as the reverse complement.
TTGGAAATGCCGTCCTCAGCGCTGTGCCGCTTGCCCTCTATAAAACCGGACCCCTGATGCGTCATCCCATGCTGTCCTTTCTCGAGCCGCGCGGCGCGATTTGGGTGCAGGCCGAATTGAACGGCCGCCTCATCCAGGTCATCAATACCCATCTCGGTCTGCTCAGGCAGGAACGCATCATGCATGCCGAAGAACTGCTCGGCCCGGACTGGCTGTCCCACCCCGACTGTAAACCTCCCATCATTCTTTGCGGTGCTTTTAACGCCTTACCCGGCTCGCGCGTGATCGAGCTTCTGCAAGCCCGCTTGAATAGTTTTCGTGACTCTATCCCCCGCGTCCGTCATCGCGGCACATGGTTTGGCAGATATCCCCTCATGCGTCTGGACCATATCTTCATTGGTCCGGGCTGCCGGATCATCCGCATCGAGGTCTGTGACAGTTACCTGGCCCGACTGGCCTCAGACCACCGCCCGCTCCTGGCCGAGATCGAAATCGTGTGATTCTAATCGCGGTTTATTTAGTACCGGTAATGTTCCGGCTTAAACGGTCCCTGCTTCGCAAGTCCAAGGTACGCCGCTTGTTTTTCCGTCAGCTTGGTGATCTTGCCGCCCAGGGCCTCCACGTGCAGCCGCGCCACCTCTTCATCCAGCTTCTTGGGCAGCGTATAAACGCCCGCCTCCAGGCTTTGACTGGCCAGCATCATCTGCGCAAGGCACTGGTTGGTAAAACTGTTGCTCATCACAAAGCTCGGATGTCCCGTCGCGCAGCCAAGGTTCACCAGCCGGCCCTCGGCCAGGACCAGGATGCTCCGTCCGCTCAGTAGTGTCCACTTATCCACCTGCGGCTTGATGTTGTCGCGCTTGCAGCCCTTGGTCGTCTCCAGGTAATGCATGTCGATCTCACTGTCGAAGTGGCCGATGTTGCAGACGATTGTCTCATCCTTCATCTGCTCCAGGTGCTTGCCCGTAATGACCTCGCAGCAGCCCGTGCACGTCACGAAGATATCGCCGAGCTTGGCCGCCTCGTCCATTGTTAACACTGGGTAACCCTCCATCATCGCCTGCAGTGCGCAGATGGGGTCAATCTCCGTGATGATCACACGCGCCCCCAGGCAGCGCATCGAATGGGCGCATCCCTTGCCGACGTCGCCATACCCGGCGACCACAACCACTTTGCCCGCGACCATCACATCCGTCGCCCGCTTGATGCCGTCGGCCAGCGACTCCCGGCAGCCATACAGGTTATCGAACTTGGACTTGGTGACCGAATCGTTCACGTTGATCGCCGCAAACGGCAGCTCGCCCGCCTGCTGAAGCTGATACAGCCGGTGTACGCCCGTGGTTGTTTCTTCGCTGACGCCCTTGAGCTTCGCGGCGACCTTCGTCCATCGCGTCTTGTTCTTCGCGTATGAAAGCTTGAGCCGATCCATGATGATCTGAAATTCTTTATTGTCATATTTCTTATCCAATAGCGAAGGATCCTTCTCCACCCGCATGCCCTGGATGATCATCAGCGTCGCGTCGCCGCCGTCATCGACCACCAGGTCCGGCCCGGACCCGTCCGGCCACGTCAGCGCCTGCTCCGTGCACCACCAATAATCCTCCAGGCTCTCGCCTTTCCACGCAAACACCGCTGTCCGCCCGCCCTTGGCGATCGCCGCGGCGGCGTGGTCCTGCGTCGAAAAGATATTGCACGATGCCCAGCGCACGTCCGCCCCCAGCGTCTCCAACGTCTCGATCAGCATCGCCGTCTGGATCGTCATGTGCAGCGACCCGGTCACCTTCAGACCCTTAAGCGGCTTCTTCTTGCCGTACTTGGCCCGTATCGACATCAGCCCCGGCATCTCCTTCTCCGCAAGCTGCATCTCCTTGCGCCCGAATTCCGCCTGCGACAGGTCCGCCACCTTATACGCCAGCCTGGCGTCAAATTTCTTTATCGTTGTATTCTTCTTTACAGCTTTCTTCATGTCTTGCCTTTCAACTTACGACTCAGTACTCACGACTCACAACTAAAAATCTCCCCCTGCCAAGGGGGAGTACCCCGAAGCGGGGAGGGGGATATACGCGTAACCCCTTGCATTCAATAAACAATTGCAGAAGGATACTGTAAATCACCCCAGCCTGCAACCTTCTTTTCAAATGCTTTCTCGCCGTCGCAATGCATAAAACTTGCCAAATGCTGAAATTTAAGTATGATTGCCAGCGTTCTGTATTCCAAATGCCCCTAATGATGGAGGTCGTATGCGAGTCCTTTTGCTGCTTTTTGCGTGCTCATGGATAATCTGTCCAGCCTTTGCTCAGCCTGATGATGCAAAACCGACCGCCATTCGCGTCGATGCCTCAAAACCGATCGGCTCCATGGTCCCCATGTGGGCGTGGTTCGGTCACGATGAACCCAACTACACCTACATGAAAGATGGCCGAAAACTCCTCTCCGAACTTGCGGCGCTAAGCCCTGTCCCCGTCCACATGCGCGTCCACAATCTCCTCTGCACAGGCGACGGCACGCCCGCCCTCAAATGGGGCTCCAGCAACGTCTACACCGAAGACGCTAACGGCAATCCGATCTACGACTGGACCATCATTGACAAGATCGTCGATACATGGACGCAGCGCAATATGAAACCCCTTGTCGAGATCGGTTTCATGCCCGAGGCCCTCTCAACCAAGCCGCAGCCCTATCAGCACAACTGGCGTCCGGGCCTGCCCTATGGCGAGATTTTTACCGGCTGGGCCTATCCTCCCCGGGACTACAATAAATGGGCCGAGTTGGTTTATCGGTGGGTCCGCCACTCGGTTGACAGATATGGCGCCGATGAAGTCGCAAGCTGGTACTGGGAACTCTGGAACGAACCCGATACCGGCTATTGGCAGGGCACACCTGAGGAGTACTTCAAGCTTTACGACTACACCGCCGATGCCGTCAAACGCGCACTGCCCGCCGCCCGCATTGGCGGCCCGCACTCCACCGGCCCTTCAAGTAAGCGCGCGGGCGATTTTCTCCAGGCCTTCCTCAAGCACTGCCATGAAGGCACCAACGCCGTCACGGGCAAGACGGGCACGCCGCTGGATTTTGGGTACTCCGCAGACTATGATGATGTAGGGGTTTGCAAAATATAGCTCAAGTCCTTATAAGCTATTGATTTAGGCGAATCAAACTTATAGAGGTGCTTGAGCTGTGAATGTATTGGGTCTTGAGGCGTTATTTTCATGTAA
>JAJFTK010000111.1 GCA_021372945.1 Planctomycetaceae bacterium | reverse complement strand
CGGAGCCGGACCATCCCTGTTCCAGCAACGCGATGGCTTCCAGCCGGCGTTGCTCCGTCTTTGACTGTGATTGCATCTTCTTCATGTAAGATACAATCGGCACAACCAATATGTTTAAATGAATTTTTCAAATGTCAATAATTAAAATTGTGTTAGCGTTTGTACCAAATTTGAATCAAGAAAACGATCTGTCAAAATATAGACACCTCCTTCTTCTGCAATCATCAGCATTTTGTAACAGCCCAAATCTTGCGTAACACGCTCGTTCATAGCTATTTTGGCCTCTCCTTTTACGCTTAACGCCGGGCCCGGCTTATACGCCGGAATACTTGCCCAGCGTCTTCAAGCCGGTGCGAATCTGTTCGAGCTTGTCGGCAACTTCCTGCCGCTGCGAGGCGATGACCAGGCACAACTCTCTATAGAGCCCGCGCGTACGATCGCGCAGCGGCTCTAATCCCGGCCGGTCCAGGTACTTGCCATCGGCCAGCGTGTCCGCCAGCGGCTTGGCCTCTTCGGCCAGCCGCATCGCGCCGTCCAGGTCGTACCGCTTGAGCCGTTCGATCTGCCTGCTGAGCAGGTCCTCGATATAGGCGGCCATCTGCCGGACCTGCTCGTCCGTAAGGGTCGTGTTTGTTGCCGCTGTTTGCATAAGGACTCCCATCTGAATTAGTTTTGTGCCAGCCTGTGTTCAACCTCTTCCAGCAGGTTCGCCGCGTCCGTATTGGCCGGCTCAAGCTGAAGGATATTCATCAGCAGTTCACGCGCTATTTTGGGCTTCTGGTCCTTCAGGTAAAGCGTCGCCAGGCAGAACATCACGGACGTGTCGCCGGGATGCATGCCGAGGTAAACTTTGAGATATTCAATGACCCGCCCGAACGAGCCCATCGCGCAGGATACCTGGAACAGCCCGAGCAGCGCCGTCAGGTTGTCGCTATCGAGGTCCAGGCACTTGAGATAAAGCTCGAATGCCTCCTGCATGTGCCCGCGCTGATGGCTGATCATCGCCTGCCCGGCGTATGCCTTGCTGCTTTGCGGATTCAGCCGAAGCGCCACGCGGAACGCAAGCTGCGCATCGGCGAGCTTGCCCTGCTGCAGAGCGATAATGCCGGTGCCCACGTAAGGCCCGGCCTCGTCCGGTTCCAATGCGGCGGCCTTTTCATAGCAGTCCCGGGCCTGCTCATAATCGCCAAGCTGCACGTAGCAGTCGCCCAGTTCCTGCACAATCTCAAAATGCTGCGCCCAGCCGCGATCCGGCAGCCGGGTCCGGTTCAACGTATCCATTCAACGTCTCCTGCGAATTCAAATCTTTTGCGGCGGCGGTTGGTTTAACCAGTTCCCGGCCGCGCGCGGGACGATATGCTCTTGCTTCCAGGATCGCTTCCGCCCACCGGTAACGATCCGCCGCCCGCTCGAACTGGCCCATCTTCTGCAGGCATCGCGCCTCGATCAGCAGGCGTGCCGGCGTGGGATGAGTTTGATTGATGGGTTCCATCAGCGCCAGCGCCTCACCATAATCCTTCGCCCAATAGCAAGCATTGGCCTGAAGCGTTCGCATCCAAAGCGTATTGCCCTGCTCGACGGCGATATAGTCATAGATCCTGGCCGCCTTCTTCCAGTCGCCCGATTGTTCCACTTGGGCCGCCGCGGTGAGAAAATTGTCAAATTGAAAGGGATACTGCGTAAATTCCGGTTTTCGCACGGCAATCCCCGCGGCAGCGAGCGATTGACGCACGTCCGGCGAGGCCAGCGCGGCCCTGGCCTCAACCAGGTGCTGCCGCGAAATCACCGCCCCCCAGCGCTGGGGCGTCGCCTCGGCAAGCTCGTACGCAACTTTTTCGGAACCGCCGGTCAGAAGCGGCACAAGCGAACGTTCCAAAAACGCGATCTCATCTTTTTCAACCTGCAAGCCTGTTGGCACAATGGCCACAAACTCAGCCGTGCAGTTTGGCAGGACCGCATCGATCTTGTCGCCCATCGCTGCGCCTTGCGGCGCCGTGATCGCAACCGCGTCCGGGATTCCCGTCCGGAAATTCGCCAGTTGATCTGACGAAAGCGGCACATAGTGCATGCGCGGATAAAAACTCTGCGACCACAGCATTTGCAGCGTCTGCTCAAGCGAAGCATCGCACTGATCCGCTACAACGATCACAGCCAGGTCGGGCAAACACGGCCACGGTTTGGGCGGCCGGGTGCTGCGAATCGTCAACAAATTTCTCAGGTAGTCGTTCACGTTCTTTCGCTGCTGCACGGAGATGCGGTCGCAGTCCCCCACGGGCGCGTAATATTGCCCGGTGACTACGGGCACGTGCAGAAAATCGGTGTAGAAGCAAAGCCGCCGCGTCAGGTCCCAGTCGATGAGCACCTTGAGCGTCTCGTTGTATCCGCCCGCCCGCTCCAGCAATTGGCGCCGGTGCATCACGCTGACATGCAGCGCGTGATTGAACTGCAGCATGACCATGCGGTCAAAATCGCGGCTGATCTCGACATTTTTCGAAAGCACGATCCGTCGTCCATCCGGCTGCACGCGGCAATGCGTCTTGTAGAGGTCCGAGTACGCCACTCCAAATTGGCTATGGCGCTCCAGGGCATCGACCAGCACGGCAATATGCTGCGGGTACCACGCGTCATCATCATCCAGGTAGCAGACGTACTTTCCCGAGGCCCGCTCGATCGCGCGATTCAGTGAATACGCTTTGCCGCGGTTTTCCTGGCGGTCGATAAAGACCAGCCGCCGATCGGCCAGAAACGGTTCGATCGCATCTTTCACCGGGCAGCCGCCGTCGCGCGTCAGGATAAGTTCAAAATTCGAATAGCTCTGCGCCAGCACGCTGCCCATCGCCTCCGGCAGATACCGGGGTCGGTTGTACGTGCACATCAGCACGGATACCAGCGGACTGGAATGATCGCAGCTTGCGTTCAATCGTCTGCCTCTTTATTTTCTGTTATCCTGTTGTGTCCCATTCTCACTATCCGTTGCGCCTTGCAGCGCTGCGGCGGCGCTGGGGGCTCCGGCCGCTGCGTGAAGCCGATGCCGCGGCGCTCGTCCGCTACGTTCAGCACGAAGGCGCTTAACGCAATCCAGCCACGGTGCGGCCGCCGTTATTGGCGTCCGGCAAAAGGGACCGTCAAACACTCCGTTTCCGGCAACGATTCCACCGAAAGACCTTGATACAACGTACTTTGCGGCTCAGTTCGACGCGGCGGCTGCATCTCCGACGGCGCAGCCGGTACACCGGGCGATACCGGTTCCATCATCCGGCGAAGTTCCCTGGCCGCGGCCAGCGCCTGCTCTGCTTTCGAATGGATAGACCGTTCCTCTTCATGCGGCCGACCAGCAGCAGCCGGCTGCGTCATTGCGTTCACAGGCAATGTCCCGCCCGGCGGATTGGGCGCTGCGCACTGCGTGTTCGCCTGCTCCGCCCTGGAGAGAAATGCGTGGATCCTGCGGACCGCACTGCCGGATTCGAATTGCTGCTGCGCCGCCCGGCGGTAAACAGCCGGCTCGAATTGCCGCGATTGAACCTGCTTGCAGAAATCCTCGGCCAGCGTAAAGATATAGTCGCTTGCGATCAGCGGCTCTGCGCCCGCGAACCGGTGTACGACGGGCCTGAGCCCGCAGGCCATCCCCGCCCATACGCTCGGCATGGCCGACGCATCGATTGCCGTCGAAACGATGTAGTGCTTGTCCCTGAGCCAGCGATTCAGGTTCTTGACGTGGCCATCAAAGAACACCACCGTATCCAGGTCCATGGCCTCCGCCGCTGACCGGATGTATCGTTCCAGGCCGGCGTCTTCAAATTCGCCCGCCAGGTGAAGCCGCGTATCCGCATCGCAATAATGAAGTTTTTGGAAGCATTGCAGCAGGAACATCGGGTTGTGCCGGAATGTCCACGGCCCGACCGCCGCAATTCGCTTGCCGTGTTTCTTCTCGTGCACATCGGGCCGCTGAGCATCGATTGCCCCGCTCGCCTGGATCGCCCGCACCCCTGTGATCTCTTTGAAATCCTCGATCGCCTCGACCGAAGCGCACGCCAAAACCATATCCGCCGCCGACCAGCGTAACTGCCCGGCAAATGGGTTATAAATGTCGCATTCGTTCAGTACGACGATCAGCTTGCAGGCCTTTGCCGCGCTCAGCCCATGCAAAAGCGACGGCCCAATGCCCGCATAGATCACCGCGCCCGCTCGCAGTTGGCGCTCGGCAATCATCTGCGGCAAAGCGCAAACGCAGGTCTCCAGCGGAACGCGAGATTCCAGCGAAGCGCGCAGGTTGTGGACCATCGGAGTTTCCGCATCCGCGAAAAGCGTACCCTGTATCCTGCGTTTACGAATGACCTCCAGCATGGGCACGAGCACTTCCTGGTTCGGGTACAATGCAAGCGACAACAGCAGCGTTTCAACAGCATTCCCCAATTCGTTTCGCTGCAGAAAGGCATCGGCGGTACGGCTCAGGATATCCGCGTTAAGCGTGCCGTGATTTCGCATTCGGTGAAACAGCTCGCTTGCTTTTTCAGGGAAGCCCTCCTGCAAGCAGGCCTGGCACAAGTTCCAATAAACCTGCGCCTGTTCGTCGCCGCTGCAGGCGGTCAGAGCTCGTTCAAAGTACGCGATGGCCTCCGTTCCCCGCTGCATGCAGAAAAGGATCGTTCCGGCGTCATTGAGAGCCTTGCCGTCCGAGGGCGCTGCCTTCAGGTAACCCAGCATCTTCTCCAGCGCCTGTTCATACCGGCCGGATTCGGCCAGCGACAACGCCTCTTCGTACTGGTGCGTCAGTGTATCCGGATGCATTCTGTATCTCCCGATTAAAAAAGTTTAAAGTATTACGGCAGAATATATTGCAAAACCTGTGCCGCGAAAAAAAACACTCGGCAGAAGGCATTTGAATGGTGGTTTCCGGGCAAATCCGCCCGTATGTTCAATTATCAGACAGCCGCCGCAGCGGCTTCCTCCGGTAAAACGCCGCTGTCCGTCAGTCCGCCCGTATCCTGCTTCTCAAATTCAGCCAGCAGCTCATTGATCTTTAGCAACTGCCGGTCCAGCGGATACCTACGTTCGACAAACTCACGGTACGCCGATGAATCGTACTGGCTTTCCAGGATCTTTTTGCAGAATTCCTGCGGCGTAGCGAAGAGGTGATCTTTTCCAAAGATTTCTTCCGCTCCCGGAAAATCATGGATGACCGGCTTGATCCCGGCCGCCATGGCCTCCAGGATCCCCATGCCCTGGCTTTCGATGACGCTGGTCGAAACGAGGTAGTTCTTATCTTCGAGCCAGGCGGTCATATCCTCCTGAAAGCCATCAAAGTGAAACGCGTGCGTCATCCCCAGACGTTCCAGGCCGTGTTCGATGTATTGCTGCAGGAGCTTGTCATGCGTCGTTCCGGCGTAATAAAGCTGGTAACCTGGATCCCGCTTCCAAAGTTCGGCCATGCACTGCACCAGCAGCATCGGGTTTTTCACCATCCGAAGCGAGGCGGCAAAGGCGATGTTCTTGCCGGGCCGGCGCTGCTTAAATGCGAATTTATCGAGATCCACGCCGTTGTGAATGGTCACGATCCGGACGCGTTCTTCGATGTCACGGATGCACTGTTTCAGCGCTGCGATCACCCAGGAATTGCCCACGGTGATCAGCGTATCGACGTTTTCCCATCGAATCGTCTGCGGCCATGACAGGTACGCTTCGTAGCGGTGCAATCGAATGATATTCCGGCAGACTTTCGGCAGGTTAGTCCCGGTCTGCGCCAGCTCCGTACACCATTCAAACCAGGAGATATCGCTCCACTGCATGAGGTCGAAGACCTCGGCCGGGCTTTGCCCTTCGAAGATCCGCACCGGGTAACGCTGTCGGCAGTATTCAATGATATCTTTCAGGAACGTCTGCCCGTCGCCCCCGCAGAAGAACGCGATCCTGGCCCGTTTATTTCGAAGTTGAGCGATCTGCTGCTCCAGCACAGCGGCATCGCCCGGCAGCCTCTTGCCATACTGAAGCATCTCCATCGCGGACGCCAATTCCTGCTGCCGCTGGAATTCAGCGGCCGTACGCACGGCCAGGCCGATGTCCGCGTGCTGTTCATGTGCTGTGGTCTTGAGCTGCTGCATGGCACGCCCGGGCTGACCCGCCTTCAGATAGGCACACACGAGATTGCGGCAGGCTTGCCCGGGCCGATCCTCCTGCCGCAGCGCGTTGAGAAAATATCCGATGGCCTCGTCCATCCGTCCAAGCCGGTAAAGAACGGTTCCGGCATCGTTCCACGCCTTGCCGTGCGAGGGCCGTTCCTTCAAGTAAAGCTCAAAGGCGGCCAGCGCCTCTTCCAGCCGGCCCGCCTCACAATTTTCGATCCCGCGTTGATAATGATCCGCCAGCATACACTAACTCCATGAGGTCAATCGAGAAAATCCAGCATATTCAGGCTGAACATTTTAGCGGCCACGTTCAGGGACATTTCATAAAGCGTCTGGTAGCGGGCCAGGTCGATCGCCACCTGCGTCACATCGGCGTCCCGCAGCAGCGCCACTTCATCGTCGCTGTTCATCTTCATCTCCTCGATCGTATCGCGCAGGCTGGTCAGCGTCTGGATGCGCCCGCCGACCACGGGATAGACCTGGACCAGCTTCTGCTCAACGCCCTGCACCGATCGGATGGTCTCGGACATCATCGTCACATACTGCGACTCCGTCAGCGTTTGCTCGCCCGCCAGCAGGTCGCGGGCGTTGATCAGGATATTGAACATGTCATACGTTCCGGGCACGCGGACGGGTTCTGAGCCGGCCGCCTTAATGCCCGTTGCGTCCACGTACAGAACTTCGCCGGTTCGCGCATTGACCACCGGAACGCTGGTTTCGCTGCCCGTAACGGTCACCGTGCTAAGTCCCCCGTCGATCGACAGCTGCCAGTTGCCGGGTGTCCCCGTGATCGTCAAGGTTGTGTCGCCTCGAACACTGCTGGTCCCGGCTCCGCCGGCAGCCCCGGTCGATCCGATAAAGACCGGCGCTTCGCGGGTGTCATTGCGAAAGAGCCGATCGCCCACCAGCAGCGCTGACATTTGCAGCCCGTCTGCGATCTGCACCTTCAATTCTTCGTAGCTGCCCTGGTAGATCACCCGCGTGATCTGGCCCTTATCATTTCGCTGGACCGTATAAGGCGGGATCGCCGAATCGTCGCCGGCATACAGACTTTGACCCATGCGCTGCGTATTGGCCAATGCGACCAGTTGTTCGAGCGAATTATTCAGGTCGCCGGCTGTGGTCCGGCGAAGCTGCTCGCTCGACGTGGCCGAGATGCACGAGGTCAGCTTCGTCCCGGCGGCGCTGAGTTCCTTGAAGATGCTCTGCGAAACCGACGAACTCAGGTCCAGAACGCTGACCAGTTCATCGATCATGGTCATGTACTGTTCCTTGCTGCGGCTGTCATTGAGCAGCCCCAGAATCTGGTTGGCCTTGGTCGGGTCCTCGGAGACGCGGTTGATCTCCTGGCCGGTGGCGGCCTTGAGCTGCAGCGCCGCCAGCGCCATCGAATTCTTGGCGATCGCCCAGCTCGAACTTTCAAAAATACCCTGCAGTGAATAGCTCATCGCATCCTCTACCGGAGAATCGTGGTGACCGTCTCCAAAACGTTCGAAACCGTGTTCATGTAGCGGGCCATGGCCTGGAACATCCGCTCGTAGAGCATCATCAGGCTCGCCTGGTCGTTGATATCGACGCCGCTGACATCGTCCTGCTGCTTGTGAAGGCTCTGCAAGATGCCATCGACGTTGTCGTATTGCATCTGGGTCACGGAGATCTGATTGCCCATATCTACCGAAAGCTGGCGGTAATACTCTTTGATCGTCTGACCGCCCAGTTCCGAGATAGCCGTATCGCCGAGCCTGCCGATCGCGACTGCGTTATAGTTATCGCTAAGGCTCATTCCTTTGGACACGGCGATATTGCGGCCGTCCAGCGCCACGTAATCGTTCAGTTCGATGCTTGTGGCGCCGCTGCCGGAAAAGAAGGTATTGATGCCGACCGCCGCAAGAAAGCCGGACGCGTCCGATTCGGCGATCGCTTCGATCGTAAAGGAGTCCCCGTCATTGAAATAACCAGGGCTGGGCGGATTCGCTTTGAGCACGATATGGATGCCGTTTTCGAGCACGATCGTCGATTCGGTCTGCGGCCCGTCAAGCGTCCCCGGCGTATAGCCCTGGCCGATATTGATCGTTTTGATCAGCATCCCGGCGCTGTTGCGAAGCTTGAGCGTCATGGTCCCCGTGCCGATCGCGTTCGTTTCGCCCGGCGGCTCGGTCGCCACCGTGCACGTATAGGTCTCGTCGCTCGTTCCCGTATAGATCCCGTTCACTTCGATCAAAGGCGGCGATTGCTCAAGGCCGAGGCCCGCCCCGGTCAGCGGGTCCGGCACTGTTACCGTCGGACTGCCCAGCGCGCCGGCCAGGAAATTGTAAGAATAGCCGCTGTTGGCGACGATCTGGAGCCGGCCGCTGTTCACGCCGGTATTGTCCTGGAGGCCTGGAATAGCAGCGATGTCGTCGGCCACTGACTGCAGCGTGCTTGCGCTGGTTACGTTAACAGAGTAGCGACGGGCCCGCCCGGACGGGTCGATCACGTTGATGTGAATCGTGCCGGTTTGAACCGGCGGCTCCATGTTGGCCACTGCCGTCTCGCTCATCGTCCAGCCCGTAAGCTCCGTAAAGTTGCCGGCCAGCCCCACACCCTGCACGTGCAGCTTATTGACTTGTGAGATCATATTCTGCGCAAGGGTGTCCAGCTTTTCACTGATCCCCGCAAGAACAGTGTTATGCAATGTGAAGATCCCGCCCAGCACACCGCCCGAAATCTCCGTATCGTACGTCTCGGTCCCCTGCGGCCGCAGCCCCAGCAGGTAGCGGCCGGACTCATTGACCATACCGGCCTCAATAGCGGTTGAAACCGCCCCAACGACCAGCGAAATATCCGATGCGGTAATATCCAGCATTCCGGTTTCGCGCAGGGTCGTCTGAATGCCCGTTAGCTTGCTCAGTTCGATGACCAGCGCATCGCGCTGATCCATTGTATTGCCGGGGTCATAACCGGCCATCTTCTGTGTATAGACCTGCTGGTTCATGGCCGCGATCTGCCCGGCCAGGTAGTTGATGCGCTCGATCGTGCTCTGCGCCTCCGTGAACATGGTGCTCTTCATGTCGTCCGTGACGTTGCCGAGGCTGCGAAACTCGTTGCACAGGGTCTCGGCCGCCGCGATCACCGCGCTTTGCAGGTTCACATCGTCCGCATATTTGGCCAGATTATCAAACGCGGAAAAGAATGTGTCGATCGTCGTACTCAATCCCGTGGTCGCCAGCTCCCCGTAGGCACTTTCCAGGCTCTTGAGCGTCTGCAAGCGGCGGTCCAGCTCGCTGAGATTGGATTGCTGCCGCAGGATCTCATCATCCAGAATCTGGTCGATCATGCGCCGGATACCCTGGTAATCGACGCCCTGGCCGACCATTTGCCCGTTTGTGTAGGCTTCGTCGGCGGGACGCAGGACGATCTCCTGGCGGTGATAGCCCGGCGTGGCGGCATTGGCAATGTGGTTGCCGATGATCTCCAGCGCCTGCTGCGCGGCGTGAAGGCCCGAAATCGCGATTTCATATCCCGACATTGAACAGCTCCGTTAGAATCTCAGATTCATCAATCCGCCCTGCACATTGGACCGGCTCATTCCATGCGCGTCGTAGGTGGCGGCGTGCTGCCGGCCGAACATACTATTGAGCAGGAGCCGGTTAAATCGCGCGCATTCTCGCAGCAGCGCCTGCGTGGCGGTCAATTCATTCGTCAGCCGCCGGACCAGGGTCTGCAATGCGGCCTGCCGCATCGACACTTCCCGGGCAGCTTGCGGCTCAAGTCTTGTGCTGATCGCCGACAGGCGGATTTCCTCGATCGGGCAGTTCAGCAGGTTTGCCAGCTTTTGTCGCAGCATCTGCACGGCCTGCGCATACTGGACCTTGCGGCCGCTTTCCTGCTGGACCTGTTCAAACATCTGCTGCAGGGCATTCTCATCCCGCCGGATGACCGCCGCGCGAAGATGGTCCAGACGTTCCAAGGTTGCCTCCACGTAAGCCGTTTGCGTGTCAAGGAAACGGTACACCTCATTAAGAACCTGCTGTATGATGGTCGTTGTCATCGGTCCGTTCTGCACTTAAGCGCCCATGTTTATGGCCCCGCCGTCGGGCGACTCGGTCAATCGATTCAGTTGATCGTAGATCTGTTCCCACAACCCCACCCCCCCGCGCTGCGAGATCGCGTCGGCCAGGAAGGTGCAGTACATACCATGCACCTGTCCGTTGGAGCTGTCCTCGGGATCAAAGGATGATTCCTCGATCGTCTCCTGCATCTGTTTGAGGATCTGCTGAATAAATACGCCCTCAAACTGGCGGGCGGCCGCTTCAAGCTGCTGCGCTTTGCCGGATGAACGGGGCGCTGATTCGACGCCGCCGGCCGCAATGTCAAGGCCCGCGTTCGGCTGCTGAAGGAATAATTCTCCTATGTCCATAAACCCTGCCTCGTTACATCATTTCCAGTTTCGCCTGCAAGGCCCCGGCCTTCCAGAGAGCATCGAAGATCGCGATCAGGTCGCGCGGCGAAGCGCCGATGGCATTGAGGGCATTAGCCAACTCCGCCACCGTCACCACCTGCGGGACGGTGATCAGCACGCCGTCGCGCTCTTCCACGGTGACCGCCGAATCGGGCACGATCACCGTGCTCGCCCCTTCCGTAAAGGGTGTGGTCGGCTGCGAAACGTTCTGCTGTTCCTTGATCTTCACGACCAGCGAACCCTGTGCGACCGCCGTTTCACTAATACTCACGTTGCCGCCCACCACGATGGTTCCGGTTCGTTCATTAATGACGACGATTGCCGGCACGTGCGGCTCCACGTCGAGCCGCAGAACCTTATCCGCGAATTGGATCAGATTCTCGCCGGCGATGCTCTCCGGCACCAGCACGCGGATGGTCCCCGGATCTTGCGCGAAAGCGGCGCCCGGGTAAAGCGTATCGATCGCCTCACGGATCCGCTCGGCGGTCGAGAAGTTGTCATTGCGAAGCGTTAACGTCAGGTAGCGCTGCTGGCCGACAAGTTCTACGAACCGCGACAGTTCCGAACGTTCCACGTAGGCGCCGTTCGGGATGCGCCCCACGGTCGGGTGATTCTTGGCCACCCTGCTTCCTGTTTTGCCCTCCACGGTCCACGAATTCGTCGAGATCGCCGCCACACGCGCCACCGCATAGACTTCTCCATCCAGGCCCCGCAGTTCGGTCGCAAGCAGCATACCGCCCTGCAGGCTCTCGGCATCCTGAAGAGAGGAAACATGGATATCGACCAGCGAGCCCTCGCGGCTCCATGGACCCAGTTCGGCCGTCACCATCACCAGCGCCACGTTTGCAGATTTTAGCTGCAGAGATGAAAAGGTCACGCCGCTTTCGCGCCGCAGCAGGCTGGCCAGAAGCTGCGCGCTGGGCACCGAGTTGTCCCCGGTGCCATTGAGCCCGACGACCAGTCCCGTTCCGCTCAGCGAGTTGCTGCGAATTCCGGCGACGTCCACGATATCGCCGATCCGCGCCGCAAAACCGATCGCCGCGGCGCCTTGCAGGAACATCAGAATGATGGTTGTTTTCTTCATGGCTGTTTTCCGCCGTTTTGTTTGCCGTCGCTAGAATGGCCACAGCGCGTTGAGGATCTTGCCCAGCCAGCCCGGCTTGGTATAGTCGGCCGTCGCGCCCTCACTCATCGCAACCAATTGGAAATTCGCGACCTGCGAGCTTCGTACCACGTTGTCATAGCTGATATCGCTGGGCCGCACGATACCGCTGACCTGGATGATCTGCTTGTCGCCGTTGACCTCGCGCGTCCGCGTACCGATGATCACCAGGTTGCCGTTCGGATGAATATCCTCCACCACCGCGGTGATGCTGTCTTCGATCGATCGCTCGTCCTTGTAGTCGCTTTTTCCCTCCAGGCTCTTTTCAGAACCGGCGGCAACCCGCACGTCCGGCAGCGGGTGGAGACTGCCGATGGAAAGGTCCTTGCTGTCAAAGTTGATCGCTTGTTGGCTCGACCGCTCAAGGTCGCGCTTTACTTTATTGTCCACCTTGTGTTCTTCACTGATGATGATGGTGACCACGTCGCCGATCTGGTTGGCCTTGTCATCGGCATACAGAGGTTTATCATTGATTCCCCGCTTGGCCCAGATCGAACCGCCGCAGGCACTGGCGGCCAGCAGCGCCATCGCCAGGAATCCCGCTGCTATTCTGTTTCGCTTCGCTTGTCTCATCGTCGGTCCTTTACTTGAATTGTTCACGCGGTCTAATTCAATGTCGGCTTGATGGTTCCATCCTCCATAATGCGGCCAATCACGAACCGCTCGTCCTGCGTCGCCCGCGAACCCCGCTTGACGCGGATCAGATCGCCAACCTTCCCCTCCTCCATCGCCTCCCCGTAGGCTGAAACCAACAGGCATTCGTTTTCGATCTTGAGGATCACCTGCTGCTGTCTTTTGACCGCGACGGGCGCTTCTTTCGGCTGCACGGCAGACCTTTCAACGACCATTCCGGCGTCGATCTTCTTCCTGGTGATCATCCCGTACGGAATGAACATCTCTTCGTCGGACGGCTGGTTGGACAAATACGGTTCGATCTTCGTGTTTTCCGACGTGACCGCTGTTCCGGCCTCCAGCGCTGTCGCCGCCACTACCCGGCGCCGCTCGTACTCAGCGGCAAAAACCAGCTCCTGGCTGCCGACCTGGCTGCCGTTCTGCGAAACCGAAACGGTCACGCGCCGCACGCCCTGGGTCTGCCTGTCCGAAAAGCGAGGCGTCAGTTCTGCCGCCGCCGCAGCCGGCAGCACCAGGTCCCGGGCCGGGCGAACCGGTTTGAACGCCGCCTTCTCACCGGCAGATTGCGTTTGCAGAAAATCCTGCGCCATTTGCAGAAATCGGTCGGCCGTGACCGTTTGTTCAGCACGTCTTACGCGCACCGCCTCGGCGCCGTTAAACTGCACCTGTGAGGCTTTGATGCCCGTCGAGGCCAGGCAGCTTAGAACGGTTTTCCGGTCGATCGTCAATTGCTGCCCGGCCGCCGCGAACTGCCCCACGCTCACTGCCCCTGCCCGCTCGGCTAGCGGCTGGTCGCCAAGGACCATCGCGACCTGGTCCAGCCGCAGGGTCTGCGACTCGACGCTTCGTTCCGACGGCAGGTAAATCCGCAGGCCCTGGCCCGTTCCGGACGCCGCCGCAATGAGCCCCATCCAAACAATAATGCTCGTTCGATTCATTCTCTTTCGCTCATCTACCGTACCAGTTGATTCAGCTCTTTGAGCATGTCGTCACCCACGCGGATACACCGCGAGTTGATCTCGTAAGCGCGTTGCGCCGTGATCAGGTTCACCAATTCGGTCACCATTTCCACATTCGACTTTTCCAGGTATTGCGAAAGGATCGTCCCGTACCCGTTTTCGCCCGGGTTGCCCGCCACGGCCGTTCCGCTGGCGCCGGTTTCTTTGTAGAGGTTGCCGCCCTCAGCCGTCAGACCGGCGTTGTTGGGAAAGCGATAGAGCTGTACACTGCCGATCACCTGTGAGCCGGTCGGGGTCTCGGCGCTGACCGTTCCATCCAAAGAAATGTCAACCGACGTCGCATTGGTCGGAACCGTAAGGCCCGGGTTGAGCTGGTTGCCTCCCGACGTAACGATCAGCCCGTTGGTATCCTTCTGGAAAGCGCCGTCTCGCGTATAGCGGTATTCGCCGTTGGGCAGCAAAATTTGGAAAAACCCGTCGCCCTGGATGGCCAGGTCCAATTGGTTTCCGGTCGCCTGCATCTCGCCGGGACTGAAGATCTTGGTCGTCGATGCGGTTTTTACGCCGCTGCCCACCTCCATGCCGCTGGGAGCGATCACGCCCGATGAGATCTCGCGCCCCGCCTCCTGCATCTTGACATACAGCAGGTCCTGGAAATTGACCTGGGTCCGTTTGAAGCCGCTGGTATTGGCGTTGGCGATGTTATTGGCAATCGTATCGACCATCATCTGCTGAGCGTCCATCCCTGTGGCGGCCGTGGAAAAGGCTCTAAGCATGGAGATTCTCCTTACCTGTTCTTATCCGTTTGTTTTAGCCACATCCAGCGTGGCCATATTATTTTCGCGCTGCCGTTTCAGGATGCTCATATTCGCCTCGAAGGCCCGCGACAGCGACAATAGACCCGTCAGTTCTTCCATCACCTGCACGTTGGATTCTTCGCGGTATCCCTGCCGGACGTTTGTGGCAGCGGCTTCCTGGATCCGGTAATCGGCCGGCGCCCTGAAACAGCCGTTTCCGGCGGGGGTTAGCTGCCCGGCGGCATCGGCGAACTCGGCAATCTGTAATTGCCCCAACTCCAAACCCTGCGCCTTGATCACCCCGCTGCCGTCAATGGTAATGTCGCTTTCACTCACGGAGTTGGGCACGTTGACGGGCCCGCTTCGGCCTGCCACGAGATTGCCGTTAAGATCCGTAAGCTGCCCCAGGATATTGATCTGCAAAGCTCCATTCCGCGTATAGAGTCGGCCCGAAGGCGTCTGCAGCGTTAAAAAACCTGTTCCCTCCAGTCCCACATCCAGCGGACGTTCGGTCTTGACAAGCTGCCCCTGCGAAAAATCCACTGAATCCGTTGCCCGGATCGTACCTGCAAGCGGGCTCGCTTCGCCCCGCATTGTCTTGTGCAGTTCCGTACTGAAAGAGGTGATCTTGCGTTTATATCCGGCGGTATTCGAGTTGGCGATATTGTTTGATGACGTCTCGTATTCCCGCATCAGGGCATTGAGCCCGGTCGCAATCTTATTCATGGACTCGACCATTCAATGAACCTCCATTTCGAGTGCTTCGGGCTGGTCGGCGCCCGCAAGCTGGTTGGTCATGCGGACGAATTCATCGACTGTCCTGGAATCCGATCCAATCATCTCCACGATGATCGACCGTCCCGCCGGACTCTCGCGGATCGCGCG
Source organism: Planctomycetaceae bacterium (assembly GCA_021372945.1). GTDB lineage: Bacteria > Planctomycetota > Phycisphaerae > Sedimentisphaerales > Anaerohalosphaeraceae > 4572-13. The sequence continues at coordinate 5,320 of JAJFTK010000111.1, read as the reverse complement.
AACCAGCGCGATATCCTGCACCATGCGCTGCGGCTCAAACTCGAATTGGATCAGCACCCTTTGCCCAACGGCGGTTTCCAGATCCGTTTTGACCCGCAGGCCGGGGCCGGCGATCTCGGTCACTTGGGCGGGCACAAACTCCAGCCCCATGGCGGCGTTTGCCGGTTTATCTTCCAGGGACGCAAACAGGCAGATCCGGGCCGGCAGCCGCACGGCCACGCGCACGTAGCGCCGCCGGTTAACGAAATGGATCCGCTCGGAATGATTCAGCGCCAGTCCCTTGCTGTTGCAGGCCATCGTGATCGCTTCGAATTCCCACGTAATGGCGGCCCTGCAAAAGACGACCGTCCAAACGTCTCCGGGCTTGCACAGCAGTGGGATCTCCGGCCGCAGCAGCAGTTCGTACGCGTCGTTCTGGACGACCTCCGCCTGGACGCGGGCCGCTTGTCGGGCTCCCGCCGGCGCGATCTGCACCACCGTTCCGACCGGGATTTCACGGCTGCTCTGTTCCCGGGTGCGGCGGTTGTCGGTCCGTCCCGCGCCGGCAAATCCAAGCTTTTCCTTGATCGAAAAAATGGTGCCGTGCAGCTTCTTGCGCTCCACAAGATCCTGCCCTGCCGCGAAAACCTCCTGCATCAGGACGGACAGCCCGCTGTCGAAGGATTCACTTAACGTAAAGATCGAATCCTTGCGCCTCAAATGGGCGCGGATCGCCACGGCCTCGACGATTTCCCGTTCTTCAACCGTAAGCCGCAGCCGATCCGCTTCGGCGGCGAATCGACGCTCCACATCGTGTCTTTCTTTTTCCGACCGCATCCGCCGAACCGCGAAGAGCACCAGAAGCAGCAGCGCGACGATGGACCAGCCAAAGAGGATAAACCACTTGTTGCGCAGAAACGCCAAATGATCGATTCCCGAATCCAATTGGCGCATTGCCGAGTAGCGCTCGTAAACATCCAGCGCCGCGGGCATCCAAATTGAGCTGTTCAGGAACAACTGCATCCGTGCGTTTCCGTTTCGATCCTTTACCGTATCAGGTTGGTCAATTCGCTTAGGATATCGTTGGCCACGCGGATCGTGCGGGCGTTGGCCTGGTAACCGTTCTGCGCCTGCATCAGGTTGACGAATTCCGTGGCGATATCGACGTTTGATTTTTCCAGGCTTTGCCCCTGAATGGAGCCGGCTCCGCCTGTCGCGGCCGTGGTCGCCACCGGCTCGCCGGAGTTCGACGTCGGCAGGAAGTAGCCGCCGCCGATGGCTTCAAGGCCTTCCGGGTTCTGAAACATGCCGATCTGCAGCGCCGCCACGTTGACCTTGACGCCGTTGCTGAACGTGCCCACGACCGTACCGGTGTTATCGATGCTGATGCTTGACAGCGAACCGGCCTCATAACCATTCTGTGTCAGGGCCGCCGCCGAAGACTGCTGGCTGGCAAACTGCGTCAAGCCGGTAAACTCGCCCGACGTGCCCAGGTCCAGCGTGATCGTTTGCGTCACAGACGGATTGTTGGCGAACTGAACCGAGAACGAGGCCCGTTCGGTCGTGGAGTTGAGGCCGCTGAAGGAACCGTCCGTATTAAATTCGATCCCGCTGATACGCCGGTTCAGGCCGGTGGAATTATTGATGTCGTAGTTGCTCCAGTCCGAGGTGCGTTCGCCGCTGACCGAATTGATGATCAGGTCCCACATGTTGGTGGCATCCGTCTTAACGAATGTGCCCGTCAGGATGTGCTGTTCGCCCATATTGTCAAAAATTGTGATCTTGAAGGTCTTTGAGTCATTGCCGCCGATCGTACCGTAGTCAAAATAGGTAGGCAGCGTCAGCGCTTCGGCGGCGGCCGGGGCGTAGGTCATCCCCGTCACTTCGGCAAGGCTATAGCCCCCCGGCGGGTTGCCGGTGATAACGATCTTGCCGTCGGCGTTAAGCGACGCCGTGCTGTGGTCGTATAACGCGGTGATCTGGTTGAGGATATCCTGCATGGTCGCACCGCCGCCGGCGGCCGCGCCCGTCCAGGTAACGGGTTGGTTGGCAAACACCGTTCCATCCTCTTTGACGCCGCTAACGAGGATCGTGCCGGTATCGCCTACGGCCAGGGCGCTGGACCATTGGTCCAGGTCGGAGATGTACGATGCAGCCGTCGCGACGTTTTCTTGTGAATCCGTCGTAAAGGTCAAATTGGATACAAGTTTGTGCGTGGTGATGGCTGTCGTCTGAGCCGACGATCGCAAGTTGCCGTTGAGCGTGACCTCGGTGGTCGCGTTGGCGGGCATCGATGCGTCCCAGGGGATATGAATACTGGAATCGCCGGCCGTTTGGAATCCTTCCGACTCGCCCGCCGTACCGATGCGCTGCACCTTGTAGCCCGTCGTCGGATCGACTAGCGTGTTGTTCTCGTCGATACCGAATGAGCCGGCCCGCGTATAGATGTCCTGCTGGCCGTTATTCAGCACGAAGTAGCCGTTGCCATCGATGGCGACGTCCAGCGCCTGCCCCGTGGCCACGATGTTGCCCTGGCTCATGTCCTTTCGCACGCCGGAGACCTCCACGCCGCTGCCGATCTGCGTCGGGTTGGTGCCGCCCAAATTGTCTGACGATCCGCTGGCGCCCTTGAGCGTCTGGCTCAGCAATTCCGCGAACATGACCGAACTGCCCTTGAACCCGACGGTATTCACGTTGGCCAGGTTGTTGCCGGCCACGTCCAGCATCGCCTGGTGCGCTTTGAGGCCCGATACTCCCGCTGATAATGCTGAACCCATAAAACTCTCCTGTTTTTATAAACTGAAAATTGATTTACATCCCGATCCCGGTAATATCCGGCAGATCCAAGTCATACGTCTTGGCGCCGGCGCCGGGGATAGTGACCTCCGTGTGCAGAACCGGCAGGCCGTGGGGAAACGTGATCTTTTTGACCTGGCCCGCCATCTCTGTGCCGGTCGCTTCGTCATAGAAAGAAACTTCCCGTCCGATCAGCGACTTGGCATAATCAAGCTGCGCCACCAGCATTGAACCCTGGAAGCTGTTGTTCATGTTGTCCATGGTCTTGCTCATCGTATTCATGCTGCCGGTCATATTCTCGGTCAGTTCAAGCTGCGAAAACTGCGCAAGCTGGGCGGCCATCTGCTGATGGTCCATCGGCTCCAGCGGATTCTGGTTCTGCAGTTCCGTCACCAGCAGGGTCATGAAATCCAGTTTTTGCTGCGTAGCAGATGTCGCCTCGGTAACCATAGATTCACCTCATGTCATTGGCATCTCTTGCGAGCCTGCGCAAGCAGAACCCGTCCAATAAGGCTTCTGATTTGCAACTTCTATGCCATCACGCAACGCGCATCCGGGATGCATCTCTTATCCCCCGCAATTGCAAGCAGTTAGCATTTTTTAGAAACCGTCTCCCGATGCCGCCGCCGGCGTTGAATAACCGAACAACTGCACGAATTCTTTGCATCCTGCGGAAGTTTCTTCCGGCACTTGGAACAAACTCGTTTCAGTGAACTTAGGCAAGATGCGGAGCTTGAATAAATCGCGGCGGATCGTTGTAAGCCCCCCACATATTCGTACACCAAGTATTATCAGACGGTCCTATAATTTATTAAAGAGTTATCGCTTTTTTTGCCGACCATAGAGATACTCCTTTACATTGACGAACAACTTGCAGAGCATTTGGAAGGAAAAGAAATACATGGCTTTAGAGAAAATACTGGTCGTCGGCAGACATCCCAAGGCCCACACTCTGGCACGTCCCTTCACACGCAAACTGTATGCCGCTGATGAAGCCGCCGACATCTGGCAATTGATCGAAAGTGTCGAGCCGAACCTCATCCTCTGTGATGCGGATATTCCCTTCGACGACATCTACGACACGCTGGCGGCGCTGCGCCAGAAGGAACTCAGCGTTCCCGTGGTATTCATCTGCCCCGAGCAGCAAGCCCACCGCGCCGAAGAATTGATCGAAGCCGGCGCGCATAGTTACATCTCCGGCTACGGCGATACGGCCCGCATGGGGCAGATCATCGATCGCATCGAAAACCCATCATCAACACTGGAATCGCGGTTTTTTATCGAGGACTGTCCATCGAAAGTCAGTATCGTCGGCAAGAGCCCCGCCATTTTCAGAACGATCCGCATGATACGCACGGTCGCCACCAGCAATTGCAACCCCATCCTCATCGTCGGCGAAACCGGCACCGGCAAGGAATTGGCCGCAAGGGCAATGCATATCGTCCGTCACGGCTCCGACCAGAAATTCGTCGCCATCAACTGCGCCGCACTGACGGCCAACCTGCTGGAAAGCGAGCTGTTTGGCCATGTCAAGGGCTCATTCACCAGCGCCGATCGCGAAAAGACGGGCCTTCTGGAACTGGCCGGCTCCGGCACGATCTTTCTCGATGAGATCAGCGAGATGCCGCTGGATCTGCAGGCCAAGCTGCTCCGCGTTATTCAGGAACGCACCTTCCGCAAGGTCGGCGGCATCGAGGAGCTCGAATGCCGCGCCACCGTGATCGCCAGCAGCAACCGCAATCTTCTCAAAGAGGTGGAAAAAAACCGCTTCCGGCCGGACCTGTACTACCGGCTGAGCATCTGCCCGATCACGCTTGCTCCCTTGCGGACGCCCTCGCGGAAAGACGATATCCTTCTCCTCGCGGAATATTTTATTCTCAACTCCGAGATCTGCCCCGCCAAGAAGGGCAAAATCAAGGGCCTGACTAAACTTGCCGCCGAGACGCTGCAGCGCCACCTCTGGCCGGGCAACGTCCGCGAACTGAGAAACGTCATCGAGCGGGCGATCCTTCTCGAAAACAGCGACCGCATTGGCACATCCAACCTTATCTTCAACCCGGAATATTTTGAAGAGGAAGCCTGCGCAAGCCGCACGCCCGCCTGCGGGCCCGATGGGTTGACCGACTTCTCACTGGAAAAAGCGGAAAAAGAACTGGTAAAACGCGCCTTGGAACAGGCCGGATGGCAAAAGACCCGCGCCGCCGCCTTGCTGGGCATCACGCGCGCCACCCTCTACGCCAAGGTCAAGCAGTATAATATCCAGGAACCCGCATCCTGCCCCGAGAAGGAAACAGTCAGCATCTAAAAACACGAATCGCGGATTTTGCAGATTTACACCGGTTCTTTATTTAAAAATTTTAATTTAAAAAATCCGCGGCAGTCCGCCAAATCCGTGGTTGAATCATTGGCTCTTCCGGTAAATGCGTTGGTGTGTTGCTAAAAAAAGACATGGCTTTATGATAGGTGGAAAAAAATAAACCACCTATTGGAGTATAAAGCCATGTCCAACAGTCTCTTGTATCATACTTTTGGTATTCGTTCTGTG
>JAJFTK010000110.1 GCA_021372945.1 Planctomycetaceae bacterium | reverse complement strand
CACAGAACGAATACCAAAAGTATGATACAAGAGACTGTTGGACATGGCTTTATACTCCAATAGGTGGTTTATTTTTTTCCACCTATCATAAAGCCATGTCTTTTTTTAGCAACACACCAACGCATTTACCGGAAGAGCCGAAAGAAGAGCCTCTGGCGGTTAACAGAAACGTTTCAAATATTTCTCGATCCGAACGCAAAAAAATGTCGGGTTGCGCAGATAAAGAATATAGGGGGCCAATTACAAATGCAACGGGAGTCGGCGCAACATGAATCAAGCAGAGTTTTACCGTCCGAATTCGCGCAAGCGCTAAAAAAACGGTTAAAATCTGGGTAAAAATGCGTTTTTTCTTGACCGGAACGGGCCAATCGGATAATCTTTTTGTTTTGCATTTCAGAGCATCAACGTGTAAGGGTGCACTAAAGTTTTAGCTAACTACACGGGCAGATGCCCCTGTAACGAAAAAACACGGGCAAGATGCCTGCGTCACCGAACATGAGAATGGGTATCTTATCTATGGCAAAAGCAAATGCCGGCAAGATGCCGGCGATACAAGCACAACGATTGTTTCTTTCGGGTAACGAAGCCTTGGCGCATGGGGCGTGGGAGGCGGGTCTTGCGGTCGCGGCCGCTTACCCTGGGACGCCTTCAACGGAGATACTGGAGACGCTGGCAACCTACAGCGAAGTCGATGTCCAGTGGTCGGTGAATGAAAAGGTGGCGTACGAGGTGGCCTACGGCGCGGCGGTGGGCGGAGTACGCAGCCTGTTTGCCTGCAAGCACGTCGGGCTCAACGTGGCGATGGACCCGCTGATGACGTCGGCGTACGCGGGGGTTGAGGCGGGTTTCGTGGTGGTGGTGTGCGACGACCCGGGCATGCACAGCTCACAGAACGAGCAGGATACGCGCTGGGTGGGGATCTATGCCAAGCTGCCGGTGCTGGAGCCGTCGAGCCCATCGGAGGCTCGGCAGATGGTGGCCGAGGCGTTGGCGATCAGCGAGAAATTCGACACGCCGGTGATCATCCACATGACGACGCGGGTTTCGCATACCAAAGAAGACGTGGCGGTGGGGCCGCGCGTGCCGGTTGAGAGCAAGCCGCTGCGGATCGACGCAGCCAAGTATGTCATGACGCCGGCGAATGCCCGGCGACGGCATGACTTTATTGAGAAACGGCTGGAGAAGCTGCGGGCGGCCAGCGAAAAGAGCAAGTTCAATAAGGTCGAGCTGAAAGATACAAGCCTTGGTTTTATTACGGGCGGCATCAGCTATCTATATCTGAAAGAGACGTACCCGGACGCTTCTTTTCTGAAGCTTGGATTTTTGTACCCGTTCTGCGATGAAAAGATCAGCGAATTCGCGGGGCAGGTGAAGAAGCTTGTTGTGGTGGAGGAACTGGACCCATTCATCGAGGACCATGTCAAACAGCTTGGGATCAGGAAGGCCAAGTTCAGACATCCTTCATTTCGGCAGGGCGAGCTTGGGCCGGCGGTGCTGGAGGATGCGGTCAGCGGCCAGGCAAAGGATGAAACGCCGTCGCTGCCGTCGCGGCCGCCGCGGCTGTGCGCGGGCTGTCCGCATTGGGCGTCGTTCAGCGTGCTCAAGAAGCTGGGCGTGTTCGTGGCCGGCGATATCGGCTGCTATACGCTGGCGTCGATGCCGCCGACGTCTTCGCTGCACACGTGCATCTGCATGGGCGCGGGCGTGACGCTGCAGGAAGGCTTACGGCGGGCGCATCCGGGAGAGAAGATCGTGGGCGTCATAGGGGACAGCACGTTTGTGCATTCAGGCGTTACCGGACTGATCAACGCGGTGTACAATAAATCCAAAGGCATTGTTTTGATTCTCGATAATTCGACGACGGCGATGACGGGCGGTCAGCAGCATCCGGCGACGGGTCTGACCATCCGCAACGAGCCGACAAAACAGCTTGATTTGGCAGCTTTGTGCAGGGCCTGTGGGGTTGACAATGTGGATGTGATCGATCCATGCGGGAATATCGCGCAGCTCGAACAGTTGGTGCAGGAACGGCTGAAAGCGGATACGTTGAGCGTGATCATTGCCAAGCATCCGTGCAAGTTGATCAAGCGATAATTTTTTTGACAGGACCGAAAATTAAAGAACTCAAGAACCCAGGAACATAAGAACACAAGAATACAGGAATGTTACGCCTTGCGGCGATTCGAAGAATATGAAGAAACAGAAACAATATAACGTGACGTTTGGGGGGATCGGCGGACAGGGGATCATCAAGGCATCGGAGCTGTTGGGCTGGGCGGCGCTGTATGAGGGCTTCCAGGTCAAGAAGTCGGAGATGCACGGGATGAGCCAGCGCGGCGGCAGCGTGGAATCGCATGTGCGGTTCGGCAAGCGGGTGTATTCGCCGCTGATCGGGCCGGGGGAGGCGGATTTCCTGCTGTGCTTCCATGCCGATGAGCATGCCCGACTGAAGGGTTTCCTGCGTCCTGGCGGGGTTGACCTGCTGGATTATTTAAAGCAGGTCGAAGCGATGGTCGAGAATCCCAAGACGGTCAATACGGCGCTGGTGGGGGTCTTGAGCGTATTGGTGCCGATCTCGGAGGCAAGCTGGATGAGGGCCATCGAAACAGTTTTCCCTGAGAAAATTCGAGAGATTAACAAGGCTGTCTTTGCAAAGGCGAGGGCACTGGTAAAAGAATAAGAGGTACGGCGTTGCCGGCTTCTTATGATTCAATAGACTATTGTTTAAGGAGTAAGAGGCCATGATCTGGAATGAACCGATGGAGACCATGCCGCTGCAGGACCTGAAGAACCTGCAATCCGAACGGCTGGTGAAACTGGCACGATACGTTTACGACAACTGCCCGGTCTATAAGCAGAAGTTTGAGACGCACGGTATCAGCCCTTCCGATATCCGCTCGCTCGACGACATCACCAAGCTGCCGTTTACGACCAAGATGGACATGCGCGACAATTACCCGTACGGTCTGTTCAGCCTGCCGCGTACGCAGATCGTGGAGATCCATGTCTCCACCGGCACGACGGGCAACCCGACGCTGGTGGGTTATACGCGCGACGATGTCGATCTGTGGGGCGAGGTGACGGCACGCTGCCTGTGCTGTGCGGGCGCCAAGAGCGACGACATTATTCAGATCGCCTACGGCTATGGCCTGTTCACGGGCGGCCTGGGGTTTCACTACGGCGCGATGAAGATGGGCCTGACGATCATCCCGACCTCCAGCGGCCAGACCAAGCGCCAGCTTAAGATCATGCAGGATTTCAAACCGCGGATTTTATGCTGTACGCCGAGCTATTGCCTATATATGGCGGAAGAGTGCAGGGAAATGGGCATCGACCCCCGAAGTTCGAGCTGGAACATCGGCATCTTCGGGGCCGAACCGTGGAGCGAACGCATGCGGGCGGAGATCGAACAGACGTGGAATATGCTGGCGGTGGATGTGTACGGGCTCAGCGAGATCATCGGGCCTGGCGTATCGCAGGAATGCACGTATAAAGAGGGGCTGCACGTGTTCTCGGATGTGTTTTACCCGGAGATCATCGACCCGGAAACGGGCAAGCCCGTGCCGGATGGTCAGCCGGGCGAACTGGTCATCACGACGCTGACCAAACAGGGCATCCCGCTGATCCGCTATCGCACGCGGGATATTGTGAGCATCACACACGAGCCGTGCCGGTGCGGTCGGACCTGCCCGCGAACCAGCAAGATCACAGGCCGTACCGATGATATGATCGTGGTCCGCGGCATCAACGTGTTCCCTTCGCAGATCGAGCACGTGCTGCTGGGCATCGAAGGCACACAGCCGCACTACCAGATCGTGGTCGATCGGCTGGCACACAAGCTGGATGAGGTCGAGATTATGGTCGAGGTCGACGAGAAGATGTTCTCGGATGAGATCAAGCAGATGAAGTCGCTGGAGCACAAGATCAAGAAAGAGATCGAGGCGATCCTGTCGATCGGTGTGACGGTCAAACTGGTGGAGCCCAAGACGATCCAGCGAAGCGAAGGCAAGGCCAAACGCGTCATCGACAAACGGCAGCTATAAAATATTAGCCACCGAGAACACAGAGGTCTCAGAGAAAAAAATACTAATCTCCGTGTTCTCTGTGAGCTCAGCGGCAAAAGAAAGGGGAAAAAATGAAGATAACGCAAATTAGTGTGTTTTTGGAGAATCGCAAGGGGCGGCTGTACGAGATCTGTTCGATGCTGGGGCAGGCGAAGATCAATATCCGCGCGCTGACGATCGCCGAGACGGAGACGTTCGGCGTGCTGCGGATGGTGGTGGATAAGCCGGCCGAGGCGATCGAGCTGTTCCGAAAGAATCATGTGACGGCCAACCAGGCGGACGTGGTGGCGGTGGAGGTGCCGGACCGGCCGGGCGGCCTGGCCAACGTGCTCAAGATGCTGTCGGACCGCCAGGTGAACGTGGAATACATGTACGGATTCGTGGAGAAGTTCTCGGAGAACGCGCTGCTGGTGTTCCGGTTTGACAACCCGGAAAAGGGAGGCCAGGTGCTGCGCGATGCCGGGATCAACGTGCTGGCCGGCAAAGAGATACAAGGCTTATGATCGATTATTGATGATTGATTATTGATTATTTGATAGGACGTGCAATGGAAGTGAATTTTTGGAACCCAGAGGTGGAAACGATGGAGCGATCGCAGCTTGAGGCGCTGCAGTTGAAGCGTTTGCAGGCGGTGATCGGCTATGCGCTGAAGACGCCATTCTACCAGAAGCGGCTGTCGCGGGCGGGCATCAGCCGACCCGAGGACGTGCGCTCGCTGCAGGAATTGCAGAAGATCCCGTTTACCGTCAAGGATGACCTGCGGCAGAATTTTCCGGCGGGCCTCTTGGCGGTGGATATGGAAGAGGTGGTGCGGATCCATTCGTCGAGCGGGACGACGGGGGTGCCGACCGTGATCTATTTGACCGCCGAAGATTTGAATAGCTGGACGGACCTGCTGGCGCGGAGCATCATCACGACGGGATGCTGCCGGAAGGATATCTTCCAGAATATGATGAGCTACGGACTGTTCACGGGCGGACTGGGCCTGCACTACGGCGCCGAGCGCGTAGGGATGACGGTGATCCCGGTCGGCGGCGGCAATACGCAGCGGCAGGTGCAGCTCATGCGGGATTTCAAGACGACGGTCGTTCACGTCACGCCCAGCTACCTGCTGCATATCCATACGCGGCTGGCGGAGTTTGGCGTAAAGGCGTCGGACCTTCATCTCAGAAGGGCGTTCCTGGGCGCCGAGCCCTATTCGGAAAATACACGGCTCAAGCTGCAGGAGCTTTACGGCATCGATGCGTACAATTCTTACGGGCTGAGCGAGATGAACGGGCCCAGCGTAGCGTTTGAGTGCGTGTATAAGAAGGATATGCATCTGTGGGAGGACGCGTACATCGTCGAGATCATCGACCCGGCAACGGGACAGATCCTGCCCGATGGGCAAAAGGGCGAGGTCGTGCTGACGAACCTGGTCCGGCACGCGATGCCGCTGATGCGGTATCGCACGCGCGACCTGGCGTTTTTGCACACGGAGCCATGCCCATGCGGCAGGACGCATCGGCGGCTGAGCCGCATCCAGGGACGCACCGACGATATGCTGATCATCAACGGCGTCAACGTGTTCCCGTCGCAGATCGAGGAGGTGATCATGGCGATCCCGGAGGTCGGGACCAATTACATGATCCACCTGACCAGCGCTGGGGCATTGGATAAGCTGATCGTCAAGGTGGAGATCTATTCGAAGATGTTCACCGGTGACCTCAACTCGCTGGATGCCCTCAAGGGTAAGATCCGCGACCGGCTGCGGGCGTCGATCACGATCAACCCGCACATCGAACTGCATGAACCCGGCTCGCTGCCGGTATTCGAAGGCAAGGCCAAGCACGTCGTCGATAATCGCGAGAAGCTTTAGAGCAGCACGGTCATCGCGGCCGTGTTTCAACGGGCAGGACGCCCGTTTTACGGAGAAAAATATAATGGCTAGACAATTAACGATTTTTCTGGAGAACCGTCCCGGACGCATCAAGTCGATCTCGGATGTGCTGCTGGAAAATAATCTGAACATCTGGGCGTTCACGATCCAGGACCGGGGCGAGTTTGGGCTGATGAAGATGATCGTCGATAAGCCGCAGACGGCGCAGCTTGTGCTGGCTGACCGGGGATTCGCCTGCGTGCTCAAGGAGGTGCTGGCGGTCACGGCCGAAAGCGACAAGCCCGGCAATCTCGAGCGGCTGACGTCGGCGCTCCTTGAACAGGGCGTCAACATCAAGGACGTCAGCGGGTTCGTATCGCCGCGCGATCGGCAAGGGATCTGCTTTATCGAATTCGAGAACCCCGACGGCGCCAACCTTGAGCAGACGCTTGGAGCGGTGGGATTCCAGATATTGTCCGACCGGCAGCTTTATGAACTGTAATAAATCAGTGAATGTGACGCAGAATTAAGATATGGATATACTTCCGGCCATCGACCTGATTGGCGGCAAGTGCGTGCGGCTGATCCAGGGCGCGTATGACAAGCAGATCACGTACAAGGACGATCCCGTTGCGCAGGCGCGGCAGTTTTATGACGCCGGAGCGGAGTGGGTGCACGTGATCGATCTGGAAGGGGCCAAGGCGGGACGGCCGGTGAATGCGGACGCGGCGGCGCAAATCGTAGCGGCGGTGCCGCTGAACGTCGAGCTGGGCGGGGGCGTGCGGGATGAGGCGGCGATTACTACCGCGCTGGAGGCCGGGGTGACGCGTGTGATATTGGGCTCTAGCGCGGTCAAGCAGTTCGCCTGGTTTGGCCAGATGGCCAGGAAGTACCCGGGTCGGCTGGTGCTGGGGCTGGATGCCCGCGGGGCGAACCTGGCGACGGAAGGATGGCTCCAGCAGGGCAAGCAGACGGTGCTGGAGTTGGCGAAACGAGCGGCGGACCTGCCGCTGGCGGCGATCATTTATACGGACATCAGCAAGGACGGGATGCTGGCGGGGCCGAATTTGGAGCGGACGCGGGCGCTGGTGGAGGCGGTGGATCTGCCGGTGGTGGCGGCGGGGGGTGTGACGACGGTGGAGGATGTGCGGGCGCTGAAAGCGGCCGGTGTAGCCGGGGCGGTCATCGGGCGGGCGCTGTACGAAGGGACGATCGACTTACGAGCGGCGATCGAAGCCGCAAACGAATAGGGCTTTGGCAATTTTATGAAAGGGGAGTTTATGAGGGCAGCGGGCAAGTGGTTTGGAGCGGCGGTTCTCATGTTGGCATTGGTTACGTCCGGGTGCGAAAGCTGGCAAAGCAAAATGAGTGATAAGGCCAAGACGCGCGCGGGCTTGCCGAATCCGCGCTGGCAGGTCGGCGGAGGGCTCAGTATCGATTACACGGCACCCGATGACGGCATGGTGTACGTGGTCGATCTGAATTCGAATCGCTTCCTGGTGACCGAATCGGTTGGGGCCGGGGACAATTTCACGTTTGCACCCACTTCCGAAGCGGAGTTCCAGTTTTTGGGACTTGATCCGGCGGCGGCAAAGATTGCATTGTATTTTGTGCCGGCGGCAGTGTTCAGGAATGCGCCTAAGCTGATGGAAAACAAGTAGGCCAGAAGGTAAAGACACGGAGGTGCGCGATGCGCAAGATAGATGTGGTTTGCGCCGGGACGGTTGTGTTGATGGCAGTGGTTAGTTTTGGAGTGGATTGGCCTGGAGTCGAAAAGCTGCCGGAAGTGAAGGGGTTGCCCAATCCGCTGGTGATGTTTGACGGTACGCCGGTCAAGACGACTGAGCAGTGGCGAACCCAGCGGCGGCCCGAATTGATCAGTCTGTTTGAGTACTACATGTACGGCAAGGCGCCGGCCGCGCCGGATAATCTGACCTTTACGGTAGAGGCGGACAAAAGCATCTTTGACGGCAAGGCCGTTCGCAGGATCGTTACACTGCGGTTCGGGCCGGAGGGCACGCCGCCTGTGTCGCTGCTGCTGGTTACTCCTGCAAAACCTGATAAGCCCGTTCCCGTCTTTATTGGTTTGGGCCTTGTGCGCGACAAAAACGCGCTCGATGACCCGAATGCGCTTTTGCCGGACGGCAGCCCGTGGGCGAGGTATTGGAAAGAGTCAATCAAGAATATTGAGCACGCCGTGGACCGAGGGTACGCAGTGGCGGTGATGTTTCCGCAGGAGATCTGCCCGGACATCAAAGAGGGCGATGAGGCGTTCGTTAAGGGCATTCATCGCGGGTATATGAAGGCGGGGCAGACCCGGCCGGGGCCGCATGAGTGGGCGGCCATCGCGGCGTGGGCGTGGGGATTGCAGCGTGGGGTGGACTACCTCGTGCAGGATTCGTCCGTTGACGCCAAGCGCATCATCGTCGTCGGGCATTCGCGTTTCGGCAAGACGGCACTGCTGGCCGGGGCTCTGGATGAGCGCATTGCGCTGGCGATCCCTTCACAGGCGGGCTGCGGCGGTACGGCGCCAAGCCGGACGCAGGTCGGCGAGAAGGTTGCACGGATCAACACTGTGTTCCCGCACTGGTTCAATGATACCTTTAAGCAGTTTAACGATAAGGTCGAGAAACTGCCGTTCGATCAGCATTGCCTGATGGCGCTGGTTGCGCCAAGGCCGCTATTGTTGACGTGCGCGACCGAGGACGAGTGGTCCAATCCGCACGGCCAATTCGATATGCTCACCGCCGCGGCGCCGGTCTATGAACTGCTCGGCGTCAAAGATGCTCTCGCGTCAAAAGAATTTCCGAAAGAGAACATACTGATCGATTCTCGCCTGGGCTATTTCATTCGCCCCGGCAAACACAGCGTGACCACCGACGACTGGAACGCGTGGATGGACTTTGCGGATAAGCAGCTAGAAACTCAATAGGTCCACAGATTTTCACGGATTCTTGAGGGTTTAAAGAAGAAAGCATGAGATCATGACCGGAAAGAGGATCTTATTTTGGGTATTGCTTTCATCATGCGTATTTGCAGTGGTTCAGATTGCCATGGACCGGCTACGTGGGTTTGAAATATCAATGTGGTTGTCTGGGTTATTTGGAGCTTTACAGGGAACTGCGATCGTGCTTTTCTGTGCCTATCTCGATCGCAAAAAACGCAAGAGCAAATAATTGGGTATAAAAGCGAACAATTGAGTGCCTCAGAAGAAAGACAATTCCTTCTATGAGCCACGAATGGTTATGGGTTTTCAATGGAAAATGCAGTGCTTTTCCAAGTGCTGTTTTTGAGGACAAACTAAAGGCAGAGCTTTGGATCAAGCAGCATGGCCTTGTGGGCACTTTAACACAGTACCCGGTTAATATATCAGCATACGATTGGGCATTAGAACACGATTCGTTTAAGCCAAAGAAGGAACATCAGACCACTTCTGATTTCATCGGCCGTTTTACGGCAGGCTTTATCTGGCACGAGCATTATGATGCTGAGCACGTTTCAATTATTGGCAACTATGATGATGTTATCGCAAAAACAATCTTCGAGATTGACGGATGGGTTTGGGTCTTTAACGGGGACGGCGGCGTTTTTCCGAGCGGTGTGTTTGAGACGCAAGACAAGGCGGAGTTGTGGATCAACCACTACTTGCTAAGCGGTACATTAGTGAAATACCCGGTTGGCATTTCCGTCTATGCATGGGCAATAAAGAATGGTGTTTTTACACCAGAAGATGAAGTTCAGCGGAGCGCAGCTTTCATATCAACGTTTGGCAGGGGATACACCAATAGCGTTTACTATAAGGATGGAGTTCGCTTAGTCAATGGGGAATAGGAAGTATTTCGTGGTGAGGCATGGCCCACCCCACGAAATCATGTCGATTGCGCTCCATGATGGGATCAATAAGATTCTCATGTTTCCATTTTACATGGCGCCCGCTGCGCGGGCTCTATAAAGAAGAAAGAGAAGGAATGGGTTTGCTTTTCACCCCCGTCCTGACGGACGGGGCTACAACGTACCACCCGCTGCGCGGGCTGAAGATACGTCAGTATAGCTGGAATGTAAGCGAGCGGATCGTGTGTTCAGCTAACGGTTACGTTCTATCATCATGTCGCTTACGCTCCATGCTGAGATCAATGAAAACCGCGTGGGCATGGCCCACCCTACAAGTTTGCTGCCGTCATTTGCTGAATCTATACGCCGACTTCGGCGAGGGCCTTGACATCGGCGGTGGTGAGGGGTTTGCCGCCGATGGCCCAGTCGCCGCTTTTGGCTTCTTCGATGATGACGGTGGTGACCTGACGCATGTTCTCGCCTTCGATGGAGACCATGGCATCGGTGAGCTTGTGAATCATCTCTTGTTTCTGAGCCGGCGTGAAGACGCCTTCAATCAGTTTGACGTTGACCAGCGGCATAGGGCATTCCTTTCGTTTAAGGCATCATAAAAGAATGCGGGAGCGCGGCCAGTAGGCAATCTGTGCAATATGAAAAAGGAAAAGACCGACGGCGAACAGAGGATAGAAGACAGAGGACAGAAGATGGAGGACAGAGACTTAAGGCAAACGGTAAAAGTGAAAAGGGAAAGAGCAAAATTGTGGAATTGCTTTGCTCAATAGATTCCTCGTCGGCCTTCAGCCTCGCTCGGAATGACCGTGAGCGGGGAAGCAGGCCGTTCTTGCGGTTATCATGTCGCTTACGCTCCATGCTGAGATTCTTCATTTGTTTGCGACGGGAAATCAGCAAGAGCCCGCCGGAGGCGAGCAGCAGCATGGTCACCGGTTCGGGGACGGTCATGGAGTAGCCCGTCAGGTCGTGGGCGTGACTGCCGATAACAATGGTCGGCGCGCCGAACGCACTTGAATAAAGGAAATTGATGGTCGATGCGGTCGGGGCAAAATCGAAGCTCAGGATAGCGCCGGTGTATTCGTCGAATGTGCTTGCGACACAGAGCAGCGCCTGTTCGTCGGGCGACCATTGAATCGGCGGGGGGTTCTCAGGGATATACGCGATCGGCAGGTGACATATCGGATTGGTCAGTTCAGTCAGATCATCAGCCTGCAGCACAAACGTCATGCTTGAAAAGTGCACGCCGTAGATGGTTAAAGTGCTGCCATTGACTTCATAGGATAAGCCGGTAATTGCGTTCAGGTCAATTCCTGCGAATGCGGTTGAGACAATCACTGTGGCGAGAATTAATAGAGGCCTGCCCCTACGAGGCTATCATTTCAGTTTGAGTTGGCGGTACTTGCTCCGGCGATGGGAAAGGCGTTCGGGGTTTTCGGCCTGGACCTTTTCTTCGTAGGCGCCGAAGTTGCCGGTGAACCATTGGGTCCTGCCGCTGCCTTCGAAGATCAAGAGGTGCGTGCAGATGCGGTCGAGGAAGAAGCGGTCGTGGCTGATGACCATGGCGCAGCCTTCGAATTCGATGATGGCCTGTTCGAGCACGCGCATCGTGTTGACGTCGAGATCGTTGGTGGGCTCATCGAGCAGGAGCAGGTTTCCGCCGCGGCGAAGCATCTTGGCCAGGTGGATGCGGTTGCGTTCTCCGCCGGAACATTCGGCGACTTTCTTTTGCTGCTGGGCGCTGCGGAAGTTAAAGCGCGCCGCATACGCGCGGGACTGGACCTCGATGCCGCCGACCATGAGTGTGTCTTTGCCGCCGGTGATCTCTTCGAAGATCGTCTTTGTGCCGTCGAGGGCATCTCGGTGCTGATCAACATAGCCGATGCTGACCGTGGGACCCAGGTCAATCGTTCCTGCGTCGGGCGTTTCCTGGCCTGTGATCATTTTGAACAGCGTGGTCTTGCCGATGCCATTGGGTCCGATGACGCCGACGATGCCGTTTTTCGGAAGTTCGAACGAGCAGCCTTCAATCAGCTTCTGCCCGTTGTAGCCTTTGCTGACGTTCTTGAACGCGAGTACCTTTTCACCGAGCTTCTGGCCGGTGGGGATATGGATGAAGATGTCGCCGCGTTCGTCGCCTTCGGTACCGGCGGGGCGATAGCCTTCGATGCGCGATTGGTTCTGCTTATTGCGCTGGCCGGCCGAGGCGCTGAGCCAGTCGAGTTCGCGCTGCAGCGTTCTTTGGCGGGCGGACTCGCGTTTCTCGGCGGCCTTCAGATAAGCCAATTTCTGTCTGAGCCAGGAGGAATAGTTGCCTTCAAACGGCAGGCCCCGCGAGTTTTCCAGTTCGAGGATCCATTTGGTGATGTTGTCGAGGAAGTAGCGGTCGTGCGTGACGATGATGACGGTGCCGGGATAGTCGCGCAGGGCAGTCTCGAGCCACTGGATGGTTTCGGCATCAAGGTGGTTGGTCGGTTCATCCAGCAGCAGCAGGTCGGGCTTTTCGAGCAGGGCCATGCTGAGGGCGACGCGCCGGCGTTCGCCGCCCGAGAGGATCTTGATGGGCATGTCATCGGCGGGCAGGACCATCGCATCGGAGACGATGTCCATCAGCCGTTCGATCTCCCAGCCCTGACAGGCGTCGATCTCATCCTGCAGACGGCCCATTTCTTCAAGCAGCTTGTCCATGTCGTCGCCGGGCTGCGGGTCGCCAAGGCGCTCGGAGATATTATTGAAGCGGTCCACCTTGGCCTGAATGGGCGCAACCGCCGTGCGCAAATGGTCGCGGACGGTCTTTTCCGGTTCGAGCTGCGGTTCCTGGGCGACATAGCGCACGCGCATGTTGGGCGCCAGGCGTGCCTCGCCGTGGAAGTCCTTGTCGATGCCGGCCATGATCTTGAGCAGGGTGCTCTTGCCGGAACCATTCTCGCCGACAACGCCGATCTTGGCGCCGTAGTAGAACGAAAGCGAAATATCGGTCAGTACGTCTTTGGTCGTGTAGCGTTTGGATACACGGCTCATTTCAAATACAAACTGCGGAGGCATATCGAATCCTTAATACCGCAAGCCAAGTTTCTTTCATGTTGATGAAGACGCGAGTATACACGCACCGTGGAATATCTTCAATTTCAAATTCTCCTGTAACCTGGGGCCGGCAGCAGGTTATTATCATTTTAAAGCGCGAAAGTTTTGAACCATTGAGGGCCGTGACAAGTATATTTTTGAAATGGCACTCTGCCAGAGGGTTCATAAATGTGAAACTTGTCACTTCTTGTTTGACCGGGTTGTTTTTTGTGATAGGATTGCGCTGGATCGTCGAAATATAGGGTAGGAACAAACTTTTGGTCATGGAATGGCTGTGAGACAACAGAAGCTGCAGATTATCACGATGATATGGTTGCTGGTTGCGTCTGTCTGTGTGTCTGGACAGAACACGGTCGAACCGCCCGTGACCGATTCAGCGCTTCAAAATAGCTCGGTCGCGGCTTCGACCGAAGAAACGGCGGCCCGGCAGATTCGGCTTTATCGCGAAGCGCTGCTGCAAGGCAGTACCGACGTGATCCGGGTAGATGCGGCGGTCGCGCTATTGCTTCAAAATGACGCCTCCAGCCGCGACGTTCTCATTTCCGCTTTGAAGGGCGAAGATAACCCCCCAGCTCGGTTCGCTGTATGCAACGCGCTGATCAAGAGCAGGGGGCTTGGCCAAACGATCAACGCTCGCCAGGATTTCCTCCAGCCTCTGACGGCGGTATTGCAAAGTAAATCTTCCGACCAGGCCAAGGCTGCCGGCGAGGCGCTGCTGATGTTCGACTACGCGACGATCGAGACGCCATTCAGGCAGTTGCTGGCAAACAAAGAAGGCGATAAGAAAATTCGGGTTCAGATCGTTGAAGCACTCGGATTGAGGCCGGAGCCTCAGGCGTTGCGGCTTCTTATCGGACTGCTGGACGACACGGACCCGGGGGTGGCACTGGCGGCAGAAACGGAATTGCAGGAATCGTTTGGCGTGCCGGTTGGAACAAGCCGCTCGGTATGGGCGGATATCCTGGATGAGCTTCAACAGAAGGGCCCTGAAGAGATCCGTCGTGAGCGCCTGCTGCGGCAGGAGGCAAAATTGCGGGAGGTGCAGGCCGAACGCGACCGCTGGCAAAAACTTTTCATTGCGTCGCTGGACAAACAATATGAGACCGGCGATGAGGCGTTCAAGCTGAAGGCTATCGAGCAATCGATGCAATCGGATCTGGCGGCCCTGAGGCTGTGGAGTCTTGACAAGATAGCCAAGTATCCCGGCGGAGGCGAGCCGTTCAAGGCAGGTCTTCTGGGACTTCTGTCGGATCCTTCCAGGGACGTGCGCCTGCAAACGGCCAAGGTGCTCACGAATATGAGCGCATTGAATCCGGCCGAGAAGTTGCTGGAGCGATTCAAGGCAGAGAAGGATTCAGAACTTGCGCTGGCGATGTTCGAGGCGCTCGGCGAGGCGTGTTTTTTTGCGTATTCGCCCGGATCGGGGATTGAATTGCCCATAGAAATCAAGATGGAGACGCTGCAGATCGCAACCGACTACCTGAATAAGGAATCACCCGACCATGTGAAGAAGGGCGCTGAAGTTGTCCGTAAGTTATTAGAACTCAACAACTTACCCGAGGACGTCGCAAGGAACTACCTGGGGGCGCTTTACCAGCGCTACTTGAAATCTAAGGAGAAAACGCCAGTGCTGCGAGCGGACCTGCTGGCGGTGCTTGCGCATTTGTGCGGGCAAGGGAATCTGCGAAATTTGGCGGCCAGCATGTATGAACCGCTGTTTAGCGAGGCCATAGTTGACAAGGACAACGCCGTCCTGAGGCTTTCAGCCGCAAGAGGGCTTCAGTATGTTGATAAGTCCCGCGCGATGGAGCTGTTCAGGCGGCTTAGACTAAATGCGGATGAAAGTCTTGCGGTGCAGCAGGTTGTGATCGAGACTGCCGGGCAAGCCGGCGAGATACAAGATCTGGATTGGCTGATCACGGGCTTGTTGAACAATGTCCAGGGCGAGCAGGTATGGGCTGCGGTCAAGATTATCTGTCAGCGTCAAAGTTCCGACTTCCTTATTCAGTGGATTGCGGCACTGGAAACAGCGCCAGGGGTAACAGCCGAACAGATCAGAGAGGTCCTCGAAGTCGCCGAATTGAAGGCGCAAACTGAGAGTAATCTGACCATTTTGACCCAAATCCGGCAAAGAATACTGGGTATCTTTTGTCAACGCGGCAGTTGGGAACAAGCCGCTGCATACCTGGCGAAGCTGGAGTACTCTGAGGAGAGTTTCAACTTTTGTGAAGCAACAAAGATGGATACATTAAAGGTCTATTTGTATTCCAATAAGACCGACAAGGCATTTCAACTTTTTCAAAGCAGGCTATTGACATCTGATTTTGATGAAAAATCAGACTGGTCCTCGGTGTTGCAGACTTACTTCACCGATGAAAATGTGGCGATCGAAAACAAGAGATCGCTTCTGGCCAGAGCCGCACTGATCCAGATCCAGGACAGACCGGGCTGGACCGCGTTTATTGAAACGACGAAAAAAGCACTGGCTCCCCCTGTCGCCGATACCGGCGCACAAGAAGACCCTCGCGGATCTGAATTCGTAGATGGATAGGGCCAAGTCAAATTTTCTCATTTTTTTACATTTTTTTTAATTTTCTCTTTGCACTTGGGGGTTAGGTTTATATACTTTCCTCTTTGCTACTGCGGTAGGACACGGAATCCCTATACTTTTCGTGCTTGGAACCGGTTGTTCGGGGACGCTTAAGAGTGGGATATCAGGGCTAAAACCCGCGGTTTTCGATGGAAGTCGCTGCTGTAGCTCAGTCGGTAGAGCGCGTCCTTGGTAAGGACGAGGTCCTGGGTTCAAATCCCAGCAGCAGCTAAGATTACAGTCATGGCCAAGAGTGAACCGCGGCAGGAATACGCCGGACGTGAGAAGCGACCGGTCAGCGGATGCAGCGCCGGGTGAACCATTTGGGCCGGATAACGGTATAAGCGTTAATCACAAAACAGGAATTGAAGCAATAAAAACAGTATATTCAGGAGGTTACTAACACATGGCAAAGGATATCTTTGTAAGAAGCAAGCCCCACGTGAACATTGGAACGATCGGTCACATCGACCACGGGAAAACGACCTTGACGGCAGCAATTACCATGCGCATGAACTTCAAGAGCGGCGGCAAGGGCAAGGTGAAGAAGTATGATGAAATCGACAATGCCCCGGAAGAAAAGGAACGCGGCATTACGATCAACACCTCGCACGTGGAGTACGAGACGGCGACGCGTCACTACGCACACGTTGACTGCCCCGGTCACGCGGACTATATCAAAAACATGATTACCGGCGCCGCCCAGATGGATGGCGCGATCCTGGTCGTGGCCGCCAGCGACGGCCCGATGCCTCAAACGCGCGAGCACATCCTGCTGGCCCGCCAGGTTAACGTACCGCGTATCGTTGTGTTCCTGAATAAGATCGACCAGGTGGACGACCCTGAGCTGATCGACCTGGTGGAAATGGAAGTCCGCGAACTGCTGAACAAGTACGAATTCCCGGGCGATGAGATCCCGATCATTCGCGGTTCGGCGCTGAAGGCGATGGAATCCGAAGGTCAAGATGATGCGGCATGCGCGTGCATCGATGAGGTGATGGCCGCGGTGGACGCTTATGTTCCGGTTCCCGAGCGTGCGACCAGCCTGCCTTTCCTGATGCCGATCGAAGACGTGTTCAGCATTAAGGGCCGCGGCACCGTGGGTACGGGTCGTATCGAGCGCGGCATGGTCAAGGTCGGCGAAGAAGTGGAAGTCGTCGGTCTATCGGATGAAGTTCGCAAGACGACGGTCACCGGCGTTGAAATGTTCAATAAGACGCTGGAAGAAGGCCAGGCGGGCGACAACGTGGGACTGCTGCTTCGAGGCGTTGAGAAAAAGGACCTGGAGCGCGGTCAGGTGATCTCCAAGCCAGGTTCGATCACTCCGCACACGAAGTTCGCCGCGGAGGTGTACGTATTAACGAAGGAAGAAGGCGGCCGTCATACCCCGTTCTTCCCGGGTTACCGTCCGCAGTTTTTCTTCCGCACGACGGACGTGACCGGCGCGATCGTGGAGATCAAGAGCCGTGAAGGCAAGCCGGTTGAGATGTGCATGCCGGGCGACAACATCGAAATGATCGGCGAGATCATCTCGAAGATCGCCATGGAAGAAGGCCTGCGATTTGCGATTCGCGAAGGCGGTCGCACCGTGGGCGCCGGCGTGGTGACCAAGATCATCGCCTGATGTGACTGAAGGTTAGGACGCCGCACTTCGGTGCGGCGTTTTTCTGTCCTTTTCGTGCAGCAATGCGGCCGAAAGGGCGTTGTGTTTTTTACCCGCCAGGGTAAGCAGAATTCGCGAGCAAACTCAATTGGACGGGTGCCGCGTTACAGCGGCGCAGAGACGGATGTTTTGAGCGCGATCCATATATGTAAGAGAGGCCCATCGTCATGGCAAAAGCAGTTAAACGCGAATATATCTGGCTCGAATGCAAAGAATGCGGAGACCGCAACTACCGCACGGAAGTCAACGTTCAGGGCGGTACTCCGAAATTTGAATTGAAGAAATTCTGCAAGCGGGAGCGCAAGCACACCATTCATAAGATTCGCCGGAAGTAACGACCCTGTAGGTCAGTAGCTCAACTGGCAGAGCAGCGGTCTCCAAAACCGCAGGCTGGGGGTTCGAATCCCTCCTGACCTGTTCTATTGAAGGCCCTTGAGAAAGACAAACAAAAACAGGCGGTACGACAGATGAATATCAAGATTTACAAGAACGGCCAGGGTAAGAACGCGAGACTGGGAACGGCGATATCGGTCTTCGTTGTCGCTGCGTTAGGATGCTGGATCCTGCATCGGCGACTTCTGATGACGGATAACCCGTGGATCCACTCGATGATCCCGGCGGCGCTCTGTGCGGTGTTTGCCGCGGTAATCTACTGGCTGAGCAACATCCCGGCAGTGGCGGATTTCCTGATCGCGGCCGAAGGGGAAATCAAGAAAGTAAGCTGGTCCAGCCGGAAAGAGATCGCCCATTCGACGGTGATCGTCATCTTCGTCGTGGCGGTAATGGCCATCGGGCTGGGTCTGGTGGACCTGGGTTTCCAGGTATTTTTCCGCGACATCGTGAATCTGTATTAAAAACTCGGGATTCGCGCAAGGGGTAAGCGTTTATGCAATGGTACGTGTTACGAGTGGCATCGAATAAGGAAGAACAGGTTCGCGAGACCCTGGCCCGGAAGATGCAGGTGGAAGCGGTCAAGTCAGTCGGGCGGATCGTTGTGCCGACCGAGCAGGTCAAACGAATCCGGGGAGGCAAGCAGCGCGTGTTCAAGCGAAAGCTTTACCCGGGCTACGTGTTCATGGAGATGGAGACCAAGGAAGACGGGCGCGTGCCGGACGACGCCTGGTACATCATCAAGGAAACGATGGGCGTGGGCGATTTTATCGGCACCGAGGGCGTTCCGACGCCGATGCGCGACACCGACGTGGCCAAGATGCTCAAGGAAATCGAAAAACCGGAAGAGACGCCCAATATCAAGGTCGAGTTCGCCAAGGGCGACGTGGTCAAGATCCGGGAAGGGGCATTTGAGAATTTTGAAGGAACGGTGGATACCATCGACGCCGAGCGGGGTCTGGTCCGCGTGATCGTGACGATCTTCGGGCGCAGTACGCCGCTGGATATCGAATACTGGCAGATTGAGAAAGTTTAACAGAAGACGGAAAACAGAAAAATGGTGGGCACGGCCCACCCTACTTGAGACAGATTAGCGGAAGACAGCAATGGCAAAAGAAGTAACAGGCAAGATCAAACTGCAAGCGCCCGGCGGCAAAGCGACACCGGCTCCTCCGATCGGCCCGGCGCTCGGTCAGCATGGCGTGAATATCGGTCAGTTCGTTCAGCAGTTCAATGAACGGACCCGCGAGATGAATGGCACGATCGTTCCGATCGAGATCACAGTCTATTCGGACCGGTCGTTCGAATTTATCGTCAAGAGTCCGCCGGCGTCGGTACTGCTGCTCAAGGAAGCGGGTCTTGAAAAAGGCAGCGGTGTTCCCAATAAAGATAAAGTGGGTAAGGTCACGAAGGCCCAAGTCCGCAAGATCTCGGAAACAAAGCTCAAAGACCTGAACGCCTTTGACCTGGACCAGGCGGACCGGATCATCGAAGGGACCGCCCGCAGCATGGGAATCGTCGTCGAAGGCTAAACGGCCGAGCCGAAATGAACAATAAACAACTAAGCTAACCACGGCTCAAGTGGGAGCGAAAATGAAACTTCTTTCGCGAGGAAACTTATGAAACCAAGAAGTAAGCGTTACAATGCGGATGCAAAGAAGGCGGTAACAACGCCCCTGATGCTTCCGGAAGCAGTCAAGAAGCTCAAGAGCTTCAGCACAACAAAGTTCGACCAGACGGTCGACTGCGTGATGCACCTGGGGATCGACCCCAAGCAGGCCGACCAGATGATCCGCGGCGCGATCAGTCTTCCGCACGGAATCGGCAAGGCCCGCAAGGTCATCGCGTTCTGCGAGGATGCGCAGGCCAATGCGGCCAAATCCGCCGGAGCGGTCGAGGCGGGCATCGATGACCTGATCAAGAAGATCAATGACGGATGGCTGGATTTTGACGTAGCGATCGCTTCGCCCAAGGTGATGGGCAAGGTTGGCAAACTGGGCCGGGTGCTGGGGCCGCAGGGCAAGATGCCATCGCCCAAGAACGGCACGGTTACGGCCGACGTGGTGACGGCCGTGAAGGAATTTGCCGCCGGAAAGGTGGAATTCCGCAATGATGCCGGCGGAAACGTGCACGCGGTGGTCGGCAAACTGAGTTTTGACGATGGCAAACTGCTGGATAACCTGCAGTCCTTTATCGACACGATCAAACGCATGAAGCCGTCAACCAGCAAGGGAACCTATGTAAAGAAGATCTCGATATCGGCCACAATGAGTCCCGGTGTGCAGGTCGATCTGTCCATTGTATCCTAATGCCAACCGAAGCTGCCTGAGAATAAAGGTGAGACCATGAGCTATTTTATAAAGAATCAAATCCAAAGCGAGTACGAACAGAAGTTCCAGAACCTTCGCGAGTTTGTCGTCATCGATACGACCGGCATCAGCGGCATTGACAACAACACGTTCCGCGGCGAGATGAGGAAGAAAGGAATTCATCTGACCATCGTCAAGAATTCGCTGATGCGGCTGACGCTTAAGAAGATGGGCATGGAGAACGCTTCGGATATTTTTAAGTCGGGCCCGTGCGTGGTGGTTTACGGCGGCCAGAGCGTGGTGGATGTTGCCAAGGAGGTCGTTGCCTGGAACAGGAAACTGACCAACATCAAACCCAAGGGAGCGTATGTCGAAGGCACTGTGATGAAGGGCGAAAATGTCACGGCCCTTTCGAAGATGCCGACGCGCGCGGAAATGCAGGGACAGGTGGTGCAGCTTGTACTCAGTCCCGGAGCCAGACTGGCCGGTGCGATCAAATCGCAGGGCGGGATCATCGCGGGCTGCCTGAAGAGCCTGATCGAAAAGAAAGAAAAAGAAGCGGCGTAAGGTTCAAATTTCAAATTTCGAATTTCAAATATAAGAATAGACAATAGAGAATTTCAAAATGTGGCTTTGAGGCTGTCCTGATGCAGGTTAAACGGACGGCGGAGTCCGGCTACTTCAAAGCACAGTGCATACAGGAGTATTTTCAAATGGCAGAGTTTAGTGCAGACATTAAAGAACTGGGCGATAAGATCGTTGCCTTGACGCTGATGCAGGCCAAGGAACTGGCGGATTATCTTAAAGAGGTCCATGGGATCGAACCGGCAGCGGGCGGCGCGGTGATGATGGCGGCCCAGGAGGCAGGCGGCGGTGAAGCCGCTGCGGCAGCGGAAAAGACCAGCTTCAACGTCATTCTAAAGGAAATTGGCGACAAGAAGATCCAAGTGATCAAAGAGGTCCGCGCGTTGACAGGCCTGGGCCTGAAGGAAGCTAAGGACCTGGTCGATGCCGCCCCCAAGGCCGTGAAGGAAAATATCAGCAAAGAAGAAGCGAATCAAGCCAAGGCCCAACTGGAATCAGCCGGCGCCGTGGTTGCACTCGAGTAAGAAGCTGAGAAAGGGTCGATTTGAAAAAGTTATTCAAATCCCCGAACAATTTCGAGAAAAACAAGTACCCTAGGGAGACCGGAGACAGACTCTCCGGCTCCCCCTTTGGCTTTTTATGGCAAAAGCCGATACATCTAATCGCTAAATCAGGTACATGTCATTGATGGAGACAGGCCGAATGAAATCTCCGAAAATTCGGAATTTTGGGAAAATTGCGGATGCAATCGAAGTTCCGGACTTGATCGAAGTACAGTTGAAGAGCTACAGTCGTTTTCTCCAGAAAGATATGCCGTTTAACAAGCGGCAGGATATCGGTCTGGAGGCGCTGTTTCGCGAGATCTTTCCGATCCTCAGTTACGACAAGACGATGGAGCTGGAGTACCTTGGGTACGAGTTGGAAAAACCTCGCTACTCGCTGGAGCAGTGCCGCGAACTGCGGCTGACGTACGGCTACCCGCTGAAGGTGCATTGCCGTCTGAAACGGCAGAACGCCGACGACATCGCCGAGCAGGCGATCTATCTTGGCGAAATCCCCGTGATGATCGGCGGCGGCGAGTTCATTATCAATGGCGCCGAGCGCGTGATCGTCAACCAGCTTCACCGCAGTCCCGGCGTGGACTTCGTGGTTGATAGCAAGGACGGCGACCGCATTCTGCACGGGGCGCGGATCATTCCTGAACGCGGAAGCTGGATCGAGATGACAGTGACCAAGAAGGACGTGCTGGTCATTCGCATCGACCAGTCGAGCAAGATCCCCGCGACTACCTTCCTGCGGGCGATGGATGAAAAATACGGCAAGACCGAAGAACTGATCCGGATGTTCTACCCGACCAAGAAGGTCAAGGTCAAAAAACTGGAGCCCACGATGTGGGCGGTGGGGCCGGTGGTCAATACGGAAACCGGGGAGATTCTGGTGGACGCCGGGGCACAGCTCGGCGATGCGGTGGCGACCATCCAGGCAAGCCTGCTGGACGAGATCGAAGTGGTCTCCAACGTCACCGACAGCCTGGTCCTGAATACGCTTGCGGAGGACGTCAGCGAAAGTCATGAAGAAGCGCTGATGAAGATCTACGCGCGGCTCCGTCCGGGCAACCCGGCGCAGCTCGAAAAAGCCAAAGCCCTGTTCAACGAAAAATTCTACGATAAGAATCGCTATCGGCTGGGCGGTGTGGGCCGCTTCCGCCTGAACCGCAAGTTCGGGACCGATGTGAGCCTGCAGGAGATGTCGCTGCGTCCGGAAGATTTCCTGCACACCATGAAATACATCCTGGGCCTGCGCGGCGGCCAGGGCGAGATCGACGATATCGACCATTTGGGCAACCGCCGGCTTCGGACCATCGATGAACTGGCCGCCGGCGAGATTCGCAAGGGTTTGCTCAAGCTTCGGCGCACCGTGCAGGAGCGGATGAGCATGAAGAACCCTGACGAAATCGCGCGAATTGCCGACCTGGTCAACAGCAAGAGCGTTTCCTCAAGCATTGAGTTCTTCTTCGGCCGCGGCGAGTTGAGCCAGGTGGTGGACCAGACGAATGCACTTAGCCAATTGACACACGAACGCCGTTTGAGCGCGTTGGGGCCGGGCGGCCTGAACCGCAAACGTGCAGGCTTTGAAGTTCGCGACGTGCATATCAGTCATTACGGCCGCGTTTGTCCAATCGAGACGCCGGAAGGCACGAACATCGGCCTGATCGTTTCGCTGGGCATCTTCGCCAAGGTGGATGAGTACGGTTTCCTGGTTACGCCCTACCGCAAGGTAAAGGATAAGAAGCTTACCGAAGATATCGTGTACCTGCGAGCGGATGAAGAGATGAAGGCGGTCTTTGCGCCGCCGAGCATGGTAGATGCCGAAAAGAACCGCCTGCTGGAAGGCTTCGTGCTGGCCCGCAAGGAAGGCGACCTGACGCAGTGCGACAGCAAGGAAGTCAATTACGTTGACGTGTCGCCGCGGCAGACGGTCGGAGTTTCGGCGGCCCTGATCCCGTTCCTGGAACACGACGACGCCAACCGCGCCCTGATGGGCTCGAACATGCAGCGTCAGTCGGTGCCGCTGATGGAAACCGAGGCGCCGCTGGTGGGGACGGGCATGGAGGTCGAAGTGGCCCGCAACTCGAGCATGGTCGTTAAGGCGCAGAACGCCGGAACGGTGACCGCCGTCGATGCCAGGACCATCGTGATCAACAATACCGATGAGTACCCGCTGTACAAATTCGTGGGGCTCAATGAGCGGACGTGCCTGAACCAGAAGCCGATCGTGGAACTGGGGCAGAAGGTCAAGAAGGGTCAGATCATCGCCGACGGCGGCGGGACCAGCCAGGGCGTGCTGGCGCTGGGCCGCAACGTGCTGGCGGCATTTGTCCCGTTTGACGGCTATAATTTTGAGGATGCCATTCTCATCAGCGAACGGCTGGTGAAAGATGATGTTTTTACAAGCATTCACATCGATGAATTCAGCGTCGAGGTCCGCGAGACGAAGCTGGGCCGCGAAGAGTTCACCCGCGATATCCCCAACGTCAGCGAAAAGGCGCTGCGCTATCTCGACGAACGGGGCGTTGTGATGGAAGGGACGCGAGTGCAGCCCGGCGACATCCTGGCGGGCAAGGTTTCGCCCAAGAGCAAGACGGAGCTGACGCCGGAAGAGAAATTGCTGCACGCGATCTTCGGGCGTGCTGGCGAAGACGTTAAGAACGATTCGCTGGAAGTACCCAGCGGCTATGAAGGCGTGGTCATCAAGACGCGGCATTTCAAACGCCGCGCCGCCGAGACGGACGAGCAGCGCAAGGCCCTGAAAGAGCAGATGCGCAAGTTCGAATCCGAGATGGTGTCCAAGGAATGCGACGTGTTCAAGCGGATGATCGCCGAGATCCAAAGCAAGCTGCAGATCGAGGTGGTGGACCCGAACACGCGGCAAAAAGTCGGCGCCAGCGATGACCTGGACGTGCTGTACGAGCAGGTTGAGAACTTTGACGTGGATTGGATCAAGCCGGCCAGCCAGCGGGACGATGCGCGGAAGATCGTTAACCAGTTTGCGCCGAAAATGCTCGAGCTGAAGGAAGAAAAGAAGCGTCAGCTTGACAGCATGAAGCATGGCGATGAACTGCCGAGCGGCGTGCTGGAAATGGTCAAGGTCTACGTCGCGGCCAAGCGAACGCTTTCGATCGGCGACAAGATGGCCGGTCGCCACGGCAACAAGGGCGTGATCGCCAAGATCTTGCCGGCCGAGGACATGCCGTTCCTCGAAGACGGCACGCCGGTCGATATCTGCCTCAACCCGCTGGGCGTACCCAGCCGTATGAACGTCGGCCAGATCCTCGAAACCCACCTGGGGTGGGCGGCCAAGGTGCTGGGTTTTGACGCCGTAACGCCGGTCTTTGCCGGGGCTACCGAAGAGGACATCCTGGCCGTGACCGACGAGGCCAATGCGCATGTCCGCAGGGAAACAGAAAATTTTGAGTTTAACTTGATCAAGGCCAAACTCCATGAGTTAAAGGATGCGGCCAAGGTTGGCGATCACAAACAGATCCTAAAAATTGGGTTTGGATGTTTCTTGAGTTCTTTCAAGGTGGTTTATACTGATGATGATAAAAAGCCGCTTACTTCCGACGAATTGAAAGACCTGGAAAACGCTTTGCTCGCCGAATACCCTGACTTCTTGCCGCGCAAGTCGAACCTGGCGCATTTACCGCGGTTCAATAGAGATCCGAAAAACAGTCAGGATATTCAAAAATCAAGAGAAAATGTTGCCAAGAATGACACGTTAAAGAAACTCCTTCTAAAGTGCAAAGCCGCCATTAATGGCGAAGATCATAAGCCTTGGCTGCCGGCTTGCAGTGACTCGCTGGCGGTTGTGCAGAGTCGTCAAGGGGTGTACTTCTTTAAGGATCATTTAACGGATCGGGTCAATGACGGCTATTTTGGGACCGCGGGAACGGGAAAGCAGAATCTCAAAGAACGCTTGAGTATGCATTTTAACTCTGACCGCAGCGTCAATAATTTCGTGGATCGTTTTGTTGAAGAAACAGATTATCAAATGTCTAATTACGGCGACAAGCCAGCCGTCGATCCTTACGAGATAGCTGCAGTCATCCCCAATGAGTTAAAAGCCCGCATTTACGACGGGCGCACGGGCGAGCCGTTCGATCAGAACGCGACGATCGGCTACATCTATATGATGAAGCTGCATCACCTGGTGGATGACAAGATCCACGCGCGTTCGACGGGCCCGTACAGCCTGATCACGCAGCAGCCGCTGGGCGGCAAGGCGCGGACGGGCGGCCAGCGGTTCGGTGAAATGGAAGTCTGGGCGCTGGAAGCTTATGGCGCCGCTTATACGCTGCAGGAACTGCTGACGGTCAAGAGCGATGATATCGAAGGCCGTACGAAGATCTATGAATCGATGGTCAAAGGCACCAATACGCTGGAGGCGGGCACGCCCATCTCGTTTGACGTGTTGTGCAATGAGATCCGCGGCCTTGGCCTGAATATCACGCTGGAGAAAAAGCGCGTCGGATCGACGCCTCTTTAAAAGAACCGCGGATTTTAGCATCTAAATGAAGGATGCAAGATAAGTGGAAAGACAGAACGCTAAATCGGAGTGACTATGGTAGAGTCGATTTACGATCGCATAAATGATTACGGGTCAGTCAAGATCGCGCTAGCCAGCCCCAATGACATCCGGAGTTGGTCGTTCGGCGAGGTGCGCAAACCCGAGACGATCAATTACCGCACGTACCGGCCGGAAAAGGACGGACTGTTCTGCGAGCGGATCTTCGGGCCGGAACGCGACTGGGAATGCGCATGCGGCAAGTATAAAGGCACGAAGTTCAAGGGCATCATCTGCGACCGCTGCGGCGTCAAGGTCACGCACAGCCGCGTCCGCCGCAAGCGCATGGGCCACATCAACCTGGCGGCGCCCGTCGTGCATATCTGGTTCTTCAAGGCGCTGCCTAGCCGCTTGAGCACGCTGCTGGGAATGAAGACGTCGGATATTGAAAAGATCGTCTATTTTCAGGATTACGTGGTCACCGATCCGGGGCAGAGCCCGCTGAAACTCAGGCAGCTTCTGAACGAGGACGAGTACCGTGACGCGCTGAACAAGTACGGCAATACGTTCCGCGCCGGGATGGGCGCCGAATCGCTCAAGGAACTGCTGCAAAAGCTGGACCTGTCGCTTTTGGGGACGGAACTCCGCCAGCAGATCACCGATACCAACAGCAAACAGAAGATCAAGGACCTGACCAAGCGGCTCAAGATCGTCAGCAGCATCAATTCCAGCGAAAACAAGGCGGAATGGATGGTGATGGACGTATGCCCGGTGATCCCGCCGGACCTGCGCCCGCTGGTCATGCTCGAAAGCGGCAATTTTGCCACGAGCGACCTGAACGACCTCTACCGCCGCATCATCAACCGGAATAACCGGCTTAAGAAGCTCATCGACCTCAACGCGCCGGAAGTGATCATCCGCAACGAGAAGCGCATGCTGCAGCAGGCGGTGGATTCGCTGCTGGATAACAGCCGCTGCCGCCGCCCCGTGCTGGGCAGCAATAACCGGCCGCTCAAGTCGCTGACCGACATGATCAAAGGCAAGCAGGGCCGCTTCCGCGAGAATTTGCTGGGCAAGCGCGTGGACTATTCGGCGCGCTCGGTGATCGTGGTGGGCCCGAGCCTCAAGCTCTACCAGTGCGGCCTGCCCAAGAAGATCGCGCTGGAGTTGTTCCAGCCGTTTATCATCCGCAAGCTCAAAGATCGCGGGTTGGCCGATACCATCAAAAGCGCCAAGCGTATGCTGGAACGGCGCGAAGAGCACGTCTGGGATATTCTCGAAGAAGTCATTCATCAGCACCCGGTGATGCTGAACCGTGCTCCGACGCTTCACCGCATGGGTATCCAGGCGTTCGAGCCGGTGCTGGTGGAAGGCAACGCGATCATGCTGCACCCTCTGGTCTGCGGCGGTTTCAACGCGGACTTTGACGGCGATCAGATGGCGGTGCATTTGCCGCTGAGCATTGAGGCCCAGGTGGAGGCGCACACGCTGATCCTGGCCACGAATAATATCTTTTCGCCTGCCAGCGGATCACCGATGCTCGGCCCGTCGCAGGATATCGTGCTGGGCAATTACTACATCACGCACATGGCACGCGGGCAAAAGGGCGAGGGAATGAAGTTCCGCGACCCCATCGAGGCGATCACGGCGATGGATATGAAGATCGTATCGGTGCACGCGGCGGTGAAGGTGCGTCTGCCGGAAGGCAAGAAGGTGATGGGCGAAAACGGCCGGGAAAAGGGCGGCATTATCGAGACCACGCCCGGACGATGCCTGTTCAACGACATCCTGCCGGAAAAGATGCCCTTCTATAATATGGTGATGGAAAAGAAGCGCCTGGGCAATGTGATCCAGGATTGCTATGAAATCTGCGGCAGTCATGAAACGATCGACCTGCTGGATAACATCAAGGAACTGGGCTTCAAGAGGGCGACGCTGGCGGGCATGAGCTTCGGTGTGATCGATCTTCGGATCCCGCCGGAAAAACCGGCGATTATCGAAGCCACGCAAAAGCGTGTGGACCGCGTGCTGAAGAATTACCAGAACGGCATTTTGACCGAAGGCGAACGCTATAACCAAATCATCGACGCCTGGACGCATGCCCGCGTGGCAGTGACCAACGCGATGATGAACGCGATGAAGAACGATACGCGCGACGGCAAGGCGTACCTCAACCCGATCTGGGTCATGAGGCACTCGGGCGCTCGCGGCAGCATCGATCAGATCCAGCAGCTTGCCGGTATGCGAGCGTTGATGGCCAAGCCCAGCGGCGAGATCATGGAAACGCCGATCAAATCCAACTTCCGCGAAGGATTGAACGTGCTGGAGTACTTCACGTCAACGCACGGTGCCCGCAAGGGCCTGGCGGATACGGCCCTCAAGACCGCCGATTCCGGGTACCTGACGCGCAAGCTGGCGGACGTGGCGCAGAACGTGATGATCAGTCAATACGATTGCGGTACGCTGCAGGGCGTGACCAAGAGCACGGTGTATAAAGGCGAGACGGTGGATGTGCCGCTCAAACAGTTGATCATCGGCCGTACGGCGCGCGACAACATCCGCAACCCGATCTTTGACGAGATGATCGTTCGCGAGAACGAGGTGATCACGCCGGAAGCGGCCGGCAAGATCGAGCAGCTTGGGCTGGACGCCATTCGCGTGCGCAGCCCGCTGACGTGCGAAAGCCCGGTGGGCCTCTGCTGCAAGTGCTACGGCTGGGACCTGAGCACCAGCAAGCCGGTCGAGGAAGGCATGGCGGTCGGCATTATCGCCGCGCAGTCCATCGGCGAGCCGGGAACGCAGCTTACGATGAGAACGTTCCATACGGGCGGTATCGCGTCGGTGTCGCTGATCGAGAATGACCAGAAGGCGCCGCGCGACGGTATCGTCAAGTTCGTGGACCTCAACGCGGTCGAGACCGAATACGATGGGCGGCCCCAGACAATCTCGCTGCGGCGGCACGGTGAAATGATCCTGGTCGATGAAAAAGACCGCGAACTGGAGCGCTTCAAGGTGCCCTACGGCGGCCAGATCCAGGTCAAGGATGGCGAAGCGGTCAAACGCGGCCAGGTCCTCTATGCATGGGACCCGCACCGCGTTCCGATCCTGGCCGAGGTGCCGGGGTTTGTCCGCCTGATGGATGTCATCGACGGCGAGACAATGCGTATCGAAGAAGAGCGCAAGGGCCAGAAGGGCCGGCCAGTCATTATCGAACATAAGGGCGACAAACACCCGCAGGTGATGATCGAAAGCGCCGAAGGCAAGATCCTGGACGTGCACTATCTTCCGGCCAAGGCCCGCATCGAGGTCGAAGAAGGGCAGGAAGTCAAGGCCGGCACGCTGCTGGCGCGTTTGCCGCGCGGTTCCGGCGGAACGCAGGATATCACCGGCGGTCTGCCGCGCGTGACGGAGATCTTTGAGGCCCGCAAGCCCAAGGAGCCGGCGGCGATGGCCGAGATCTCGGGGACGGTCGAGCTGAAGAGCGACAAGCGCCGCGGCAAAATGACCATTACGGTGCGCAACGAATCCGGCATGGAAAAAGAGCACCACGTGCCGCGTGACCGCCACCTGAACTTCCACACGGGCGACCACGTTGAGGCCGGCGATGCGCTGACGGATGGCCCGCTGGTGCCGCATGATATTCTCCGCATCAAGGGCGAAGAGGCCCTGCAGCGCTACCTGCTGCGGGAAATCCAGAACGTCTATCGTGCCCAGAGCGTGACGATCAACGACAAGCACGTGGAGATCATCTTGTCACAGATGATGAACAAGGTCGAGATCGAGAACGTCGGCGACAGCAGCTTCCTGCCGGGCGAAGTGACGGATAAATTCGATTTCCATGGCGCAAATGTCCTGTTGGCGCGCAGTCTGAAGATCAGTGACGCCGGCGATACGGACCTTGAGGTCGGCCAAATCGCCACCAAGGAACAGATCGAAGCAGCCAATGAAAAGGCCGAAATGCTGGGCGGCAGCCCCGCCAAAGGCAAAAAACCGCGTCCGGCCACGGCCAATACGCTGCTGCTTGGGATCACCAAGGCTGCGCTGCAGTCGGAAAGCTTCCTGTCGGCGGCCAGCTTCCAGGAAACGACAAAGGTGTTGACAGAGGCCGCGCTGGGTGGTATAAATGACGAATTACGCGGTTTGAAAGAGAATATTATCCTTGGGCACCTGATCCCGGCGGGGACGGCCTTTAAGCCGTACCTGGATATGAAGGTCAAGCATCTGGCCGAACCGCCAGTGCCGAAACAGCTTGAAGAGCTCCGCGAGGCCAAGGAAGCCGAAGCAGCTGCCGACAAGAAGGTCAAGGCGGCATTGGGTCTCGAGTAATCCGCGGCGCGGGCGTCTGGCCCGTGCAATTCTGAGCATGAATTGCGTGAACGACATGATAGGATTGAGAACAGTAGCAAATAGATAACAGGCGTCTGGAGAAAGTATGCCCACGATCAATCAGTTAGTACGTAGCGGCAGGAGCCGCAAAGGCAAGAAACGCATTTCGGATATTACGGGCAGCCCGCAGAAACGCGGCGTGTGCCTGATCGTCCGCACGCAAACGCCCAAGAAGCCCAACTCGGCTTTGCGGAAGATCGCGCGCGTGCGTTTGACGAACGGGCAGGAAGTAACCTGCTATATCCCGGGCATCGATCACAACCTGCAGGAACACAGCACGGTGATGATCCGCGGGGGCCGCGTCCGCGACCTTCCGGGCGTGCGCTACCACATTATCCGCGGCGTACTGGATACGGCCGGAACAGCCAACCGCAAACAGGGCCGCAGCAAGTACGGCACGAAGAAATCGTAATTGAAATTGTGAGAGTATAGAACAGATGGCAAAGAAATTTACCGCATCTTCCGAACAGTTAAAGCCGGATGCCAGATTCAACAGCAAGCTGGTGTCCAAATTCGTCAATTGCCTGATGTGGGACGGCAAAAAGAGCGTGGCCTACAAGGTGTTTTATGACGCGATGGACCAGGTGAGTAAGAAGCTCAAGGATGTCGCGCCGCTGGAGGTATTTGAGACGGCGATCGAGAACGTCAAACCGCTGCTGGAGGTTCGCAGCAAGCGCGTCGGGGGTGCCAGCTACCAGGTCCCGATGCAGGTCAGCTACAAGCGTCAGCAATCGCTGGCGTTTCGCTGGATCTTGGCGGCGGCCCGCGGCAAGAAGGGCAAACCCATGGCTGCGCGGCTGGCGTCCGAATTGACGGATGCATATAACAAGGAAGGGACCGCCATGACGACACGCGAAAACGTGCACCGCATGGCCGAGGCGAATAAGGCGTTTGCCCATTTTGCATGGTAATTCGATTCCGCATTTGGAGCCACGGTTCTGAATAGACGAACCGTGGTTTTTTTTTGACTTGCGGAAATAGGATAAAATGAACACAGAAGTGAGTTAAAGCAGTTATGAGTTTGGATTTGTCAAAAGTTCGGAATATCGGGATCATGGCCCACATTGACGCGGGCAAGACGACGGTGACCGAACGGATCCTGTTCTTCAGCGGCCAGACCTATAAGATCGGCGAGGTCCATGAAGGAACGGCCGTGATGGACTTTATGCAGGAAGAGCAGGAGCGGGGTATTACGATCGCCTCGGCGGCGACCAAGTGCCCGTGGAACGATTACGAGATCAACCTGATCGACACGCCGGGGCACGTGGATTTTACGGCCGAGGTGGAGCGGTCGCTGCGCGTTCTCGATTCGGCGGTGGCGGTGTTCGATGCCTCCGAAGGCGTGCAGGCGCAAAGCGAGACGGTCTGGCGCCAGGGGCAGAAATATCATCTGCCGTGCCTGTGCTTTATCAATAAGATGGACAAGACCGGTGCCGATTTCGAGATGTGCATCCAGAGCATCCGCGAGAAGCTGCTGGCGCACCCGGTCCCCGTGCAGATCCCGATCGGAGTGGAGTCTTCATTCAGCGGTTTCGTCGATCTGCTGACGATGAAGGCGATTTTGTTCAAGCAGGAGGAGACGGGGTCAAGTTATTGGCAGGAAGAGATCCCCGATGCGCTGAAGGATGAGGCGACGCTCTATCGGCACGCGATGATCGAAGCGGCTGCCGAATTTGATGAAAAGCTGATGGAGCTGTATGTGCAGGATGAGGCGCCGTCTGCCGAGCAGATCATCGCCGGACTTCGCAAGGGGACCATGCAGGGATTGCTTCATCCGACACTGGTGGGTGCGGCTCTCAAGAATATCGGGATCCAAAGATTGCTGGATGCCGTGACGATGTATTTGCCGTCGCCTCTGGAGCGGCCGCCGGCCAAGGGGTTCAAGAAAGGCGACCCGAAGCAGCCGATCGAGATCTTGTGCGATTCAGACAAGCCGTTTGTCGGCCTGGCGTTCAAAATCACCGGCGATAAGCATGGGGATCTGTATTTTGTGCGGGTTTATCGCGGCACGCTCAAGACAGGAACTCGCGTGCTGAACATGAATCGCAATCACAAGGAAAACGTGACGCGCATTTTCCAGATGCATGCCGATTCGCGGCAGATCATTGAGACGGCGCACGCCGGCGATATCGTCGCTGCCGTGGGGCTGAAGGACACGCTGACGGGCGACACGCTTTGCGATACGCATAACACGGTGCTGCTGGAAAGCATAACATTCCCGGAGACGGTGATCAGCATGTCGATCGAGCCGCGTTCGGCGGCGGATCGCATGAAATTGACCGAGTCATTGGGCGTTCTGCGCCGCGAGGACCCGACGTTTACTTACAAGCATGACGAAGAGACCGGCCAGACCATCATCAGCGGAATGGGCGAACTGCACCTGGAGGTGCTGGAACATAAGCTGGTGCGGGATCTTGGGGTCAATGTCCGCGTGGGCAAGCCGCGTGTGGCATATAAAGAGGCGATCAGTAAATCCGCCAGGGCCGAGGGGAAGTTTGTTCGCCAGACGGGCGGCCGCGGCCAATACGGTCATGTGGTGATCGAGATCGAACCGCTGCTGGAAGAGGATGGGCGCTATTTGCGGACAAATCTGTTCGTTAACAGTGTCGCCGGCGGTGCGATTCCCAAAGAATATATCCCGGCGGTTGAAAGGGGCGTCAAGGAAGGACTGACGGGCGGACACCTGAGCGGGTATCCGGTTGTAGGGGCGAAGGTCACATTGATTGACGGCTCGTATCATCCGGTGGATTCGTCGGAGATCGCATTTGAACAGGCGGCGATGCTGGCGGTGCAGGAAGCATTGGAGAAAGCGGGTCCTGTATTGCTTGAGCCGATAATGAGGGTCCAAATTATCGCCCCAGATGCTAATTTCGGGTCCGTGCAAAGCCAGTTGACGGCAAAACGAGCCGAGATCATGGATTCGCGGCTGCACGGCAATATGCGGGTCATCGACGCCAAGGTTCCGCTGTCCGAAATGTTCGGATATTCGAGCCAGATCCGGAGCGCTACGGCGGGAAGGGGAGGCTTTACAATGGAACCCATGGATTATGAAAAAGTTCCCGAACAAATTTCTGAAAAAATTTTATTAGGCTATTGACAATTTTGTTGGGCTGTGTTAAATAACAAACTTTTCAGCCGGAGCGAGCGGTAAAAGGAATGTACCGCGTTTCGAGTTGGGCTGGTCATTTCACAGTAATGAGATGTGACAAGGAAGGCCGTCAAGGATCAAGCGGCAGATGCCGCCGGGGTTTCGACAGGCCTCCATAAAGCTCCAAACGCCCGATTGTAGCTGGGCCTCGACTAAGGAAGGCGAATAGATGCCTTTCCTGCCTAAGAACGAAATTTATCGTTTACTATATTGAGAAGCGATATTTTCGTTATTTTTCTTGTATTTTAGAAGAAAAACATGTAATTTACCACCTTTTCGAGACGTTAAGGCGACAGTGTAGGTAGAAATTAAGGGTTAGATATGGTTGATACCGAAAAAATCAGGATCAGAATGGAAGCCTACGACCATCGGGCATTAGATAGTTCGGCCAAGGAAATCGTTGAGCAGGCCCGCCGGACCAATGCCCGCGTCAGCGGACCGGTACCGCTGCCGACACGGATCGAGCGCTATACGGTGCTTCGCAGTCCGCACGTGGATAAGAAGTCACGCGAACAGTTTGAAATGCGCACGCATAAACGTGTAATCGACATTTATGATGCCAACGCCCGCACAGTGGAAGCCTTGAACAGGCTTGTGGTCCCCGCGGGCGTGTTTGTTAAGATCAAGGCCTAACCGAACAGGCGATTTCAGTGGAATCAGCCGTTTCGTACGGCATTGAAAAGCGAAGAACGCAACACGCACGAAGGAATAAGAACGATGGCAATGTTGCTTGGTAAAAAAATTGGAATGACACAGATCTTTGACGAGGCCGGCAAGATGGTCAGCGTGACCGTTCTGCAGGCCGGCCCATGCCGGGTGATGCAGGTCAAGACGCCGGAAAGCGACGGCTACTCGGCACTGCAGCTTGGCTTTGACGACGTCAAGGAAAGCGTTGCCTTAAAGCCGGCCAAGGGGCACGCCAAGAAATCCAATTCGCCCGTGAAGCGGTTTGTCTGCGAATGGCGCGCCGCCAACGGCGAGAAACTGGCGTTCAACCTGGGCGACGACGTGAATGTTTCCGCGTTTGACGGGATCAAGTTCGTGGATGTGTCGGGCATCAGCAAAGGCAAAGGCAATGCCGGCGTAATGAAGCGTCACCACTTCGGCGGTTTCGGCGCATCGCACGGTACCGAACGCAAGCACCGTGCCGGCGGCTCGATCGCCAGCCACGGCAGTGACCGCGGCCACGGCGGCAACCTAAAGAAGGGCAAACGCATGGCCGGCCGCATGGGCGGCGAGCGGGTAACGACCAAGCATCACCGGCTGGTAGCTATCGATGCGGAAAAGAACCTGCTGGTGGTCAAGGGAGCGGTGGCTGGACCCTCGGGCGCATACGTGGAGATCCGCAGTTCGCATACGAGACCCCAAAAGTAAGTTCAAATCAATAAAGAGTGGATACCCAGATGATCGACGTAAAAGTCTATAATCGAGAAGGCAAAGAACTGGAGAGCCTCCAGGTGGATGAGACGCTGTTCGGCGGCGAGGTCCGCTATCCTCTGCTCAAGCAGGCCATCGTGATGTATCACGCCAACAAACGCCTCGGCACGGCGGCGACAAAGAGCCGCGGCCTGGTGGCAGGCTCGACCCGCAAGCTGTACAAGCAAAAAGGAACCGGTAATGCCCGCGCGGGCACCGTTCGCACGCCCGTCAGAAAAGGCGGCGGCGTGGCGTTCGCCAAAGTGCTGCGCGATTTCGGCAAGGACATGCCCAAAAAGCAGCGACGCCTGGCCTGTGATTCGGCGCTGCTGGCCAAGATGCTCAGCGGCAAACTGATGATCGTGGACGAACTGAACTTTGATGCGCCCAAGACGAAGGAATTCGCCCGGGTGCTTGGAAATCTGAAGATCCAGAAGAGCTGCCTGATCGCGATCGGACAGCAGGACACGATGGTTTATAAGTCAGCGCGGAACCTGCCCAAGGTCGATGTGACCGTGGTGACGGACCTGAACGCCGGGGCGATCTGCAACAAGCAGCAGATGCTGTTCACGAAAGAGGCGTTCACGGCGCTTTTAGATAAGAAGAAGACCAATTAGTAACGGGACAGAATCGTGGACGATTACAATATCATCATCAGACCGCTCGTGACCGAACAGGGCATTCATTTCGCCAATACGAAGAATGCCTATAGTTTCGAAGTCAATAAGAAAGCGAACAAGGTACAGATCCGTAATGCGGTGGAGCGGCTCTACAGCGTAAAAGTGACGGACGTGCGCACGGCCAATATCAAGGGCAAGCCCCGCCGTCGCGGCCGCGATTTCGGCACGACCAAGAGCTGGAAGAAGGCGGTTGTCGTTCTGCACCCGGATTTCCACATTGACCTGTTCTAACGCCTAAGGGAAGGTAAAGAGATTTATGGCAATCAGAATATACAGACCGACGAGCCCGGGCCGGCGTAACGCATCGGTGATCGATTACAAGGCGATCCTGACCACGGACAAGCCTGAAAAGACGCTGTGCAAACGCATCGGCAAATCCGGCGGACGCAACCACAAGGGCGACACGACGGTTCGCTTCCGCGGCGGCGGGGCGCGAAAGATCTACCGCATCATCGATTTCAAACGAAACAAAGACGGGATGACTGCCTCGGTGCAGAGCATCGAGTACGATCCCAACCGCAACTGCTTCATCTCGCTGGTGCAGTACGAGGATGGCGAGAAGCGCTACATCCTGTCGCCGGCAGGCATCCAGGTCGGCACGACGGTGGAAAGCGGCGGCAATGTCGAGCCCAAGGTCGGCAACGCCATGCCGCTGGCGTCGATCCCGGTGGGCGTGGAGATCCACAACATCGAAATGAACGCCGGACAGGGCGGCAAGCTGGTTCGCAGCGCCGGCGGCGTGGCTCGGCTGATGGCCAAAGAAGGCGACTGGGCGACGATCATCCTGCCCAGCGGTGAGATGCGCATGATTCGCAAGGAATGCCGCGCCACGATCGGGCAGCTCGGCAATGGCGACTACCAGAACGTATCGATCGGCAAGGCCGGTCGGACACGTCACATGGGTCGCCGCGGGCACATTCGCGGCAAGGCGCAGAACCCGGTATCGCATCCTCTGGGCGGCGGTGAAGGGCGTGCCAATGGCGGACGGCATCCGTGCTCCCCGACGGGCGTACTGGCCAAGGGCGGTAAAACAAGGAACCCGAGAAAGACCACAGGCAGGCGGATCATTCGCCGGCGCAAGAGCAATCGCGG
Organism: Planctomycetaceae bacterium; assembly: GCA_021372945.1. Lineage (GTDB taxonomy): Bacteria > Planctomycetota > Phycisphaerae > Sedimentisphaerales > Anaerohalosphaeraceae > 4572-13. The sequence continues at coordinate 16,067 of JAJFTK010000110.1, read as the reverse complement.
CGTGCAGCTTGTCCTCTAATTGAAAAGCCAAGAAAGCATAAAAAGGAATCCGAATGGGACGTTCGACTAGAAAAGGACCGTTTGTAGCTGAAAAGCTCTTCGGGAAAGTTCAAAAGCAGATCGATTCAGGACGCAAGGACCCGATCAAGACCTGGTCCCGTGCCTGTACGATCATCCCTGAGTTTGTCGGCTATACGTTCATGGTTCATAACGGCAAGATGTTTCATCGTGTATTCGTGACCGAGGACATGGTCGGGCACAAGCTGGGCGAATTCTCGATGACGCGCACGTTCAAGGGACATTCCGGCAGTAAGAAGTAAAACGGCTGAACAGAGCCAATGAATAAAGGTTGGTTGAAGCTATGCTAAGCGGAAAAAAATTAAGCGATACCTGCAAAGAACGTAAGATCGGCGATGGTGTTCTGGCCGAGCATCTGACCCGAGGTCGGATGAGCAGCCAGGAGGCGCTGGCCGCCGTGAAGAATTGGAAGAGAGGCCTTTATACCCCGCTGCCCACGAAAGAGGACGTGGAACGGCTGGCTTCGGCGCTGGGCGTCGAGGTGTCGGCCATTTCGGAGTGGCGTGTCAGTTACCGCTACGCCCCGATGTCGGCCAGCAAGGTCCGGCTGGTGACGGACCTGGTCGCCGGACGCGATGTCCAGGATGCGCTGGACCTGCTGACGTTCACGAATCGGCGGGCGGCGCCGGCGGTTAAGAAGCTGATCCAAAGCGCCGTCGCCAATGCCGATGAGCAGGAAGCGGACGTGGATAACCTCTTTGTCATGGAAGCGCGCGTGGACCAGGCAGGACGGCGGATCGGGACCAAGGCGTGGTTTCCCAAGGATCGCGGCCGCGCTCACCCGATCAGGAAACAGGCCAGTCATATACATATAACCGTAGCGGAAGCATCAGTCTAGAATCGCAGGAAGATTATGGGTCAAAAGACATCTCCAACCGGGTTTCGAACAGGCATTACGCTGAATTGGCAGAGCACATGGTTTGCGCCGAAGGCAAATTATGGCGAGTTCCTGATCGAAGATCATAAGATTCGCAAATTCGTGGATGATAAATTCAACCGCAAGCCGCCGTATTCGGCGGTAGCCAAGACCGAGATCGCCCGCACGCGAAATGAAGTGAAGGTGACGCTGCATACGGCACGGCCGGGCATGGTGATCGGACCGCGCGGTGCCGAAGTCGATAAGCTCCGGGAAGAGCTGGAAGAGCTGGTGGACCGCAAGATCAGCGTCAATGTCATCGAGATCAAAGAGCCGGCGCTGGATGCCAAGCTGGTGGGCGAGAACATCGCCGAGCAGCTTCTCAAGCGTGCCGCGTACCGGCGTGTGATGAAGAACGCCTGCGAGAACGCCATCAACGCCGGAGCGCTGGGAGTCAAGGTAATGTGCGGCGGTCGGCTGGGTGGGGCGGAAATCGCACGCACCGAAGTGCAGAAGCTGGGAAGCATCCCGTTGCAGATGCTGGATGCCAACGTGGATTACGCGATCTCGACGGCGCGCACGACCTATGGCGCGATCGGGATCAAGGTATGGATCTATAAGGGCAAATTCGGCCATGAAATCACGCCGATCCCGAGCACCAAGCCGCAGCGCGGCGGCCGAGGCGGCGGCGGACGTCCGGGCGGCGCCCGCGGCGAAAAGGGCTCCGGACGCGGCGGACGCGGCCGGGGGCGGCAACAAGGTTCAGTCCAGACGCGTACGGCCGAGCCGCCCCGCGAAGTGGTCGAGCCGCAGAACGAACAAAGCGCAGAATAATTCTTTTGTGATAAGGATCGACGATTATGGCACTCATGCCAAAACGAGTGAAATACCGCAAGCACCAGCGCGGCACGATGAAAGGCAACGCATCGCGCAAGAACTACGTCGCGTTCGGGGATTACGGTCTTCAGACGGTGGAGGCGCACTGGATCACCGGCCGGCAGATCGAGGCCGGGCGTATCGCGGCGAGCCACTTTCTAAAGCGCGAAGGAAAGGTCTATATCCGGATCTTTCCGGATCATAGTTACAGTGCCAAGCCCCTGGAAACCCGTATGGGCAAGGGCAAGGCGGAAATCGAAGGCTGGGTGGCGGTGGTCAAGCCCGGCACGGTGATGTACGAGATCGGCGGCGTGGCCGAGGAAGTGGCCAAAGAGGCGCTTCTGCGCGTCGCGCACAAGATGCCGGTCAAATGTCGGTTCGTCACGCGCAGGCACACGCTTGGATAATACCCTTTAAGTAGAATTAGAGGATCGAATGAAGGCATCTGAAATCAGAGATATGAGGTTGGACGAACGGCAGCAAAAGCTGGCCGAACTGAAGCGCCAGTTGTTTGCGCTGCGGGGCCAGGCGGTGACGGAAAATATGGCAAACCGCTACGCGATCCGCAACGTTCGCCGGGATATCGCACGGATTCAAACCATTATCAGACAAGACCAGATAAAGGGCCAGTAAGGGCATGGAAACAGCAGCAATCAAGACGCAAAGAGCGGTTGTCGTCAGCAAGAGCGGGGACAAGAGCGTGGTGTGCCAGATCGATTATCGGGTCAAACACCCGCAGTACGGCAAGTACATTCGCCGCCGCACGAAACTGGGAGTCCATGACCCCAAGAATCTGGCCCAGGTCGGTGATAAGGTGGAGATAACGCAGTGCAGGCCGATCAGCAAGACCAAGAGCTGGCGGCTGGTGAAAATCGTTGAAAAAGCAGTGATTGAATAAAGGGCTGACCGTGATACAGCAGGAAACCATGTTGGAAATCGCCGATAACAGCGGCGTTAAGACAGCGCAGTGCATTAAAGTGCTCGGCAAGACCAGTTCGCACCTGGGCAAGTGTACGCGGCCGTGCGCGACGATCGGGGATGTGATCTGCGTGGCGATCAAGAAGCATCTTCCGAATTGTCCCCTGGACAAAAAGAAGGTCTATCGCTGTGTCATCATTCGCACGAAGTACCCGATCCGGCGTCCGGACGGCAGTTATGTGCGGTTTGACAGCAACGCGGCGGTGATGATCGATGACGACAAGAACCCGGTCGGTACGCGCATTTTCGGCGCCGTCCCGCGCGAGCTGCGTGAAAAAAACTTTATGAAAATCGTGTCTTTGGCCAGCGAAGTGGTGTAAGCACGAGAGGCGATCCGAGGAACAGACAGTATGACAAGACATGTAAAAAAAGGCGATACGGTTCAGATCATTGCCGGCGTGAACAAAGGCGCCACGGGCAAGGTGATGCGGGTGATCCCGGACAGGGACCGCGTGCTGGTGGAAGGCGTTAACCTGGCGCACAAACACATTCGGCCGTCGCAGCGTAACCCGCAGGGGGGACGCATCCGGGTGGAACGTCCGATCCATATCAGCAACGTACTTCCGGTCAACCCCAAAACCGGCAAGGGCACCCGGGTCAAAGTCAGTACGGACGCCAAGGGAAACAAGAAACGGCTTTCAGTGGACGGGTCCGAGATCGGCACCATCCGCCGGGCCGAAAAGTAATTGGAGTCGAATCAAGTAAAGGTAAACCATGGCTCGCTTAAAAGATTTATATAAAAGCAAGATCGCCCCGGAACTGCAAAAGACCTATTCTTACAGCAGCCCGATGGCGATCCCTCGCGTGCAGAAGATTGTGATCTCGATGGGCGTCGGCAAGGCGGTGCAGGATAAGAAGTTCCTGGATAACGCGTTCAAGGACCTGACCGTCATCAGCGGCCAAAAGCCCCAGATCTGCAAGGCCAGGAAGAGCGTCTCGAACTTTAAAGTGCGCGAAGGCGATAAGACGGGGTTGAAGGTCACGCTGCGGCGGGATCGCATGTATGAGTTCATGGACCGGCTGATCAACCTGGCCATTCCCCGCGTGAAGGACTTTCGCGGCCTCAACCCGAAAGGCTTTGACGGATCGGGCAATTACTCGATGGGCCTGGATGAGCAGAGCGTGTTCCCGGAAATCGACCCGGCGCGGATCGAGACGCAGCAGGGAATGAATATTACGTTTGTCACGACAGCCCGCACGGACGATGAGGCCCGTGAAATGCTGCGGCTGTTCGGGATGCCGTTTAAGTCTAACGCATAGAACGACAGGAGTAGTGAATGTCAACCAAAGCGCTTGAGAATAAAGCGAATGAGAAGCCGAAGTTTCGCAGCCGTGCTTATACCCGGTGCCAGATCTGCGGCCGTGCCCGCGCGGTTTACCGCAAGTTCATGATCTGCCGCATTTGTTTTCGGAAAATGGCCAATGAAGGCATCATTCCGGGCGTTCGCAAGGCAAGCTGGTAAGCCATAAACACCAAGACAAGCAAAGAAAAGGTTCAAAATCGGAGTCTTTGAATGAGTTTAAGTGATCCCATCGCGGATATGCTGACAAGAATACGAAACGCGGCCCGGATCGGCCGGGCGGATGTGAACGTGCATGCGTCCAAGGTCTGCCGCGGGGTGGCCCAGGTCCTGAAAGAAGAAGGGTACATCACCGACTTCGACGTGATCGATGATGGACACCAGGGCCTGCTCCGGATTCACATGAAGTACACGCCCGATGGGGCCTCCGTCATCAATTCCATCGAACGTGTCAGCAAGCCCGGCCGGCGGGTGTATGCCGGAGTCGATGATCTGCCCCGCGTTCTGGGCGGTCTTGGCATCAGCATCGTGTCAACCAGTAGAGGCGTAGTCAGTGACAGAAAATGCCGGAAAGAAAATATCGGCGGTGAAATGATTTGTACGGTGAGCTAAATGAGTCGCATAGGCAAAAAGAAAATTATGATCCCTTCGGGGGTCAAGGTCGAACAGGCAGGCACCCGCTTCAAGGTGACAGGCCCCAAGGGCTCTTTGGAATGGGATTGTGCGCCGGAAATCAAGGTCACGGTAGAAAATAACGCCATCCAGGTGGAAAACGAAGAGAGTGCCGATCGCCGCAGGCGGGCGCTGCACGGAACCACGCGGGCGCTGCTGAACAACATGATCATCGGGGTCAGCCAGGGATTTGAGAAGGCGATGCAGATCTACGGGACCGGCTACAACGTCAAGGAGCAGGGCGGCAAGCTGGTGCTGAGCATTGGGTACTGCCACCCGGTCGAACTGCCGATCCCCAAGAGCGTGAAGGTCGAGGTCAAGACGCCGGCCACCCGCGGCAACGACGTTCCGGCGCTGTTCACGCTGCGAGGCTATGATAAGCAGGAACTGGGCCAGTTCGCGGCGGTGGTGCGAAGGGTGCGTCCGCCGGAGCCCTACCAGGGCAAAGGCATTCGCTATGCGGATGAAAAGATCATTCGCAAGGAAGGCAAGGCGTTCGGCGCCTAAACGGTAAGCAGGTGGTCCAACCACTTTTGAATATGAGGATCGTTTTACATGCAGACAGAAAGAATTAAACAAGCTCGCTTTCGGCGCGACATGCGGTCGCGAAGTAAGGTATTCGGAAGGCCCGAAAGGCCGCGCATGGTGGTGTTTCGTTCCAGCCGGCATATTTACGTGCAGATCATCGACGATATGGCCGGTGTGACGCTGGCGTCGGCCAGTACGATGTCCAAGAGCCTTCGCGGCGGCATCAAGTACGGCGGCAACAGGAACGCCGCCAAAGCCATCGGTGCCGCCATCGCCAAACAGGCCATGGACGTCGGGATCAAAGCCGTTTGCTTTGATCGCAACGGTTACAAGTATCATGGCCGGATCAAAGATCTGGCCGATGCGGCCCGCGAAGCGGGGCTTGCCTTTTAAGCAAAACGTCAAACGTTCAAAATTGGAGATAAAAGTTGGCTGAAGAAATCAGAACAGACATACAGACGGAACAGCCGCTGGAAGATACGGTGGTCAAGGTGTTCCGCAACGCCAAAGTCGTCAAAGGCGGACGTCGTTTCAGCTTTTCGGCGCTGGTGGTGGTCGGCGACCGCAATGGGACTGTGGGTTACGGCTATGCCAAGGCCAATGAGGTTCCGCCGGCGGTGGAAAAGGCCGTGAAGGACGCCAAGAAGAACCTGCAGCACGTGCCGATCGTGGAAGATACGCTCCCGCACCCGGTGATCGGCAAGTGCCGTGCGACGCAAATCACGATGCTTCCGGCCAGCCCGGGAACGGGTGTGATCGCGGGGGCGTCGGCTCGCGCGGTGCTGGAATACGCCGGCGTGCGAAACGTGCTGACCAAGATCTATGGAAGCCGCTCGGCCAAGAACGTGGTCAAGGCGGTCATGGACGGTCTGCTGAAATTGCGAGACAAGGAAACGGTCGAGACTCTTCGCGGCGTAGAGATTGAACTTGAAAAAAGGTGGTGATAACGATGTTAAGCAATGAAATCACAGCAAACGTCGGAGCCTTTCCGAAACGTAAACGCGTCGGTCGGGGACACGGCAGCGGCCACGGTAAAACGTCCGGTCGCGGTCACAAAGGCAACGGCAGCCGTGCCGGTGCCTCGACGCCGCTGGCCTACGAAGGCGGCCAGATGCCCCTGTTCCGCCGGTTGCCGAAGCGCGGGTTCAATAACGCGGTATTCACGACGCGGTATGAAGTGGTGAACGTGGCGCAGCTTGAACGTCTTTTCAACGACGGTACCCGTGTGGGTCTTGAAGAGTTGGCCGGCGTCGGACTGATCGGCTCGATCAGCAGTCGCGTGAAGGTGCTCGGTGACGGCGAACTGACCAAAAAACTCACGGTGACCGCTCATAAATTCAGTAAGAGTGCCGAAGAGAAGATCTCTGGTTGCGGCGGGACGGCCAAAGTCGTGGCCTAGTCCCCAGGGAAGGACTTAAAATGCTTGGAACATTTGTCAATATTTTCAAAGTGCCGGATCTGAGAAACAAGATCCTGTTTACGCTGGCGCTGTTATGTATTTACCGGATCGGTTTTCATATTCCGGTGCCGGGCTTTGATTCGCAGCGGATCCAGCAGTCGGCCGAACAGCGGGACACGGATTCGCCGTTCAGCCGAGCGGCCGATTACCTCCAGATGTTTACCGGTGGCACGCTGAGCCACTCGAGCCTGTTCGGGCTGGGGATCATGCCGTACATTTCGGCCTCCATCATTTTGATGCTGCTGGGCGAGGTGCTGCCGAGCCTCAAGAAGTTGCGGCAGGAAGGGCAAACCGGCTATAAGAAGATCCAGGAATATACGCGGTACCTGACGGTGCCGCTGTGCCTGATCCAGGCAATGATGTATATGAAGATGTTCGCCGGCAGCGAATACGTGTACCCGGGGATGCAGGTGCAGGCGCTCATCATGGGCGTGATCGCAATGACGGCCGGCACGATGTTCCTGATGTGGCTGGGCGAGCAGATCGATGAGTACGGGATAGGCAACGGAATCAGTTTGATCATTATGGCCGGTATCCTTTCGAGGATGCCGTGGGCCGTGATGCAGGTGCTGCAGCGCACCCAGTTGCGGGTCGGCGTATCCGAAGGTCAGTACGGTCCCGGAACGCTGGTGTTTTTGATCGCGGCGTTCGTGTTCGTGGTGGCCGGCGCCATCCTGATCACGCAGGGCCAGCGGCGGATCCCGGTCCAGCAGGCCAAGCAGATGCGAGGTCACCGGATGTACGGCGGGGCCCGGCATTATCTGCCGCTTCGCGTTAATCACGGCGGCGTGATGCCCATCATCTTCGCGTCCAGCTTAATGATGTTCCCGCCGATTATTTTCGAACAGCTTGCCCGTATTCCGGGCTTGCAGAGTTCCGCTCTGCTGCGTCAGATCGCCGAGGCGTTCGGTCCGACGGCGTTCACGTACAATGTGCTGTATATTATTCTGATCTTTCTGTTTGCGTATTTCTGGACCACGGTTCAGTTCCAGCCCAAGGATATGGCTAAGAACCTTCGCGACCGGGGCAGTTTTATCCCCGGTTTGCGTCCGGGTCACCGTACTGCGGAGTATCTCGAAAAGGTGATGGTTCGCATCACGTTCTTCGGGGCGGCGTTTCTGTCGATTATCGCCGTCGTTCCGAGCCTGGTGACCCAGTTGATGGGCGTGGATTATAACGTCTCGTCGTTCCTGGGCGGCACGGGCCTGCTGATCGTGGTGAGCGTATCGCTTGACCTGGTTCAGCGGATCGAGGCCAACCTGATCATGCGCAACTACGAAGGCTTTGGCGAGTCCAGGATCAAAGGGGCAAGGAGCTATTAATGAAGTTAATACTGCTTGGCCCCCCCGGCGCGGGCAAAGGTACGCAGTGCAAGCGTATTGTTGAGCGTTACGGGATGGCGCATCTGTCCAGCGGCGACATCCTGCGGGCCGAACGGGCCGCGGGAAGCGAATTGGGCAAAAAGGCGCAAGGCTACATGGATCGCGGCGACTTGGTGCCGGACGATCTGATCATTGACATGATGATAGCGGCCATCAAGAAGGCACCGAAAGGCTATGTGCTGGATGGATTTCCGCGGACCGTGGCGCAGGCGGAGGGGCTGGATGCGGCCCTGGCCAAAGCGGGCGAGCGGATCGATGCCATCATCAACCTGCAGGTTCCGGATGAGGCGATCCTGTCCCGGATGACGGGCCGGCGGAGCTGCCCGGTCTGCGGGGCGGTTTACCACGTGGTCAATTTGCGGCCGCGGGTGGATAACCGATGCGATAAAGATAACGCAGAGCTTGTGCAGCGCAAGGACGATACGCCGGCCGTGGTCGCCAATCGGCTCAAGACCTACCATGAGCAGACGGCGGCCGTGATCGGCTATTATAAGCGGGCGAACACGATTGTGGCGATCGATTCCAATAAGGATGTCGATCAAGTGACCGCTGATGTTTTTAAGAGGCTGGATGCCTTAGATGGGTAGCGGTTAAACCGATGGCGATTACGCTTCGAAGCAGAAGAGAAATAGAAATGCTTCGCAAGGCCGGACAGGTCGTTGCGAAGGTTCTTTCAAAACTAAAAGAATACGCCAAGCCGGGGGTTGACACGGCCGAGCTTGACCAGATCGCGTTGACCATGACCGAACAGGCCGGGGCGATCGCGCTCTTTAAGGGGGTGCCGTGTGCCTATATGGATCGGCCGTTCCCCGGGGCGATCTGTGCGTCGATCAACGAGCAGCTCGTGCACGGGATCCCTTCGCACAAGGCGGTCCTGCGGTCGGGCGACATCCTGAGCGTGGATTTCGGCGTGCGGCTCAACGGTTATTGCGGCGACGCGGCGTTTACGGTGGGCGTCGGGCAGATCTTGCCGGAGCGGCAGACGCTGATCGACGTGACCTACCGGATGCTTGATATTGCCGTCGAAAAAATGGCCCCCGGCGAAAAATGGAGTCGCATCGCGGCCCTGATGGAAGCCACCGCCAGACAAGCGGGTTTCTCGGTCGTCCGGGACTATGTCGGGCACGGCATCGGAACCGAGATGCACGAGGACCCGAAGGTGCCGAATTTTATCAGCCGGGAACTGCTGCAGAACGATATCACCCTGAAAGAAGGGATGATCCTTGCCGTGGAGCCGATGGTGAATATGGGAAGGGCCGCCGTCAAGACGCTGCCGGACGGATGGACGGTAGTGACCAAAGACGGCCGGTGTTCGGCGCATTGTGAGCACACAATCGCCGTTATGGCAGGCGGATGCGAAGTGTTGACCGCCTGAGAAACAATTTGTAAGTAAAGATCGAATGACGAAAAAAGATGCGATCAGACTGGATGCCAAAGTGGTAGAGGCGCTGCCGAACGCCATGTTCCGCGTGAAACTGGAGAACGGTCACGAGGTACTGGCGCATGTGTCAGGCAAGATGAGAATGCATTTTATCCGCATTCTGCCCGGCGATACCGTCACGATCGAAATGAGCCCGTACGACCTGACGCGTGCGCGTATCGTGTTAAGAAATTAGAATTCTTTAATTCAAGGTGCTGTTATGAAAGTGAGAAGTTCGGTAAAACGTATTTGCGAAAACTGCAAAGTGATCCGGCGCAAGGGCGTGCTTCGAGTGATCTGCTCGGCCAATCCGCGCCACAAACAGCGCCAAGGTTAAAAGGAACGATATTAAAACTTCATTGCTACAGGAGTAAATATGCCGCGTATAGTGGGTGTCGATGTTCCGAACAATAAACCGTCCTGGATCGCGCTGACCTATATTCATGGGATCGGCCGGTACCGGGCGCAGTTGATCCTGAATGAAGCGGGAATCGACGGAAAAGTGGCCGCCAGTAAGCTGACGGAAGACGAAGTCAGCAAGATCAGTCAGATCATTGATCGCGATTACGAGGTCGAAGGTCAGCTTCGGCGCCGGGTGTCTCAGAATATCGCCCGGCTGAGGGATATCGCATGCTATCGGGGAATCCGCCATCGCCGGGGCCTTCCGGTTCGCGGCCAGCAGACGCAGAGCAATGCCCGTACCCGCAAGGGCAAGCGCAAGACGGTTGCCGGCAAGAAGGGCGTTAAGGAAATGCGTGGTTAATCGGCCGCATCATGCGGTAAACATAGACTATTCTCAGGAAGTATTTGACAATGGCAAAAACCGTTAAACGAAAAGTGAAAAAGAATGTCGTACGCGGAACCGTTCACGTCAAAGCGACGTTTAACAACACGCTGGTGACGATCTCCGATGCGGACGGCGACGTGATCTGCCAGGACAGCGGCGGGTCCGTCGGGTTTAAGGGTTCGCGTAAGAGCACCCCGTTTGCGGCCCAGAAAGCGGCCGAGAAGTGCGCCCGAACCGCGATGCGCGTCGGACTTCGGGAAGTGGAGATCCGGGTCAAGGGCCCGGGCAGCGGCCGTGAATCGGCGATTTCGGCGATCCAGCAGGCGGGCCTGCGTATTTCGTCCATCGAGGATGTGACCCCCATCCCGCACAATGGGTGTCGGCCCCGCAAGCGTCGACGCGTCTAACGATAAGAATAAAGCAAGTGAGTTGATTTAGATAAAGGAAGCAGTACACGATGTCAAGATACATTGGTCCATCTTGCCGATTATGCCGACGGGAAGGCATGAAGCTGATGCTCAAGGGCACCCGCTGTGAGACCGCCAAGTGCGCGGTGGAGAAACGCGAACGCAGCATGGCCCCCGGCCAGCACGGCTGGCGGCGCGCCAGGAACAGCAACTACGCGGTCCGGCTGCGCGAGAAGCAGAAGGTCAAGCGCTACTATGGGCTGCTGGAAAAGCAGTTCATGATGTACTTTAGAGAAGCCCAGAAGGGCACCGGCAATACCGGTAAGCAGCTGCTGGAACTGCTGGAGCGGCGGCTGGACAACGTGATCTACAAGCTCAACTTCGCCGGATCGCGCAAGTCGGCGCGTCAGCTCATCACGCACGGCCACATTTACCTGAATAACCGCCGGGTCGATATCCCCGATATCCGCGTGAACGTCGGCGACAAGGTCACGCTGAAGAACAGCGATCACAGCCGCAAGATCGTGCGGGCGCAGCTCGAGAGCAATCCCAATTTCGGGGTGCAGAACTGGCTGGTGCTCGATACGTCCAAGCCCATGGCGACGATCACGGCGCTGCCGACGCGGGACGATGTGCAGTTGGCCGTGGAAGAGCACCTGGTTGTTGAATTCTGTTCGCGATAATTGGCAAAGTAAACTTTGGTGAATACCGGAAGAGCGGTTGCCCCGATTGGCCTTGGGAAAGACTGCTGAGATCATTCACCTTCAAATACAGGAGGCCGTTTTTATGAGAATTACCTGGAGAGGACTGGAACTGCCCACCCGGGTCGAACGGGACGAAACCGTATCAACAGGTCAGTATGGCCGTTTTTACATTGAACCGTTCGAACGGGGGTTCGGAACCACCATCGGCAACAGCCTGCGGCGGGTGCTTCTTTCATCGCTGGAAGGCAGCGCCGTGGAAACGATTAAGATCAAGGGTGTGGACCACGAGTTTTCATCCGTCAAGGGCGTCGTCGAGGACGTGACCGATATTATCCTGCGGGTGAAGAAGCTGATCGTTCGCATGCAAGGCGACCAGAAGAAGACGATTCGGCTGAAGGTCAACCAGGCGGGTCCTGTGACCGCGGCGGCGATCGAGACCGATCCGGCCGTGACGGTCGTCAATAAGGACCTGGTGCTGGCGACGTTGACGGAAAACAGCCCGTTCGAAATGGAAATGGTCGTCGGCAATGGCCGCGGTTACTCGCCTGCGTCGGAACGGATCGCCGAGGGCGAACGCGCTGACCAGGAGGCCGGCCGCATCGAGATCGACGCGATCTATTCGCCCGTCGTGCGGGTGCGCTACAAAACCGAAGATACGCGCGTAGGTCAGCGGACCAACTATGATAAGCTGATCCTGGAGATCTGGACGGACGGGACGACCACGCCGGAACTGGCGCTCGTGGAAGCGGCCAAGATCCTGCGCAAGTACATCAACCCGTTCATTCAATACGCGGAACTGTCCGAAGAGACCGTTGAGGAAGAAGTGCATGCCGATGAGGGCGAACGCGTCGGCATCGATGAGGAAATGGCGGCCAAGCTGACCATGCCGATCGAGTCGCTGGACCTGACGGTGCGTTCGAGCAACTGCCTGGAAAGCAATAATATCCAGACGGTGGGTCAACTGGTGAAGATGACCGACGCGGACCTGCTGAAGATCCGCAGTTTCGGCAAGACAAGCCTGCGCGAAGTTCGGCGCAAGCTGGCCGATCTGGGATTGTCGCTCGGCATGACCGACGTGGATTAACAGAAAAATCGAAATCGCTAAAGCAGTAAAAAGGAAACAATATGCGTCATCGAGTGGCGGGACGACAATTAAGCAGAACAAGTGAGCATCGGCTGGCGCTGCGCCGCAATTTGGTGTCTTCGCTGTTCGAGCATGAGACGGTCTCAACGACCATGGAAAAGGCCAAGGAAGTCAAGAGCTTCGCCGAAAAGCTGATCACGCTGGCCAAGAAAGGCGATCTGGCTGCGCGGCGCAGAGCTATTGCGCTGCTCAACAATCGCTCTATTGTGGCCGAGGAAGACGGCGAGTTTGTTCGCAAGGGAACGGTGGTCGGCAAACTATTTACAGAGATCGGGCCGCGTTTCCTGGATCGGCCCGGCGGCTATACCCGCATCATAAAGCTGTCTAAACGGCGGCTGGGCGATGGGGGGCAATTGGTGCTGCTGCAATTGGTGGGGGCCGGTGAAGAGAAAGCTGCCCCCCAAAAGAAGGGCAAGTAGTTTTTCTCTCGAACGATAAAAGGGATCCGGCGTGAACGCTGAATGCATATTCTGCAAGATAGTTTCAGGACAGATCCCTTGCACGAAGGTCTTTGAAAACGAACATCTTCTGGCCTTTTTGGATATTCACCCGGCGGCCCAAGGGCACACGCTGGTGGTTTCCAAGCGGCATTATGACCGCATCGACCGGTCGGACCCGCAGACGCTGGCCGAAATCGCCAAGGCGCTGCCGAAGCTGACGGCCGCGGTTCAAAAGGCGGCCGGGGCGGACGGGTATAACGTTTTGTGCAATAACGGTCCGGCGGCGGGGCAGGCGGTTGAGCATCTGCATTTTCATATTATTCCGCGCCGTGCCGGTGACGGCGTCATGAAGGCGTGGAAGCCGCAGACTTATCCGCAGGCACACTTGGAACAGATTGCGGGAAAAATTAACGCCGAATTAGCGCTTTGATTAGAAATCAGTTGTTGTCAATTTGTATCTTTTGTGATACATTTCAAATATGATCGCGGGGTAGAGCAGTCTGGTAGCTCGTCGGGCTCATAACCCGGAGGTCGCAGGTTCGAATCCTGTCCCCGCCAATTGCTTGTAAATAAAGGACTTGCGTTAATTCGCGAGTCCTTTTTTTATGGCCTCTGCTACCCGTTTGTGTACCAAACTGTGTACCAAACAATCTTGCCATAACTCAAAGGACTCTGGAAACAGAAGAAACCTTTTTTGGTATCACGCGGGTCCAAAAACACTTGCAAAGCGCTCACAAAGGAATATACTATGCGGCTGGGTGCAGAAATAGCCGATTAACTTTAACCTGTTTAGGTAAATTGCATCCGCAGCCAGGAATGGTGCAGCGTAGGATCGGAAGTATGAGCAGTGTTTAGAAAAGGGATTGCCGATGGGCGAGAAGAGTACGATAGACCTCAAGCAGGTCAAAGATCTGATAGAACTGATGAAGGAGAATGACCTGGCGGAGATCGAGGTGGAGGCGGGCGATTCGAAGATCCATCTCAAGCGGCCGGGCGGCGATATGCGGATGATACAATATCAGCCCATGCCGGCAGCGGCCGTTCCGATGGGTGCGGCGCCGGCACTTGCGGCAGCGCCTGCCGCTGCTGCGCCAGCAGCGGAGGAGAAATTCATCACGATCACGTCGCCGATCGTCGGGACATTTTACCAGGCGCCGAGCCCGGATTCCGAGCCCTACGTGCGGGTTGGTTCGAAGGTGGACGCGGATACGGTAGTCTGCATTGTCGAAGCGATGAAGGTGATGAACGAGATCAAGGCCGAGGCGAGCGGGACGGTGGTGGAGGTGTGCTGCAAAGATGGGCAGGCGGTGGAGTTTGGACAACTGCTATTCAAGATCCGCCCGTAAGGCGGATTCTGAATGAAATCCTAATTTCGAACTTCTTAGCAAATTTTCAATTTCCAAAAAACAGATTCCTCACGCCCCGCCTGAGCGGGGGTTCGGAATGACCAAACAGATAGACGGGATATTATGTTTTCAAGAGTGCTGATCGCAAATCGCGGGGAAATCGCGCTTCGGATCATCCGGGCCTGTCATGAGCTTGGGGTCGAGGCGGTGGTGGTGCATTCGGAGGCGGACCGCGGGGCGGCCTACCTGGAGTCGGCCGACGGCGCGATCTGCATCGGTCCGGCGGCGGCGGGCAAGAGCTACCTGAATATCCCGGCGATCATCAGCGCCGCCGAGATCGCTGACGTGGACGCGATCCATCCGGGGTACGGGTTTTTGGCCGAGAACGCGCACTTCGCCGAGGTGTGCAACGAATGCGGCATTACGTTCATTGGCCCCGAGCCCGCTTCGATGCGGCAATTGGGCGATAAGGTGGCCGCGCGCAACCTGGCCAAAAAGGCCCGCGTGCCCTGCGTGCCGGGCTCGGAGGGCGAGATCAAGGATGAGGCTGAGGCGATCAAGCTGGCCAACAAGATCGGCTACCCGATCATTTTGAAGGCGGCCGCCGGCGGCGGCGGGCGCGGCATGCGCGTGGCGCACAATGACATCAGCCTGCGTAAGGCGTTCGCGGCGGCTAAGACCGAGGCCGAGGCGGCGTTCAAGAACGGCACGCTGTACCTGGAGAAATTCATTTTGGAGCCGCGGCACGTCGAGGTGCAGGTCATGGCCGACAAGAGCGGCAACGCGATCCATTTTTACGAGCGCGACTGCACGATCCAGCGAAGGCACCAGAAGCTGATCGAGGAATCGCCGTGCCCGGTGCTGGATGAAAAGACGCGCGAGGAATTGTGCAAAGCCGCACTTCGGCTGATCAAAGAGGCCAAGTATCATAACGCCGCGACGTGCGAGTTTTTGCTCGATCGCGACAAGAACTATTATTTCATCGAGGTCAACACGCGCATCCAGGTGGAGCATCCGGTGAGCGAGCTGGTGACGGGGCAGGACCTGATCAAGTGGCAATTGAAGATCGCATCGGGGCAGACGCTGGACCTGCGGCAGCGGGATATTCGACATAGCGGCTGCGCGATGGAATGCCGGATCAACGCCGAAGATCCGGCGCGGGGATTTGCGCCCAACCCTGGGCGTGTGCAAAAGTTCATCGTGCCGGGCGGACCGGGCGTGCGGGTGGATACGCACATGTACCAGGGGGCGGTGATCTCGCCGTACTATGATTCGATGATCGCCAAGCTGATCGTGCATCAGCCGACCCGAGAGGAGACGATCGCTACGATGAAGCGGGCGCTGCGCGAGTTTAAGATCGAGCCGATCAAGACGACGATCCCGGCGCATATCAAGATCTTGTCTCACAGCCTGTTTGCAAAAGGCACCGTCGATACCAGCTTCATCGAACGCCACATGGGGGCGTAATAGTTGTCAGTTGGCAGTCGATAGTCGTCAGGGGTGTAGCAAAAAAAGGTGGCACCAGACTTGCGGATAGGATATAACCGCTTTCAAATACTCATTTTTGAAAGGGATTATATTATGCAAAGCGACAGCGAATGGATTGAAGACGCCGTAAAAAGATTCCGGCAAGGCTGTGAAAGACTCCGGGAGGAGTTGTCCAGCGCCGCAGAAGGCACATTTCTTGAT
>JAJFTK010000109.1 GCA_021372945.1 Planctomycetaceae bacterium | reverse complement strand
GGCCAATGGCACCAGTCCGAGGTCTGGAAGCGCTCACAAAAGGCCATGAACAAAGCAAAATCGTCCAGCCAGAACTGCTGTTCGAGGCAGAAATGCTCGAAGGCGACCTGCTCGCCTCGCAAGGCAAACCGCTCGATGGCGGTATCGAACAACGCCGCCTTAAAGTGGATCACTTTGTCATACTCAACGCGGTTATCCGCAAATGGAGGCAGCGTCGATAGGTGGGCATTGTCGAGCAGACCGGCTTTTTGCAGTTCCTCAGGGCTGAGCAGGATAGGATTGCCGGCAAAAGCGGACAAACTTGTGTAGGGCGAATGACCTTCGGACAGGTTGGGTGGCGTCAGCGGCAGGATCTGCCAATAGCTTTGATGGGCGGCGGACAGGAAATCCGCGAAAGCGCAGGCCGATGGGCCGATATCGCCGATGCCGAAGGGACCGGCCAGCGAGGAAATATGCAGAAGGATGCCGGAAGCTCGCTTGTGGATCATTTCTGCACCTGCAATTGCGGAACGGCGATATTGAGGTAATTAGCCAACGTATGGAACGTGCTTTCCCACTCAATGGCCTGCTGATCGCCGGCCTGTGCGCGTTCCGACATCTGTTCATAGGCCTGCTGCTTGACAATAAAGAATAAATTCTGCACCTCTTCAAGGCCGACGTGGGGCATGATGGCGACCACGATCTTGATGGCCCTGCTGGCCGTATTGAGCAGTTCAAGATTGAGGGGATCGCTGCGCAGTCTTTGCATAAGCTGATCGAGCCGGCGGCTGCACCTGAGCCGCGCCTCGGGCTCATCGATCTGCAGAGAAAGCTCCGCTATTTCCCGGGCCACGGCCTCAAGCCGCCGAATATCGAGCGGCTCGGCGAACAGCGTATTCATCACGTTCTGACTGAGAACAAACTCAGCAGGAACAGCCAGGGGTTTGGGCAGGACCATCTGCATGTTTCGCATCAGCTTCATGACTGTGTAATTCTGTTCGTAAATGTGACGGAACAAGGCGTTGATCTCATCCCACGTCGTCTGCAAGAGCTTGTAGAGGATTTGGTGCAGGGCATCGCGGAAAAGATGCCACAGGGAATAGGTGTTCTCGCCAAAAAACAAGTTCATGAGCCGGATCACTTCGGCGGTGTCGTCGTTCTTGAAGGCGCCCACGATCTGGTCCCTGGCCTGGTAAAATCTCTCGTCCGGCATTCGATTGGCGACTCCGCAGGTGAGATTGTGGCTTCCAAAATAAAGAACGATGTGGTCCATCTCGTTTTGGGCATGCAGGATATTGCTATAAATGGCGGTTCTGCCGATGGCCAGTTTTTGAGTTCCCATTTCGAGCTGCTGATACTCTCGCGTATAGGCCTTGAAGCAGTAAACGACCTTCTCTTCAATGTAGTCGTCAAATAATGCGCTGATCGCCGTATGGGCCGCGACGCCGTGAATGTCAATGCGGCTGGGCTTAACCATTTTCTGATAAACTTCTTTGCCGTTGGCGACGCCCCTGTAACTGCTGGGCGCCTGAAGCAATCGATTTTCAAATTCGGGCTCAAAGTCGATCTTGGTCAGGTCGCTTGCCAACTGCATGGCCCGCGCGGCGTAACGAAGGATCTGCGTGGTTTCAAGGCCGGAGATATCATTGAAGAACCAGCCGCAGCTCGTGTACATCAGCATGGCGTTGCGCTGTATCTCAAACAGCCGCAGCATGGTGACAATCTGTTCGTCCGAGGGCGTTTTGCCCATGCATTCGGACAGAAAGTCCTCGACACGGTCGGATGAACGATCCAATATCACGCGGATATAGCGGTCGCGCATGCCCCAGGGGTCGGACATCAATTTGGCGGCGCCTTGTTCGTAGATCGGGGCGAGTTGGTCGCGCAGCCAGTCCAGGGCATTGCGCAGAGGACCGCGCCATTCCTGTTTGCCGTTGAGCGCCGGGTCAGTGGAGCAGCCGCAGTTGCTCTTCCAGCGTTCCACCCCATGCGAGCAGCTCCAGGACGTGTTTTCATGGATCTGCACTTCGTCCTCTGGCGGGCATTCCTCAAGAAACTGGCCGTACACTGTGAGATCAGCCTTTTGCTTTGTTTCAATACTGTGGAGGCAATAAGCCAATGCCATATCGCCGTGTCTGTAATGATGGCCATACGTCTCGCCGTCGGTCGCAATGTGCGACAATTGCGGCCGAGATGGATTTGAGTCAAAGTGGTCCAGCATCTCATTTGCCAGGACGTCGCCATTGGAGATGAGATTGCCGTACGCCACCCGCTGAGCCACGGAGTTGTTATAGAAGAACAGAACGATCTGCGCCCCCGAGGGAAGTTTGCAGAGGTACGCTTTGCGCGTGTCCAGTTCGTGCCCGTTGATCTTATGCCATTGCTCGGCGCCGATGCGGCGGATGGCGGCGGCCTGGTACGGCGCCAAGATCGTAAAGCGGATACCGTTGCGGGCCAGCGCTTCCAGGCTTGGGATATCGACGGCTGTTTCCGGCAGCCACATGCCCTCGGGTTGACGATTGAAGCGCCGCCGGAAATCCTCGATGCCCCAGACCACCTGCGTCTGTTTGTCGCGCGTGTTGCACAGGGGCATGATCATGTGGTTGTAGGCCTGGGCAATGGCTGAACCGTGTCCGCCAAACTGGTCGATTGAAGCCTTGTCCGCATCGAGGATCCGCTGATAGACTTCGGGTTTGTGTTTTTCCATCCAAATGAGGAGGGTGGGGCCAAAGTTGAAGCTGATCTTGGCGTAATTATTGAAGATATCACTTGTCTTATTGTTAGCGTCCAGGATCCGGGAAACGCCGTTACGCCTGTAGCACTCATCCGTAATGCGTTCGTTCCAGTCATGGAAAGGAAAGGCTGAATCCTGCATTTCAACATCTTCCAGCCAGGGGTTTTCTCTTGGGGGCTGATAAAAATGACAATGGATGCATATCTTACGGTTCATAGCAAGCCTCGCTGGTCGTTAGTCGAATCGTGCCTGCAATTACCTTATCGATAAACTCCGGCGGCGATAACTGGACAGTCTCCCTAGTTTCAATTCGAAATCTCCTTTGTGTGAGAAAAGCTCGCCGGCGGTAAACTTGTCAGAAGTGCGATTCTGCCATAATGGCATAAAACAGAGAAGTTCCGGCTTTTTATGGTTAAAAAGCCGATCTCTGCAGCGGGAAACTGGTACATGATTTGCAAAGCCTATCTTTGCAGACAATTTGAGTAAATGGAGAATGAACGATGAAATTCGATCGATTTACGGTAAAAGCACAGGAGGCTATCGCAACCAGTCAGCAGATGGCCATGGGGCAATCGAACACGGTTTTATCGGCACTGCACCTGTTGAGCGCGCTGTTGGCGGATGATGAAGGTCTGCCTGTGCACGTATTGAAGAAGATCGGTTCCAATCCGGACCGGATCCGTCAGATGACCGACAGTGAGATTGGGCGGCTTCCTAAGGGCCAGACCTCAGGAATGCTGATGCCGGATAACGCCTACCAGCAGATCATCCTTGATGCGCAGAACAAGGCCGACAAGATGGGAGACGAGTTTTTGAGCGTCGAGCATTTGCTGATGGCTCTTGCGGATATCAAAAGCGACGCCAAGGAGATCCTCAGCGTCAATTCGATCAGTTCGGCCCGGATCGAGGCAGCGGTCAAAGAGATCCGCGGCGGAACGAAGGTTACGGATGAGAATCCAGAGAGCAAGTACAAGGCCCTGGAACGCTACGGGATCGACCTGATCGACCTGGCCCGCAAAGGGAAACTGGACCCGGTCATCGGGCGCGATGAAGAGATCCGCCGGTGCATGCAGGTGCTGAACCGGCGAACCAAGAACAATCCCGTGCTCATCGGCGAACCCGGCGTTGGCAAGACGGCGATCGTCGAGGGGCTGGCGCAGCGCATCGTGGCCGGCGACGTGCCGACAGGACTCAAGAACAAGAAAGTCATCGCGCTGGATATGGGGGCGCTCATCGCCGGAACCAAGTTCCGCGGCGAGTTCGAGGACCGCTTCAAGGCGGTGCTCAAGGAAGTGATCCAATCCGAGGGCGAAATCATCCTGTTCATCGACGAGCTGCACACAATCGTCGGGGCCGGCAAGACCGAGGGCAGCGTGGACGCGGGAAATCTGCTCAAGCCGTCGCTGGCGCGAGGGGAATTGCGCTGTATTGGCGCAACGACACTGGATGACTACCGCAAATACGTAGAAAAAGACGCCGCCCTGGAACGGCGGTTCCAACCGGTGCTGGTGAATCCGCCCAGCGTCGAGGAAACCATCGCGATCTTGCGCGGCCTGAAGGACCGTTATGACGCCCACCACGGCGTTCGCATTACCGACGCGGCGCTTGTGGCGGCGGCGACGCTGTCGAACCGCTACATTGCTGATCGCTTCCTGCCGGACAAAGCCATTGACTTGATCGATGAGGCGGCCAGCCGGCTGCGGATCGAGAATGATTCACTGCCGGCGGAACTGGATTCAACCCGGCGTGAGATCATGCGGCTGGAGATCGAGTGCCAGGCCCTCAAGAAAGAGACGGACCCGGCCAGCAAGGCCCGGCTGGAGCGATCTGAAAAACAGCTTGCCGAATTGAAGGCCAAGGACCGAGAGATCACAGCGCGATGGGAAACCGAAAAAGGCGCAATCGATCGCGTCAAGCAGCTCAAGGAAAAGATCACGCAGACCCAAGCCCAGTTCGAGGACGCACAGCGGCGCGGGGACCTGGAGCGGGCGGCCAGACTCAAATACGAGACGATGCTCGGCCTGCAGAATGACTTGCGTGCAGCCGAAGAGATCGTGGCCACAGCCAACGGCTCGGCCATGATCCATAATGAAGTGACTGAGCACCATGTGGCCGAGGTGGTCAGCAAGTGGACAGGCGTTCCGGTGGCGCGGCTCATGGCCGGCCAGCGCGAGCGGCTGATGAACATGGAAAAGGAGATCGGGGCGCGCGTCGTGGGCCAGGATGAGGCGGTGACAGCGCTGAGCAACGCCGTGCGGCGCAACCGCGCAGGGCTTGGCGATCCGAACCGACCGATCGGCGTGTTCCTGTTCCTGGGGCCGACGGGCGTGGGCAAGACGGAACTGGCCAAGGCGCTGTCGGAGTTTTTGTTCAATGACCCCAACAGCATGATTCGCATCGATATGAGCGAGTTCATGGAGCAGCATTCGGTGGCGCGGCTGATCGGGGCCCCGCCCGGGTATATCGGGTACGAAGAAGGCGGCCGGCTGACCGAAGCGGTCCGCCGAAAACCCTATTCCGTGATCCTGCTCGATGAGATCGAAAAGGCGCACCCGGACGTGTTCAACGTGCTGCTGCAGGTGTTCGATGACGGCCGGCTGACCGACGGCAAGGGACGCACGGTCGATTTCAAGAACACGGTGATCATCATGACCAGCAACTTCGCGGGACAACAGATCCAGCAGCTTACCGAAGAAAGCGGCGCCGAATGGGAGATCGAAGCGCACGTGCGCGAGGCGCTGAAAAAAGCATTCAAGCCGGAGTTTTTGAACCGGATCGACGAGACGATTATCTTCCATACACTGACGCGCGACAATCTCAAAGACATCGTGGATATCCAGTTGCGCTATCTCAAGCAGCGGCTTAAAGACAAGCAGCTTGACGTCGAGTTCACCGACGCGGCCAGGGCGCACCTGATGGATGAGGGATATGACCCGGTCTATGGAGCCCGGCCGCTGAAGCGCGTGATCCAGCAGCGGCTGGAAAATCCGCTGGCATCGGAGATCGTCGCGGGGCGATTCACCGAAGGCGACCGCATCCGGATCGACTCGGATGGCAATGTATTCAAGTTCGTCAAACTTTAAGGACACAGGCGAGGCCGCGGCGGGTCTTTGGGCTTGCGAAACGCCCAACCGCTGACTACAATGCACGATAATGGAACATTACCTGGTCTATCTGGCGCTGGTTCTGCTGATGTTGCTGAACGCCTTCTGGCTGATGCTGGTGCTGGTAACGGTGCCGGGCAACTGGATGATGGTGATCAGCACGTACCTGTTCGCTTGGTGGCGATGGCAGGACGGTTTTTTCGGATGGGCGCTGCTGGCGACGATCACCGTGCTGGCGCTGATCGGGGAATTGATCGAGTTCTTTGCCGGCGCAGGCGGCGCACGCCGGGCCGGAGCCACATGGAAAGGCGCTATCGCGGCGATCCTCGGGGCGGTCTTTGGCGGACTGTCCGGGACCTTTGTGATCCCGGTTCCGCTGTTTGGCACCCTTATCGGCGCCTGCTTTGGCGCCGGGCTCATGACGTGGATCGTGGAACGCCATTCCGGCAGCGAAAAAGAGAAATCGCTGCGCTCAGGGATCGGCGCGGGAACGGGCGTACTGATCGGGACGCTCTCCAAGTTCACTATCGGATGCATTATTTGGATCATCATCCTGATCGCGGCAATCTGGAATTAAAGTAACGCAGGCTTCCAGCCTGCGCTGAGCAGACAGAAGAAGCCCCTAATGAATACGATGGCAAAGAAAAGAATAGAAATCCTGTTTGAGAATGACGAGATACTGGTCGTGAATAAGCCGGTCGGGATTTCGGTGACGGCCGACCGCGGCGGTGCCGATGACCTTTTGATGCTTCTGACAAGGCAGCTTTCGCCGGCCGAACCGCTGCGTCTCGTGCATCGGCTCGATAAGGAAACCAGCGGGATCCTGCTGATCGCGCGGAGCAGGACCGCACAAAGCCGCTACTCCCGCCTGTTCGCCAAGCGGATGATTCAAAAACTTTACCTTGCGATCGTGCGGGGCCCGCTGCCGTACCGCGGCGGCTCCATCAAGGACCCCATCGCGCGCAGCAAGCGTAACCCGCAGGCCATGCACGTACACCCGCGCCTGGGAAAACCCTCGCACACCGTATGGAAGGAGTTGGCGGACTTTGGAACTTTGTCACTGGTGGCGGCCCAGATCGTTACCGGGCGCACGCACCAGATCCGGGTTCATTTTGCGCATCGCGGAATGCCGCTGGCGATCGATCCGATCTACGCATCGGCCGAGCCCTTGATGCTGTCGGCGTACAAGAG
The DNA here is from genome assembly GCA_021372945.1 of Planctomycetaceae bacterium. Lineage (GTDB taxonomy): Bacteria > Planctomycetota > Phycisphaerae > Sedimentisphaerales > Anaerohalosphaeraceae > 4572-13. Next base: position 1,900 of record JAJFTK010000109.1, on the reverse strand, counting down.
CGGCTACCGGCCCAAGATTGACAAGGAAGAGCCGCCGCTGATCGACCGGCTGACGCTGCACGCCTATCAGCTTACGATCCCGGTCGGGCCGCAGGAGGATGCTGAAATGCGAACATTCACGGCGCCGCCGGATAAGAAGTTCGTCGCGGCGGTGAAACTGCTGGCCAAGTATAAGGACAAGTCAGCGCCGGGCTTTCATGACCAAAACGACTTGCTGCGGATCCTTAGATCCGAACAGATGGAATACCCGCTCAAAACAGAGACAGGCCAAAGATTGTCCCGGCGTGAAAAAGAAGCGGCCTACAACCGTATCTTGGTCAGCGAAGAGCAACTGGAGCAGACGGTTCGGGACCTGGCGCGGAGATTGAATGATTCTTATCCCGTCAATGAGCCGGCGACGGCCGTGGTTCTGCTGGAAGGGGCGCGCCGTTTTGCGGAGGATCTTCTCAAGCATCTGGTCTTCACGGTGGAGGTGCGTTATCTGAAGGCCAGCAGCTATTACGGCTCGACCGAGTCGAGCGAGCTGGTGTGCATCGAGGACAGTGAAAAGACCGGCGGACAGATCGCCGGCCGCAACGTTCTAGTGATCGATGATATTTATGATACGGGCCGCACGCTGGCTCACGTTTTGGATTGGATCCGAACGCGTCAGCCGAAAAGTGTCAAGACCTGTGTGCTGCTGGAAAAGCGCGTGCGGCACGAAAAGCAGATCACCATCGATTTTGGCGGGCTCGAGGTGGACAACGCATTTGTCATCGGGTATGGGCTGGATTACGACGGCAAATTCAGGGACCTGCCGTTCGTCGCCGCCCTGCCGGATGATTTTGAGAATTAAGCAAGGTAACCCTTAGGGCATCTGGCCCGCGGGTTTGTAGTATCCTTCGGCCTCGGACATATCATCTTCGATCTGGCGAATGCGGGTTGCATCGGCCGGGTGCGTGCTGAGAAACTCAGGAACCTTGGCGCCCTGGCCCTTGGCGGCCATCTTCTGCCAGAATGTCAATGCCTCATGCGGGTCGTAGCCGGCGATGGCCATGAAGATCAGGCCCAGGCGGTCGGCCTCGCTTTCCTGTTTGCGGCTGTAAGGAAGGATAACGCCAACGCTAGAGCCAATGCCATAGGATGTTAAGAGCAGCTCGCGGGTCTGGGCGGGTTGATTCTTTGCGGCAGCGGCTAGCGCGACGCCGCCCATCGTCGTGAGCAGGCCCTGGCTCATGCGCTCGTTGCCGTGACGGGCGACAGCGTGAGCGATCTCGTGCCCCATGACAGCGGCAAGCTGACCATCCGTGTTAGCCAATTCCATCAGCCCCGTATAGACGACGACCTTCCCGCCGGGCATGGCCCAGGCGTTGATGTCCTTGCTCTCCACTAGGTTGAATTCCCAGTTATAACCTTCAATCTGCTTTTCCATGCCGTTTTCACGCATGTACTTTTCGACCGCATCGGCAATGCGGGTGCCCACGCGCTGGACGACCGCGGACTGCTGCGTGTTTCCGCTCAGCTTGGTATCCGGGCTTTGCAGGAAGGAATTGTACTCCTGGAGGGCCATCGAGCGGACCATGGATTCCGGAACGAGATTGAGCTGGCTGCGGCCTGTGATCGGGACGGTTTCGCAACCGGTTAAAAATGTCAGAGACAAAGCGATCAAACAGAGACTCGTTAAGCCCGTGCGATTCATTCTTGTGCTCCTGTATTATTGAAGACCTTTTTCATCTTTGCAATTATAGATTTGTCCGACCTTTATTGCAATCTAGAAAAATCGGCTCTTCCGGTAAATGCGTTGGTGTGTTGCTAAAAAAAGACATGGCTTTATGATAGGTGGAAAAAAATAAACCACCTATTGGAGTATAAAGCCATGTCCAACAGTCTCTTGTATCATACTTTTGGTATTCGTTCTGTG
>JAJFTK010000091.1 GCA_021372945.1 Planctomycetaceae bacterium | reverse complement strand
GAAATACTCCAAATCATCAGCATCCTGCTTTTCGAGAAAACCACGCTAAAACAAGCACTTACAGGATATGACTATGATTTTAAAGAGCAGCAAAACTGTAACCAACTGTCCTTATTCGACTTATAATGGGACAGTACTGATGCCAAATATGAACGTACTCATCTATGGAGCCGGCGCAGTGGGGTTGGGGGTGGCAAGCTGCCTGCTTAAATCAAAGGCCAAGGTGGACATTGTCGCCCGCCCCAGCACGGTCGAGTGTCTGAAGAAGGACGGCCTCGTCCGCAAAGGCATCTTCGGCGAATTTCACGCCGGGCCGGGCGATTTCGGCAGTGCGACATCGCTTGATGCCCTGCCGGAACATCGCTATGATTTTATCCTCGTCTGCACTAAATCGTTCGACAGCGAAAACGCCGCCAAAGATATTCAATCGCACGCGAATCTCTACAACAAACGCACCCGCATCGTGCTCTTCCAGAACGGCTGGGGCAACGCGGAGATATTTGCCCAATACTTCCCCAAAGAGCAGATCTTCAACGCCCGCGTCATCACGGGCTTTACGCGGCCGGGGCCCAACGAGGTCGTGATCACGGTTCATGCCCAGCCCATCCACATCGGCAGCCTGTTTTCGCAAACAGGTGAAGACATGGCCAACTTGTGCCGGGCCATCGATTCCGGCGGGATTCCCTGCGAGCCGACGGACGCCATCGAAAAGGACCTCTGGGCCAAGATGCTGTATAACTGCGCCCTCAACCCGCTCGGCGCGATGCTCAATCTGCCCTACGGCGCGCTTGCCGAAGACGACCACTGCCGGACCATCATGGACAACATCATCAAAGAAGTGTTCGCGGTCATGCAGAAGGCGGGCTTTCAGACGCATTGGCAAAACGCGGACGACTTTCTAAAAATCTTCTACGCCAGGCTCGTGCCGGATACCGCCGGCCACCGCTCGTCGATGCTGCAGGACATCACCGCCGGCAAGCGAACCGAGATCGATGCGCTCAACGGCGCCGTGATCCGCCTGGCCGATGCGCACCATATCGATGTTCCGTACAACCACTGCGTCTATGAAGCCATTAGGAAGAAGCAAGCAAACGAAAAAAACTAAAGCCCGCTCAATCCCCGCGCAGCAACCCTCACTGCTGCCGCGCATGATCCTCCTTGTGCCTGCTCAGGATATCTACCACCTGCTCGTCGCTGACTTGCCCAAACTCCTGGTAAAACTGCCCGATGGCATAAAACGGCGACGGCGCGCTCAGGCACACCACTTCATCGGCATGCCGGGCCAGCCGTTTGATCGTATCCGGCGGCCCAACCGGCAGCGCCACAAGGATCCACGTCGGCTTTTCCGCTCGGGCTGCCCAGATCGCCGCCTGCATGGTCGCGCCCGTGGCCGCCCCGTCATCGGTCAGGATGACCATTTGACTTTCAAGCGGGATCCTCCTAATGACCTGGCGATACAGCTCCTGCCTGCGTTTGATCTTGGCAAGCTCACTATCCCGCGTATGGTTGATATAATGTTCCGGGATGTGAAGCACCTCGACCAGCGAATCATTGAGGTAAAGCTCGCCGTTTTCTGAAACGGCCCCGATCGCCAGTTCGGCGTTGGAAGGAGCCCCGATCTTGCGGGCAAGGACCACGTCCAGCGAACCGCCCATTTGCCAGGCGATCTGATCGGCGATCACCACCCCGCCGCGCGGAATGCCCAGCACGACAGGGTTGTATCTTTTCAGCCGTTCCAGTTGGTAAGCCAGCATCGTTCCGGCCTGAACGCGGTCACTGAAGACCTGTTCGCCGCTGTTAATGATGTTCAATGTTCCCATGGCCTTTCGCCTGTGCCTCGCGGGTTAAGCAGTTTCGCGGCTGCGCATCCACAAAAAGCTTAGCGCGCACACTAACGGCGTACCATCGGGAAATTACCGAAAATGGGAAAACTGCCGGAATCGGCTCGTTAAAGGCGTCTATCGTTCCAGTGCGACCAGGTCTTCGTAGCTCTGCCGCCGGCGGATCACGCTGAAGCGGTCGCCATCGACCAATACCTCGGCCGCCAGCGGCCGGGCGTTGTAATTGCCCGCCATCGTAAACCCATACGCCCCGGCGGTGAAGATCGCCACCAAATCGCCCCGCTGCACAGGCGGCAGCGCGCGGTCTTTGGCAAAATAGTCCGTGCTTTCGCAGATCGGCCCGACCACATCGGCCACCTCGAGGCCTTCCATCTCCACGTCCTTGGTGCGCTTTTGGGGCACGAATTGCCGCTCGACCTGCGCCGGCCAGATAAAGTGGAACGCCTCATACAGGCACGGCCGGATCAGGTCATTCATTCCGGCGTCAACGATGACGAACGTCTTCTGCCCGCCCGTCTTCTTATAGATCGTCCGCGTCAGCAAAACGCCCGCATTGGCGATGATGCTCTTGCCCGGCTCCAAAATCAGCTTGAGCTTGGCGGCCTTCAATAGCGGCACAAGTCCGGCCGCATAATCCGCCGCCGAAGGCACCGTATCGCTCTCGTAATCGGCGCCGTAGCCGCCGCCAAGATCCAGCGTCTCAACCCGAAAGCCCTTTGCGCGCAGTTCCTCCACCAGCGGCAGGACCTTCTTGACGCTGTTGACATACGGATCGATCGTCTTGCCGCCGGAACCCAGGTGCACGTGGATCGCGCACAGATCAACCGTGCTGTTGTGCCCGTATTGTTCGAACACCCGCAGCGCCCGTTCGATATCCACACCGAACTTGGTCTCCTTGACCCCGGTCGTGATGTTCTTATGCGAATCGTACTTGATGTCCGGGTTGACCCGCAGGGCCGCGCGGGTCTTCTTGCCCGCCCGCTGGGCCAGCCGCACCAGGTTCTCCATCTCGGCCTCGGATTCGATATTGAAATACCCGATGCCCGCGCTGAGCGCCTCGAGCACTTCCTTATCCGTCTTGCCCACTCCGGCAAAGACCACCTTGCGCACATCCGCCCCCGCCTGCTGCGCCCGGTACAACTCGCCGCCGCTGACAATGTCAAACCCGCTGCCGGCCCCCGCAAGCGCCCGCAGGATGTTGATATTGCCGCACGCCTTGATCGAATAGCAGACGGTCGTATCGATGCCGGCGTACGCGGACTGGATCTTGCGAAAATGGTCCAGCAAGGTTGACTTGCTGTAGATATACACAGGCGTACCGACCTGTTCGGCGATCTCGGCCACATCGACGCCCTCGGCAAACAACCGCCCGTTCTTATATATAAACGAATCCATACTGCCCTTTCATCGAAGGTACCGCCGGCTTCCAGCCGGCAAGCTGTGCCACGGGCGTCTCGCCCGTGAAGGTACCGCCGGCATCTTGCCGGCATTTTCTTTAGCACCTGCAAACAACTTATTATACCCGCTCTTAAGGACATTACAATGCCCCTCCCAGTGGGAAGCGTAATCGCCCCGACCAACTAATCAATCATCACTAATCAATAATCAATCCAAACGCCTGTACCCGCTTTCCCCAATAGGAAATTGGAAATAGGCAATCAGTACTGTCCCATTAACTTGAGACTATTTTAACATAACTATTTTAATTATATGATGTTACAACGGAAAACATCTGTTATCGATTTGAGCTGGCCATTATCCTGCAGTGATAATTCACCTTCACTTGTCAGGAGAAG
>JAJFTK010000090.1 GCA_021372945.1 Planctomycetaceae bacterium | reverse complement strand
GAAATACTCCAAATCATCAGCATCCTGCTTTTCGAGAAAACCACGCTAAAACAAGCACTTACAGGATATGACTATGATTTTAAAGAGCAGCAAAACTGTAACCAACTGTCCTTATTCGACTTATAATGGGACAGTACTGATTTGTTTTTTATAATCGTATTTGTAGTTTTTCTGTTTCCGCCTCGTACTTTGGCTCTACGGGCTGGTCATTGACTTTCACGTTTTTCGGAACTTGTCCAGCATAAAGAGTAAGATTGATGTGCGGCTGGCCCTGCAAAATAACATTCAAACCTTCTCCCGTCTCCTCAGAAACCATAAAGACCTTGGAGAGCGAGTCAACCAACGTAGTTCCATTGCTGCGAAGATAGCTTCCGTGCGAGACAAAAACCCGCTGCAGAGTATCTGCAGCAACCTGGCCTTCAGCATAGGTAGCTCCGATCATCAGCGCATCGGTTTCCCACCCATTGAATACGTTATTGCTGTTGCGGTGTTTAATCCTGCCGTCTGCAAGCAGATTGAAATAGATATCGGTGATCTTATCCGCTTTGCGAATCCGCACGCCGATCATGTCTTTACCTTCGAGCCGTTCCAGCCGGGTACTGCTTTCCGCCTCCGCATCAAGGAAAATCGCCGTCACGAATTTCATCCGCCGCGTGGTCTCAGGCGCCAAGAAAGCGTAATAGTCCATTTGTGTTTTCGGGTCATGATCCTTCAAGCCCGTCCGTTCAGCCATTTGCATTTTTTCAGGGAAATCGTGGGCAAATCCGCCATCCGGAAAAGTATCCGGAAAGAGCGGCCGCACGCGTACTTGAGCATCTTCTTTGGTTACATGTAGGTCCAGCCCCTTCCGCTGAATCTTACCATCATAGTGCAACAACCATTCGAACTGACCCGGCGTATGGGTCTTCAGGTCATCAACAATCAAAATCACATCATCTATCCAGATAAAGTGCCGGAAATTGCGCGAGAAGTTTTGTGCATAGGGTCCCGTGGCATCAGCCCAGACGTACTTGAACGATCCTGCGTCCATCAGGTTGTATAGGTGCCCAGGGTTCTTCACGCCATAGTAATCGTCCTCAGGATCCTGCCCTTTTCCATTGAACAGCACAACATTATGCGCCTGACTTTGGCAATAATAATCCGTATATTCCGGCAGCGCATAGCTGCAGTTGCCCGAATCGATAAGCATGTACTGCCCGTGGTGGAACAGGATAAACGAACCCGCATCCGCGTGCGCATGGTTCCACGTAAACCCGCTCTTGACTGCCAACATCGTGGCGTCCTTTTCCCACGATGAACGCATCATTGCCCACCCCATGTCCTTTAGCAGGATTGAATGCGGCAGGTCCGGTTGTTTTTCTGCCGCTTTCTCGACATCAATTGAGGGCCAAAGCAGCAATCCGGTGGGCGTATTGATATCAGCACCTTCCCTGAACTGCCCCTGCTGAATCTGGCTGAGATACCACAAATAACGGTCGCGCTGGTCGCCGCAGGCCATCAGCAGAAGCATCGGCCTGCCACCGTGCGCGTGGAGTGACGTGTCCCCAAAATTGACGCTCATCAGCGCTCCGCTGTTCGGATAACACGAATGAATAAAGAAATCGCCAATCTTATCCAGCATCGATATCTGTGGCGGTTCCTGCTCCATTGCATTCAACCAGGCCAAACGAAACAGCAGGTATTCGGACATGGCAAATGCCGCGTAATTGACGCTCTCGTAAAAGCCCCCTGCCGCATCAAAACTTGCAGGTTTGTTCTGCAGAACGCTGCCGGCAAAATCGAACCACTCGACTGAGCCCTGCGAAATTTTATCCAGCCACTCGCGAGCCTGCGGCTCTTCATTCATTACCGCCATCGAGGCGATTCCGGCCATAAATACACACGCGCTCCACCAGTTATGCCCCATTGTATCCAGCGTGTGGATCCGCCGATCGCCCATTAGCCAGTCATTCAGCGTGGGCAATATCCCCAACCGCACCAGCGCCGCCGCGATCGTCTTTCGATCCGCTGGCGAAAGCATCGGATAAATGCTGTCAAATCCTACGGCCATGTCGTAGCACTTGCCGGCCTCGCCCAATCCGGCATTCCACGGCGGCGTACGACTGAGCAGCATTGGATCACCCCAGGCCTTGTTTTCGCTTTCCTTCAACAGGATGCGCCTGGCCGCCTGTGCATATTGGTCAGTGCCCGTTACCTGGTAAACCAAGCCAAGCACCTCAACTCGGTTTAGCCCTGCGTTTTTGTCCGCGGCAAATTTATCAGCGTCGGCACGCATCTTGTCCCATGCCCGCGTAAATACGGGGTCTTGTCTGATTTTTTCTTTGAGCGCACTGACATTTGCGGGCGTACAGAACAGGTACGGATGCGGCCGCAGTCCCTGTCCTCCTGAGACGTGGCCAGCAACACCCCAGAACAGAAACACAGACAGAATCGTATATCCTGCTATTCCGGAACATCTCATAAAAAGACTCCTATCCCTAAAACCACATACGGCTCCGTCCAGCGCAATTATAACGTCTGCAGTACCGCCCTTGTTTGATTATCCGCCAGCTGCCCTTTCTTCCGCAATCGCCGGGCAATCAGCTTAAGGAGCAAGCCCGTTCCACCGATTGTCACCCCACAGAACAATATTCCCAAGCGTGCCTGTAGTGAATTAGGAATGAGTATCAGCAGTAAAATAAACAACCCGTAAATCGAGCAAAGCCATCCGAGCACATTGTATTGCCGGCTGTCATTGACGTACGTCGGACCGTGTTCGGTTTCCATGTCGATCGGCGTCTGCATCTCTTCAAAAAAGTGGTCAACCTGCTTCACGTATTCCACCGGTCTTTGGCGGTAGAAGAACATGGTCCCAAAGTACCATAGAATACAAACCGCAAACAGCACCCCTGTGGTCATCGCAATATTCAAATCGCCCAACTCCTGCTGACTGAAAGGCTGCTCAGGTCTGAAAATCCAACTCAAGAACTCCGGCGTCAATACAAACCGGAGCAGCACCGAAAACGCAAAGCCGATGGCCATCGTGCTCCAACCCGCCCATGGCGGCGTCTTCTTGATAAAAATTCCGAAAAAGAGCGGTACGGTCATTGGAATCTGGATCGACGCGGCACAAATCAGCAGCAGATCAAACAGCTTGAGTTCCTTATAATTTACAAACAATATCGCCGTACCAATCCAGCAGACAACATAGATGAAGATGAAGATCCGGCCGATGAGAATCTGCCTGGATTCGGACGCATCCTTTTCTACGATGCGGATGTAGAAATTTCGTACAAATGTCCCTGCGACGACGTTAAGCAGGCTGTTCATGGTCGTCAAGCTAGCCGCAAAAATAGCGCATATCAGCAGCCCCAACAACCCTTTCGGCAGCAGCGTTATAGCCATCGCCACGTAAGCAGCCTCATGAGGATTATTCAAATTAGGATACTCTTGCGCTAAGTTTGGATGCACAAGAACGGACGCCACAGCCGGGACCATCCACGTTGCCGGCAAAAGCAAAAATCCGGCAAGCGAAATCAATGTTGCCTTTTTGGCATCATTGCCGTTTTTAACAAACACATACTTGGATGCTCCCAGCAGCATGCTGTTATTCTGAACCGTCTGATTGATCATCAATGTGGTCGCGAAGAATACGATCACCCACGGCCGCTCAAACAGCGTCCAATTAAAATGATGCTCCGGCAGTTTCTGCATCAATCCCGTAAGCCCACCCACGTTCGGGTGCTGCAGTGTCAAAACCGTCATCAAAATCGTGATCGCTAGCACGATCATCATCTGTATGAAATCGCCGGCGGTCGCGGCCCAGGCCCCTCCGAGAAGCGTCATGATCATCACCGTCAAGCCGAGTCCGATGATCAGCAGAACCATATCGATGCCGAACACGCTGTACATGAACACCGCGATCGCGTACAGCCAGATGCCGCCAAACACAATATTGAACGGGATCGGCAACCACGTGAACACCTGCTCATTGGCATTGCCGTAGCGTTTGTGAACCGCCTCGATCGCGGTGATGATCCGCATCTGGCGAAAGCGTGCCGCCGTAAAAACGTATGTAAAACAAAGGCCGACAAAATTGCATAGAAAAAGAAGAAAGAAAAAAGTGCCGGTCTCATACGCCTTGGCGGCGCCGCCGGTAAATGACCAGGCGGAAAACATCGTCATAAAAGACGAACTTCCGACCACCCACCACAACATGCCGCCGCCGCAGCGAAAATAATCGCTTGCCGTCTTGCTAAAACTTTTGAAAACCGGTCCCATGGCCAACATGAACACGAGGTAAAACCCGATGACGATATAATCGTAAACTGACATTCTATTCCTCGCGGCTAAACAGCTTTAAGGCGCCAACTCGGACCTGATCCAACGTTCAGGCCATTCCGCTTCATGTTAATTCAACTTTTCACTAAAATACTACCTGCTCGATCTCATTTTCGCCGGCCGCGGTTACTCCGCCCTTGAGTTTGAGCGTGGATTCTTTTTTCGAATGCACCGGCTTTGCATAGTGATTGAGCATCCACTTGCCCTGCGGCTTCAGTCCGCCAAAGATAATCCTTGCCGCTGCCCGCAGGCTTTCCGGCGTGACCGAGTAATTGCAGATGACCGCCTTGGCTTCAGCTACCGCCCCCAGTTCGTACGGACAGTTGGTAACGACGACAACCTTCTTGCCCTTGGTGATGAGCTTTTTGATCAAATCCGTATTGTTGGCCGGACAGAGCCGCCAATAGTAATTGGTTGCTACGATTACGTCAGCTTCATTGACGTGCTCCATGACAAAGGCTTCATCCTCTGCCGACGCCTTGAACTTCGTATCCAAACCGATGACGTTCATCGATTGCTCGTACATGACAATATTGAACGATTTATTATTGCACTGCAAATCAAACCCTGAGTATCCATCCAGCACCTGCTGCTCGATGACCATGACCGCCTGCTCTTTCTTCATCGGCAGCCAACCCTCTTCATCCCGCAGCACGGTGGCGCACTTTTCTGCCGCTGTCCGTGAAACCCGAATGATCGCCGGATCGCGCATCGGCGCAGCCGCGTTCTCGGCGTCCACCTGCCCCATTTGCTCAAAAAGCCCGAGGTTATACTTCATCGTCAAAATGCGGCGCACCGAGGCGTTCAGTTGTTCTTCGGAAATCTCTCCTTCTTCCACGAATTTCTTCAGTTCGCAGAATCCCTGGTCCCTGAACTCGTCCTCGGTCTTGTTCAGGATCAGGTCGCACCCGGCCTTGAACGCCAGCGCACAGGACTTGCCCACACCGTACTTTTCCATGAGCGCGCCCATCGTGATGCTGTCGGTCGTGATGACGCCCTCAAACCCCAGCTTGTCGCGCAGCAGCGTCTGGATGATCTTCCTCGATACCGTCGAAATCTCCATCGATGGGTCCACCGCCGGCACCGTCGTATGCGCCAGCATCACGCTCGGCAGCCCGGCTTTAATCAGCACCTTGTACGGGTACAGTTCCACCTCTTCGAGCCGCTTCATATCGCCGCTCACGCACGGAATCGCGTAATGCGCATCGATATCCGAATCGCCGCGCCCGGGGAAATGTTTCGCCGTCGGCACGAGCCCGCCTTCCATGAATCCAAGGATCGATGCCTTTGCATATTCAGCGATCACGTGCGGGTCATCGCCATAGGCGCGAATGTTGATCTCCGGGTTCATCGGATTGATATTCACATCGAGTACAGGCGAATGGATATTCGTAACTCCCATTGCGCTAAGTTGCAGTGCCACCGCCTTGCAGGCGTCGTACGCGACCTTTGGGTCCCCTGTCGCGGTCAATCCCATAGCCGATGGGAACAGGTTGATACCGGCAAAACTGAAATCCCGGCTGATATCGCCCTCCTGGTCAATCGAGATATGCAGCGGAACGCCGTTGGGCCGTGCGCATGCCGCCTGCTGCAGCCTGTTCAACTGCCCCGCGTATTGCTCCGGCGAAACAAACAGCGCCGCCCCGGGGATAAACAGGTTTTCTTTGATTTTCTTGTATCCTCTGGGAAACTCATAATCATAGCTGAGACTCTGGTGATAGTGTTTGCCGCGCCGCGAATTCTGCCCGAACGGCGTCACGCGCAGTCCCCCAATATGCAGCTTTTCGATCGCCTCCAGTACGTACGGCGTAACGATAGAACCGCCCCAGTGAATCGTAAAACACTGCCCGACCTTCTGCTCGAGCGTCATCTTTGACAGCACACGGTTGACAAACTCGCTTCTTTTTTTCGCATCGACGTTAGCGTTGTACATACCTTCGCGTTCTTTCCAAAATGAATCCCAAATGGATGATTGCTTAAACGAATGTTGTTTAACGGGACGACTTACCCGCGAAATTTACTTTGTGACGAATGACGGAATCCAGCAGCACTTCGCCCATGTAACTGATTCGTGAAGCGCCCGCCGCAAAACAATCGATTAGCTTGCCGCCGGCACCAAACGCAGTACACAGCATCTGCCCGTCAAATTCGAAATTACCGACCTTCTTATCCGTACCGTCCGGAAGAAGAATTTGGTACTCAGTCTGGCCGAAGCCAATCTTGTAAACGTCTTTCCCGCCGGATTCGATGGAGCAGTCAACCGGCTTTTCCTTGAACGGGACCAGCAGCGTCACTAACCGTACGGGCCCTCTTTTCCGCACTGAGTACTCGATCACCGGCGCCGGCACTTTGACCGCATAATCGTATGACACCCATCCCTGGATCGGTTCTTTGGAACCGTTGTATTCCTTAAACGCAAGTGAGTCCTTTTGCAGCGGCCTGACCACAATGCCGGCCCCGTTCGGATAAACCGCCGTCACCGAAAGATCAGGGTCACTCTGCAGTTTCGCCTGCGGCCCGAAATGAAAGTACTGTGAATACGAATGACTGTCAGCCGCTATCAAATCATCTATCACCAGCCAGAAGTGCGGCTTGACAAAACAAACCCGTCGTCGGTGGGTCACCGGGTCAGCCAGCCGCTCATATCCATTATGCCGTCCGTCGACATAATCAAACTTGTCCGTGCTGGACCAGCAGTCAACTTTGCTGTCCGCCTTCGTCTTGAACATCCACTCATCCGCCAACTCCGACGAGTCCTTGCCATCCACCGCAACGGTATTATGCGCACTGGTCCCTTTGAACCAGATGCGGTACGGCCCCTCGTAAATATTCCGGCCGGGGTCAATCAGAAGCGTCTCTCCAAACCCGGAGACATCTATACTCAGCGCATCGGCGTGCCCGTGTACGCAGTTCTGGTCCTTGACTCCCAATTCGCCGCACGTATAGACCATGTACAAATCATCCTTCTCCCACCCGGTCCGCATCGCATAAAAGCCTCCTTCCGGCATCGCGACGGAGCACACCGCAGGCCTTCGCCCCTGCTTGCCGCTTGTCGCCGCATACAGCATATCCGGCCGGTCAAACAATCTCGCCGCCGCCTTAAACACCCAGCGGAGATCATTTCCGTCTTCAATCATATTGAGGTTATTAATATCCTCCCACAGTCCATAAGACGCCTTTTCTCCGTGTACATCGCTCTCGTCGCCATCTTTGAGCATCGGAAAATAACCGTGCGGCTTCATCAGGTTCAACACGAACTCAACCATCTTCTCCGTTTGCTTTCGGTATGTATCGCTGATGCGCACGCCGTTGCGCTGCGCCAAGTCCAGTATCTGCAGAAAACAGAACGTACACACGAGGTGATACCCCGATGCCCGCTCCACGTGCGCGCCATCCGGCAAGACCTGCATCCGAACCTGCTCTTCCAGCCGTGAAATCGCCTCATGCTGCCAGTCCGTTGCCTCCTTGAATTCCGGAAACAGTATCCCCATGTGCGCCAGCCCGTTAGACTCCATGATCCCCCAATTCGGCGAGACGTTGAAGTAGCTCTTGTGGCGGGTGTAATACCATCTCAGATGCCACGCATGCTCCACCATGGACGTCAGCATCGTTACCATAAATTCCGGCGTAAACTCCGGTGAGTCAACGAAATGATGAAAACACGGCACAAACGCCGTATACAGCCGAATTCCCAGCGTGAGCGGTCGCCACGTCCCCAACTTCATAAAATGCTTCCGGCTTGTTTCGCTGGGCACATTCAGCATCCACTCCAAATCCGGCATCGGGTTCTTGGCAATCCAATCGGTCAATATCCGTTTGTACGCCTGCGTGTAGCATTCCTTGCCCGTGTACCAGTACGCCCGCCCAAGTTCCGTCAGGAATTCATGCCGGTTCAGACAGTACTTCCACTCCGGGTCCCCGTGCGGGTCCGCCTTCCAGTTGATATCCTCCCCCATGTCCTGCCCGACCAGGTGATTGCGGCAGATCGCATCCGCAATGCGCGTATCGTAATCCGGCCGCAGCGTTCGCCTGTCCCAGCCGTCATAATAATGACTGCCCGTGCGATTCCTGAAATAAACCAGAAGCGCTTCAGCCGCCTGCGCGTACTTCTTCTGCTGCACCTTTTCTTTAACGCCCTCTAAGCCCTTCCGTTCCAGGTCCAGCCAACTGAAGAAGACCGGGTGAATGCCTGCATCCTCTGCAACGTTTGCCGCGTGAGCCTTCAGCGACTTTGTCGCTTCTGTAATACCGTCCATATGTGTGATTTATCCTTTAACCAATTTGGGTTGAATCTCAACGGTTATCTGCGTCTCGTCGTCCGGATGCATGATTCGCCACCGCAACTGTTCGACCGCAGTTTTGCCAATCAGTTCCGCCTGGATGTCAATCGAAACCGGCTTGGGTTCCAGACCCGCCAGGAGCGACACTTCGTGATTACACGATACAATCTGCACGTCCCTGCCCGGCTCTATACCAATGGACCGCAGAATCGGATACAGCTTGGCCGTTAGCGAATCACACGTGACAAATATCCCCGTGGGCTTGCGCTCTTTGCCGAACAAATCTTGAATCGCCTTTTCAATCTGCACTTCGTGCTCCGTGTTGACCTCCAGCAGTTCCATCGGCGTTTGCTCGATCTCTACCTGTTCGGTCTCTGCGCCTTTCTCCTGCAGCGATTGCGAAAACGACAGCCACCGGTCGCACATGTTCTTCTGAAGCGCAAGCGCTGACGGCGTAACGTAACCGACTTTTTTGTGTCCGCCTTCCAACAGCACTTGGGCCGCAAGTCGTCCGATCTGCCGGTTGTTGTTGCGAATGCGGTCACCGCGAATGCGGTCCTCGTCCGCCGTCATCACGTACACGACCTTGTACTGGCGAAGAATTTCGATCGTTTCCTCCGACACCCCGTTCAGATCGGGCCACACGATCACGCCGTCCACGTCCCCTCGCGCCACGATCGGCGGCAGTTGCCGCTGCGAACTGATCGCGCCCTGGACCATGCTCATCCCATGCGCCGCCAGCGCCCCTTCGATCCCGTGCAGCACATCCAGCATCACAGGCGACCCTGAAAGCACCCGCAGGCTTTCGCTGGATGCCAGGAATGCAACATTGCCTGTTTTGAAATTGATCTCGCGCTGACGCCTGGGTCCCCGCCGCATCGAAGGCGGCTTGGGGATGTACCCGACTTCCTTCATGATCGCGCGAATCTTCATCGCCGTCTTCGGGCTGACATTCCCCTCATTATTCATCACGCGCGACACTGTAGTGTGCGAAACACCCGCTATTTTTGCTATTTCCACGATGGACATGTGCTTCATTTTATCCTCTTGCTTACCCATTGTCAACACTATTTTACGTTCATTATTGTTAATTTTGACCCTACCAAAACCTCACTGCATAATAGCCTTGTGTGCATTAATCCATATACACTGCTACCAATGCGGCAATATTTCACATTAATTCGCGGGACAATATTGCTCAATTCTCCATGAGCTTAGGATTGTACTATTTAACGTGAAAAAGGAAATGGATTTTGTGAAAAAAGCCCCGGACGTTTGGGCGACCTGTTCTTAAGGCTGCGTTTGCTCCGGCAGTGAAAACAGCAGCGTTCCGAATCCACAGCAGTCCGCATATGGCCCCGCTCCTTCCGGCCGAATAGATTTGGCGGCTTGCTCAGTAAACGGACAAGCTACACCCTTGCGATTACGATGGTGATGGTACACCATTTCATAAATCGGCCTCAGTTTCCCCCGCGAGACTTCCGATATTTGCTTGTGATTGTACTCGCCCGTCATATCCCGGTGCGGCACAAACGGCACCTCATGCCCAAGATTGTATTTGGCCGTATATTCAAATCCCTTCAGCAGCCGATTGTCCGCCGCCCCATACATATCAAGTCCCTGGTTGAACCCGATCTCACACGCCTCCGCCAGGTGCGCAATTCCCAGTTGCGCGTGCGCCTGGTCCCGCCCGCTCTCCTGGCATTGCCCATCATCGTTAATTATATAGCCCGTCAGCGACCCGTTATCCGTCCCGTGATAATACCAATCTACAGCTCGGTCAAAGATCGCCTTGTCGTTGCAGAACACCCCCATGGCCATCATCGTCTTGACGCAGCCCGTGCTCCAGTTGCCGTTTGCAAACGTGGCAAAATCTCTGATCACGGGGTAAAACACTGTTCGCATCATTGTCTCGAACCGCGCGATATCCGCCTGGACCCACCCTGCATCGCTGTACCGCAGGATTTCCGCCGCATACAGCAGCTTCGCCCCGTTGAGCGATGCCATGAGTATCTTGTCCGTCCCCACAATCTCTTTCAATATAGCCGAGTAACCATTGAGTATCTCGAGCGCCTTATCTGCGTGCCGCTTGTCGCCGGTGATTGCCCACATCAGCGCATTATAATGTGCCGCGTTGCAGTCGGCATCGAACTGCGACTTGTACACATTATCTCCCTGCTTACGCCCTCTCCCAACCCTTGCGTAAGGCCCTTTCACTTGATAACCGTAAATCGCCTCCTTATTTTGGCGCAGCAGTTCATAGCCGCCAGTCCATGGCTGCTCGCCGGCCGCGACCTTCGCTTTGATCAAATCAAGCTGACTCTGACTGTGCAGCAGTCCCGGATGCACAAACTCCGCCCGCGCCGTTTGAACGCTTATGCAGTATACCAATCCAAGGATCGAGATCCTAATCGCACGACCCAAAATCGTATTACAATGATTCATCCTTCAGCCAATCCTGTGCAATGCTCAGTAAAGAGTCCAGGGTATACCCCGTTTGCCACTGACTGCCGAGTTCGGCCAGATCTTCCATGTTGACGCTCCCGTTGCATGTCAAATCACCGCTGTAGTGAATTGCAGTTACTTCATTGGAGCCGGCCGATTCGTCAGACATCCTATTGACAGCAGTAACCACATAAAAATAACGCGTTCCGTTGCTAACGGTATTGTCAGTGTGATTGCTGGCGTTTAAGTCAGAGGCAATTAATGTATAGGGGCCGCCTGCGGACGCTGCCCTCCATATTTTATAGCTCATGATATCGGGTTCAGGATTATCATTCCAGTCCAGGGAAACCGCTTGATCACATGCCGCCGCTGTCAATCCTGTCGGGGCAGCTAAAGGAGTAGCTTGATTTACAATCTGGAAGCCGGACACTTTGAGGCGCAGCGCGCCTCCATTAATATTCTCTGCGATCATTGTCGCCGTTAAATTGTCGCTGAGGTTGGTGAATTTCACATAGTTACCTAATTCGACATCCATCCCGGTTCCAAAAGTAGTATCGTCTGACAGGAGATAACCTGTTCCATCTGTGGCCGTAACCCTGGTAGCGCTTCCAGTACGGATGTAATACGTTGTTATACCAACCGTAAAACTCCCGCCGCGATCATTGGCTGCACCGGAGTTTTCGTCAGCCAGAACATAGAAATAGAGATCATAGCGGGCAAATGGAACCCCAGTGATGGTGAGCGTCGAGGCCGAACCGTTAAACTGGTCCAGCACCGTGCGGAACATGGATACATCATCGCCTATTGATCCGCCCCGATCGCTGATGTTATAAGCGGTCGCCAGTGAGACCGACATGCCGGATACCGGCTGACCGGCCCCGTTGACGATGCCGAAAGAGAGTGTATCGCCATTGAACATATTCCAATTATTCACACGCACGCCGGGCGCACCGGCGTAATGCGAAGCATACATGGTCGTGTTGCCGGAAGGCACGATGTTGAAGCTGATAATATTCTGAGTTGTCGCGGCGGTAATGCATCGCTCGCAGGAAGGATAGCTCTCGCCATTCGCATTGGTCGCTGTCACCACGTAATAGTACGTCTGTCCCATCCCAACCGTGTTATCACTATAAGCCGGATTTGTAAGGCCGACAGCGATATCAAAATACGGTCCGCCTAGTGTAAATGAACGCTTGACGATGTAAGCGGAGGCGCCGCTCGAGGCGGTCCAGGCCAAGTCCACACCGAAAATACCGTTCGAAACATTCAGGTATAGAGGAGTCATCGGCACCGGCGCTGCATCTACAGCATCCGGCAGATAGAGCGCAACTGTCGATTTTGGCGCAAGGACAATCGGTCCATTTAATGTTGTTCCGGAGATCAGGTCCTGAGCGGAGCTAAAACCGGCCGGCGTTTTTAATGTGAAGGATTTCTCTTCCGAGGCATTAAGCCCCACTAAGTAGTGCCCAAAGCGAAATGCGTAGAACTCCGCCTTGCCGCGGAACGGGTCCGAGTTCGAAGCATCCGCCGGCGTGGGCCCCAACGGCAAAATCTCATTTCCGTAGGCCTGAAGCGGGCGGGGTTCAGGCGGCCACCATTGGAATCCTTCAGGTTTGTCGATGTCCGTTGTGGTCCGTGTAAAAGTGCCGCCCAGAGTAAACTGGGGAACGGTTTCAAGTACACCGTACTGGGTGTAATTGGTCGTGCTGAACTGAAAACGGGCAATACCGTTGATACCGGTACCATACTTTGCCTGCCAGTAAGGAGTAATCCACAGGCGGTCATTGCCATGCTTCAGAGCAAGAATCCGATTCTCCTCATCCGCCCAGCCAAAGTCAGGCTGATCGTCAGTCATCGGCAGTCGAGCGCCGGAATCAGCCGCCGCCATGATCGTGTTGTAGTCATCAAACACATCCAGCGCCTCCATTGCCTTGTAGCCGGAAAGGATGGCCGAAAAGTATTGGTTGTCGTTGAGCATCTGCTTGGCATAACCGATAAGCATTGCGTCACCGGTTGCGGCGGCCACCCTCAGGCCGCGGCATGAAACCACTCGGTCCGCATAGCCTATCTCATTGCCGAATTCGCCATCGGACTCGTCGGCACTTCGCCACGCGAGCAAGCCTATGAATTCCATCGTTCTGTAACGGCTGCTGCCGCTTATCTCAATTCCCGGACGACGAAACGCGGCTCGAGCACGGCTCATTTTAATCGCCTGATCGCGGAACTCGATATTCCCGGTCAGACGATAGTATAAGGCAGGATACAGAGCCATTTCTCCATAACCTTTTCCTACATAGCCCCACTCACGTGTTAGCCCTTTGGTCGTAACCTGGTAGTAACTTGCTCCAAAAGGCATTGCACCGCCCCCGCCGGACAGATCGCTGCCCAGCCAGGGCGATAATCCGCAGGCCTCACGCAGATAACGCTGCGCATCGTTTTCCGCAAAAGCACGGGCATCACTGAGCACCAAAAGTCCTTTGTTGGCCAGGTAGATGTCCGTATCCGCGATGAAATTTTGATTTGAAAGGGTTCTGCGGCCAAGGCGGCCGGCTTCCCGGCTAGCGTATAACAGATCACCCCATGCCTGGCGGCGCGGCAATGATCCGCCGGCACCGTAATCCACAACTGTATCGAATTGGCTTGATAGAGGCGTCGAAAGTAGATGAATCGCATGCCCTAATGAACCCCATCCGCCGCCCCATCCGCTGGGGCTGATTGTTCCGCCATAGTAAGCAGCGGCATAGGCATCGACCACATCGCGTACCTTGCTAACAATCGCGGAATTATGATAACCGGTCACCTGCGATACTGAATACGCGCGGGCCAAATAGGCCGCATCCCCTGTCGAAAAGGATGTACTTGCCGCTTGAGAAAGCCGGTTATTGATCCAATTGGTGACATTATTATGAAACGAACCGCCCGGGGCAAGCACTTCAGCGCCGGGAGACGGACGCACCGTCGTTGTCGGAGCCGTTCCCTGCGTTTCTCCCGTGGGATTCAGAAATGGATCAACGTGCGTATAGGCACGATAAATGCCGCGGCTGTTTACATCCATTAGAAACTGATAATTGCCGCCGTCCTTCTCGCCGCCCTGCCCGAGTCCATAAAGCCTTCCCGTAGAGACAATCTTTAGCGTAAGCGAGGTCTTCCCCAACGTCATTTCCAGCGGCAGCAGCGTTGTAGAATAGAAGAACCGCCCTGTCAGTCCCGGACCGTTGCGACCCACGCTTAGCGGCATGTAGTCGCCCTCATGCCGGAAACCCACCTGGTAGTCCGTGCCCCCGTCCGGAACATAAAGATAGAGCCGTCCCCGCGCTTGCCCGAGGGAAGCGTCATCATCGTCGCTCCACAATTTTACCGTAAAGTAGTTTCTGCGAACGGGATCAACAGTCATGATGAAGGTCAGGGAACCCCCGTAGTAATCAATTGGGTCCAAAGGCAGACACCGACGCGCCGATTCGCCAAGCGCACCACTAAATGATTGCGTGCTGATTGCCAAAAGGCCATGCGCCATTTCAGAAGACGTGTTGCCAAATACAATCGTATCCAGCGGAGCGGCATGCACGCAGCAAGCAAAACCGCAGGCAAGTATGATGTATATGAATTTGATAGGACTTTTCATGTTCTCAACTTGTCTTGTTCTTATTGCACAAACAAAAACATTTCCGGAGCGGTTCCTTAAAACCGCTCCGGAAGGAAGATTCTCTTCAGATTTTAAACCGACTAATCAAACATTATTGTGGATAGACACGGTTGTTGTTAAGCCACGTTGCGGCAAAAGCGGCAAAATCTGCAAGATCGACCTGACAGTTGCCGTCAAAATCGTACGCGACGTTGTTCGGTCCCTCGTTGTCGCAAATCCAACCGCCTTTGATGCTCAAGTAATCCTGCGCAATCTGAGCCGCTGTCCTGGCATAGTTATAGATTTTAACATCGTCGATCGTACCATGGAATGGATCAACAATGTTGCCTAACGTGTCGAGTTGGTTACATCCCATCCTGAACAGCGAATTGGTTGCCGGTCCCAGGGTGAAGGCAGTCGATTCGCTTTCGTACTCCCCATTGACATAGATTCTGGCTGTCGTGGCGGCTGGATCGAAGGTGGCCACAACGTACATCCATTCGCCTGTGTTAAACGTAACCCCTGCCGGCCATGTGGTACCGCTGCGTGTGAAACTCACACCCCCGGCACCTTGACTATACTCCAACTGCCATACCATTTCTGTGGCGCTCCATTCCGTACGGCGGCTTAGGATACCGTTGCTGGTATCTTCGTTCGCTAATCGATTCACCCACAACGCAATGGTCAAACCGTCTCCTGCAGCTTCCATGTCAACATCGCCTGCCGCAGCATACTGGCCCCAGGCATTCGGATCAGCACTATTGCTGTTATTAAAGAACAGACCGCTGCCGCCTAATTCCGACACACCTGCCGCCAATGACGGTTTTGCGGTTCCTGCGCCTGCGGTCATCAGGGTCATATCATAGCCGCTGACCACATCCGGCGTAACACCCGAAATAACCGTATCCAGCGGGTAATGAATGATCAGTCGCCGGGTCATCACAGCACCGGGTTCGCTGTTCACCGCATCCGGATAAACAGAATTGGAAACCCGGCAATAATAATTGCCTTCGTCCGCTGCCTGCACGTTGTAGATCGTCAGCGTATTGGTTGTGCATCCGGCATAATCCGTGCCATCCGAAAGCGCTGTATCCGGGCTGCCCACTTTATACCACCGATAGAAATCCGCATTGGTTGCTGTAATGGCCAAAACGGCATTTTCCCCGGCGTTCACCGTCGTAAGCGCCGGCTCGACCGCGCTGACCATCGGCGCAGGACCGATAGAGGTAAAGGTCCAGAGAGCGCCCGCGACCTTGACATAACCGGTGCCCCCGGGTGCGGTGTTCGGCTCATAGGCATCGATCTGCCAGTAATAAGGGGTACTGTAGCTGAATGTCCCCGGCTCAAAGGCAACCGTGGTCGCAGGTACCATGGACAACTTCTTTTCCGTTGGATGACCGACCCAGTTCGGATCGGTTCCGAAATACAGGTCGATATAGGCAATGACAGGATCATTTACGGACCATTGCAGATCCTGGTCGAGTGCAACATTTACGGCCCCTTCTGCGGGCGCTATTGGTGAGATCCGTTTTTCTACAATTTGGAACCCGGCGACCTTGTTTCGCCTCACACTGTCCCCCGCGTTGAAGACGTTTATGGTAAGAGTAAAGCTCGAACCGGAAATGTTGGCGAAACGAACATAGTTGCCCTGGTTCACGTCCGTGCCGGCCCCGAGCGTGGTGTCGGAAGATAAAACATACCCCGTCCCGTTGCTGAGAGGGTCGGTCAGTCCGCCGCGTGCATAATACGTCGTCCCCCCGATCGCGAAGGACCCCCCGCGAGCTGCACCGTCACTCTTCATGTAAACATAGACATCGTACACCGAGTAAGGAACATTGCTGGCGGTAAGCGTGACTGCACCCAGGATATCAACAATATCAGAATACAGTTCCTGATCGTTATCATGATTATTGTCGCGAGACAAGAAGTTGTTGCTTGAGATGTTTGCAGTGAATCCCGGCACAACTGTCCCGCTGTCATCAATGATGTTTTGGCCTGCATCGCCGATGATCGAATCATATCGTATCCAGTTATTCCAGTTGCCGACACGAACTCCCGGAGCTCCGGCCAGATCAGTTACCTCCATTGTTCCGGGCAATGCGGTGGCATTGTCCAAATTCAGACTGATTACGCCCGCATTCAAGACTCCCGCCGCACCTAGTGCCATAACAAATGTTAAGTACATTACTCTTCTCATAGCATCTTCCTTTCAATAAATGTTTTATCGCTTTTCCCAAATAGATCTTTCTAAAAACAGCCCGACTTCTCCGGCGGTCCGGAACCTTAATCCTGTTTCATTTTTTCCGGCGTAAAACACTTAATGAGCCAAGACCCAGCAATATCATCGCAGTCGGTTCCGGCACCTCAACAATCTGGAACCCTGCTACCTTGGCTCGCTGGGTAGCGTCACCTGCATTAACAGCCGTCCATGCCATCTGGAAGGTGGTTCCGGATACATTGGAAAACTTTACATAGTTTGCCTGATCAATATCCGTACCGAGTCCAATCGTTGTGTCAGTCGACAGGACATAGCCCGAGCCGTCGGCCGCAGGATTGCCGGTTCCTTCGCCGGTGGGGGCAAAACCCCGCATGTAAAAAGTCTCCGAACCCAGGGTGAACTGGCCCGCGCGGTCGAAACCATCGTCATACATGTAAACATACACGTCATACCGTGCATAGGGAACGCCGCTGACATTGATCAGCCGGGTCGACGTTTGCACATCAACAATGTCGGAAAACATGGCCGTGTCATTCACATTGTTGTTGTTGCGGGAAGCCCACCCTAAACTTGCGCTTGCAGTGAATTCTGCTATTGCTGCTCCGCTGTCGTCGATGATGGTCTGGCCTGCGTCGCCCATCGTCCCATCACTCTTAAACCAAGGATTCCAGTTCCCTACACGCACGCTGGGAGCTCCGGCCAGGTCTGTTGTTTCCATCAAACCAGGTGCGGCCGAAGTGTTATCGAAATCCACGCTGATTATGCCCGCATTCAGGATCCCGACCGCGCTAACCACCATAACAAACACCATGCAATAAAACACTTTACTTCTCATCTTTCGATCCTCCAAAAAACATTTAGATTTATCTAGAGCCTTCACTCCGAAAACTACTTTGTTTGTCCGCCTTCAACCAGCTTTGGCAGTATCTCCAGCGTCACTCGCGATTCATCCCTGGAATGCTGGATCCGGTAACACAATCGCTCAAAGGCGCGCTTGCCAATGAGTTCCGGCTGCAGGTCTATCGTTGCCGGACGCGGATGCAGCCCGACTAAAAGCGAGATCTCGTTATTGCATGAAATAATATCTATGTCTTTTCCGATCTTGACGCCGCACGCTTGAAGCACCGGGTAAAGAACAGCAGTTAGGCTGTCGAACAACACAAATACGCCCGTCGCTTGATTCGAATTTGGAACAAAGAACCGTCTTACTGCCTCTGTCAAAACCTTTTGCGCCTTCCCCCCCCCAAACAAGGTTTCCTCAGACGTTAGCGGCAGTTCCATCCGTTCGGCCTCAACATCGTGCAATGTGCAAATCTCTTTGAAGTGGTTCCATCTGCCCCTAAACAACTCCTGCTGATAATTGTTGCTCTCTTTTAGATCAAAGAAAACAACATGACGATGCCCTTTTGCAATTAAGTACTCAGCAGCAATTTTGCCGATCTGTTCATGATTGCACATGACGCGGTCGCCAAGGAAAAACCTGTCCCTGCCTGACAGCACAAACACAATTGGATATCGGCGCAGAGCATCTATAGACTCCGGCGGCATATTCTCCACACCGGAATAGATAATTAATCCATCCACTTCGCCCCGGGCAATAAACGCCGGAAGCGCCTTGTCAGCCCGCAGTACGCCCTGGAAAAAGCTCAGACCATTATCCGATGCGGCCTCTTCAATGCCATGAACCAAGTCAATAAGAAATGGAGAGGTTGAAAAAACGCGTGTACTTTGTGAAACACTAAGAAAAGCAATATTCTTGGACTTAAAGTCACGGCAGGTGTTGGTGGTCGGTCCTCGTCTTAAGTGCGGGGGCTTGGGCACATAACCGAGTTTGTTCATGGCCGCTTGTATCTTCTCGGCCGTCTCCAGGTTAACCTTGCCGTTCCGATTAACAAAACGAGACACGGTTGTATGAGATACACCGGCTATTCTGGCTACTTCCACAATCGACATGCCTGTAACATACAGAATCCAGCAAGCACTTGCAAGTTTAAAACGCTTTTTTAATGTTATTTATTACTCTATTAACAATGCCTTTTACGTCTGCTTTTATTTGATCTGCTGCATTCTTATCTCAAAAATAGCCTTTTAAAGTAGCAATTTCCGCAACATCTTAAATGTAGGCTCAAGCCAACTTCCTGTTAAACGCCGTAATTATTTATTTACCATGTTAATTACATTTCGCGCAAATTAGATAGTCTCAGCGTTAGATTGGGCCGAACAATGGTGTAGAAAGGTTGTGTTCAGTGATTGGACTGACTGTCAGTCGTGCAGTCTTACTATCTATGAGTCCCCTAACAGACGGACCTTAGTCAGTGACAGTTAATCCGGACTGTTAGCGCGCTGCATACGAACGTCGACGCGTGACAAGTTCAATGCTGGCCATATTCCTACCGGACCTGAATCTCGACGACGGCAGTGCGTTTCGTCGACACAGCACCCAAAGAATTCTGGCCGACGCACGGGTCCTCCCTGCCATTGTGACAGGCGACCCCGTCGGAAGCCGTCGCCTCCTAATACAGAGTTTGTTGCGCGTGTCCGTTTATTTTGAGCCTTACTGTAAGTCATTTTTGCAGCTATAATTGCGACGTTTTCGCCTACTGCAAATGCCCCGTTTTGCAGCTAAATGATACGCCAGGGGTTTGCAAGTTCTCGCGATTTCCAAGGATGCATAAACCAGGAGCGGCGGAGTAGAGCGATTCGCTAAATAGGCCGTCATCGCCCTACCTGTCGTGTCACCATAAATCAGCAATCACTTATGACCCCCCCCGGGCGGAACATTGGAGCACCCTTCTGCTGGTTTTGCTGGTTTGTGGGTGAGACGTATACGTTACAATTCATGCTCATCCTGTCATCCCGATGTCCAGTTCGGACCCTTTTGCTGGTTTTGCTGGTTCGTGGGTGCGTCGTATAATTCGTGCTCATCCTGTCACCCCGATGTCCAGTTTGCACCCTTTTGCTGGTTTTGCTGGTTTGTGAGTAAGACGTATACATAAAAATGAATGACCCAATGAATCAGTCCAAGTCCCAGAGGCCAAATTCCTCTTTGCTGGGCGGCACCGCCGACTCCAAATAATCCTGCCTCACCTGAAACGGATTTATTTTGTGACCGCGCTGGGTTGATGGCAGGAGTCGACTGTTCTTCGTGTAATACTCAATTTCATACCGCAGCCGATCCTCATCCTCATCCAGCAGGACTCCCTGGCACCCCAGACTCCGCCTTGAAAACTTACGCCGGTCGACCGCGCCTTCTAATTCCCAAAGCAAATTGTACCGTGGGTCATTGGAATTGCTGTCCTTGCCAACCCATCTCACATGGTTACGAAAAGTATGCCAATATCCTGCTGGCCTTTGGATTTGGCATCGTACCGGCGATGGGGCTTTACGGCGTGGCATGGGGAACCGTGATCGCCCGCAACCTTGGCGGCCTTCTTTCGATCAGCCTGCTGTTTGCCAACAAGCGCGGCATCAGCATGCGTCTGACGGACTTTTTGAGCCTGCGCTGGATCGTGGTGCGCCGGATCTGGCATGTGGCCAGTCCGGTTTTGGCCGAGCGCGTGCTTAATACCAGTTCGTACGCGTTTTTCCTGTGGATGGTGGCAAGCCTGGGGACAACCGTGTTGGCGGCCCACCAGATCGTGCTGAATATCGAGTCGCTGGTGTTCATGCCGGCGTTCGGCATGAGCGTGGCGGTCTCCAGCATCCTTGGACAGGCGGTGGGTTCAGGCAGGCACAGGATCGGCGAACTGGCGGTCAAACGGACCCTGCTTTTCACGGGCTCGCTGATGATCGTAACGGCGTTGCTGTTCGTGGTCTTTGCGCCACACTTCGTGGGGATCTTCAAAGCAACGCCGGAGGTGCTGGCACTTGCGGGGAAAGCGGTCCGAATCTCGGCAATCGAGCTTCCGCTTTTCGCGTTGTGCTTTATCTTTATGGGCGCGCTGCGCGGAGCCGGCGATACGCGGAGCATGATGTGGGCGGTCGTGCTGAGCATTACGTTCGTGCGGCTCCCGGCGACGTGGCTGCTGGCGTTTGCGTGCAAGCTGGGGATCGTGTGTGGCTGGCGACGGCGTTGGACTGGGGATGCAGGACGCTGGCGCTTTGGCTGATCTTTCGGCGGGGCGTGTGGAAGACGATCCATCAAAAAGAGAAGGAGCGATTCACGGGCTGAACGGCTGAGGTTCGGGCCTCACGCGTACTCTAGTGGGTCCTTGAGGTTGGCCTCTGCGAAGCCCTTAAGGCGAAGTTTGCACGAATCGCAGTGTCCGCAGGGTCTGCCATTGGGCAGCGGGTCATAGCAGCTATGCGTCAGCGCGTAATCTACCCCAAGCCGCATACCCGTTTGGATGATCTGTGCCTTGGTCATGTTGATGATGGGCGTGTGGATCGTGTAAGCCCCCCTGCCTTCAACCGCGGCGGCCGTCGCCAGGTTGGCCATGCGTTCGAACGCCGCGATGAACTCGGATCGGCAGTCGGGATAACCGCTGTAGTCAGTGGCGTTGACACCGATGAAGATATCCCATGCGCCCAGGACCTCGGCAAAGGCCAGCGCGTAGCTAAGAAAGATCGTATTGCGTGCCGGGACGTACGTGACAGGAATCACAGTCGTGATCTCGGGGCGGTCCTTGGGAACATTGATGGCGGTATCGGTCAGTGCCGAACCGCCGAACGAGGATAGAGCTATCTCGATAACGCGGTGCTCGGCAGCAGCAAATGAGGCGGCCACCTTTCTTGCGGACTCGATCTCGCGGCGGTGTCTTTGGCCATACAGGAAACTGAGGGCATGGCATTCGAAACCCTCGCTTTTGGCAATGGCCAGGGTGGTTGCCGAATCCAGTCCGCCGCTAAGCAGAATAACGGCCCGGCGGTCAGTTTTATGAGTGCTTTCTTGCATATATCCGGTTTTCTGTTAGAATCGCGTATGTGACTATACCACCAAGTTGAAAAAAGGACAACTGAATGGCAGAAAAAGTCCAATTGGAGATGTTTGACAATCCTCGGCCCCGGCGAGATTACACGATCACGATCCGCTGTCCGGAGTTTACCAGCGTGTGCCCCAAGACGGGCCAGCCGGATTTCGGGACTATCTTGATCGAATACGTACCGGATGCCTTATGTATAGAACTGAAAAGCCTAAAATACTATTTGCAGGGTTTTCGCAATAAAGGGATCTTTTACGAATCGCTGACGAATGAAATCCTGGATGAGCTGAAAAACGCCTGTCGGCCGCGATGGATGCGTGTCACATCGAGTTTTACGCCGCGAGGCGGCATCACGACGGATGTATGCGTGGAATACAAAGCAGAACACGGTTCAATTTGAAGGATTGACGTATGCCCATTACATTACACTGTGAATCCTGCAAGAAAAAGATCAAGGCTCCGGACACCGCGGGCGGCAAATGGGGAAACTGCCCGTACTGCAAGCATAAGTGTTATATTCCGCTGCCGCCCAACGAGGATGAGCCGGAACTGAGACTGATCCCGCTGGACGCCAGCGAAGAGACACAGTTTCACGAATTGATGAATGAAACGCAAAGTTTGACAAAAACCATCCTCAAGGAAAGCACGCCCCTGCCGGAGGAAGCCCCCGGCAGCACGGGCGGCAGCCGCAGCGCTGAGGAAAAAGAAGTGATCAAATCCTGCATCCTGTACCTGCGGCAAATGGCCGATGGCAATCTTGATCCGGCCGACAAGACGCTGGGAACGTTAAAGAAGAATAAAAGGAGCGTGCTTCGCATCCTGGCATCCATGGCGCGCGCGGAGCGGCCCGAGCCGGAGCTGGCCGATATTTCAGAAGGCGTTCTGCAGGGACTGATCCGGGACGTCGCGACGAAGCTCGGATAGGTGTTGGCATCCGATGCAAACACCGGTTATTGAGGCATCCGACGTCAGCAAGACTTTTGGCTCGCTGCAGGCAGTCAAGAGCCTGTCATTTCATGTCAATGCCGACGAGTGTTTCGGCTTCCTGGGCCCCAACGGGGCCGGCAAGACAACCCTGCTGAAGATGTTTTACGCCCGGACGGCTCGCGATCACTCGCCCCAAAGCCGCCTGCGTCTGTTCGGCTATGATCCGGAGGAGGACGAGCTTTCCATCAAATACATGTCCGGCGTGGCACCCCAGGAAGACAATCTCGATGACGAATTGAATGTCATCCAAAACCTGCTGCTGTATGCGCGATTTTACGGCATGCCGTCGGCTCAGGCCAGAAGGCGGGCCGACGAACTGCTGAAATTTTTGGAACTTAGCGAGAAGCGGAAGGAATTGATACGGCACCTTTCGGGCGGAATGAAGCGGCGGCTGGTCATTGCGCGGGCGCTGCTCAACGAGCCGAAGCTGCTCATCCTGGACGAGCCGACCACTGGGCTCGATCCGCAAGTGCGGCATTTGATCTGGGACAAGCTGCGCCAATTGAAAAAGCAAGGCACGACGATGCTGCTGACCACGCACTACATGGAGGAGGCGTTCCAGCTTTGCGACCGGCTGATCATCATGCACAGAGGCGAGAATATCATGGAAGGCTCGCCCAGGCAGCTTGTGGCCGAAAACATCGAACCGTACGTGCTTGAGGTGACGGATCTGCAGGCGAATCCTGAATTGCGTCATCAGCCGCTGCCCGCCGGCGTGCGGCTGGACCTGTCGGGCCTGACCGCCCGCTATTACGCGGCCAGTTTTGAGGCGCTGAAAAGCCTGGGCGACCAGTTCACACGCGCCCCGCATTTCCTGCGGCAAACGAATCTTGAAGATGTCTTTCTGAAAGCCACCGGGAGGATGCTGGATGAGCGGCAGTAAAGAAATGCGATTTCCGAAATTGCGTCAGCGGCTGTACAGCGTGTGGTATCGGCACATGCGGGTCTATACCAAGCACCTGTTCAGCAATGGCTTTCCGCCGTTTTTGGAGCCGCTGATCTTTTTGTGGGGGATCGGGCTGGGGCTGGGTCAGTTTATTGCGCCGATCAACGGCCAGCCCTATCTGGTGTACCTGAGCATCGGGCTGCTGGTGACGTCGGCCATGTGGACGTCATCGTTTGAATGCACGTTCGGCACGTTCATCCGCATGGAATTTGAGAAGGTCTATGACGGCATGCTGGCGGCGCCCATCACGGCAGAAAATCTTATTTTGGGCGAGATGTTCTGGGCGGGGTCGAAGGGGTTTTTCTTTTCTCTGGCGGTTCTTATTGTGGTAGGTCTTTTCGGAAAGCTTCCGATGCCGGGGTCGCTGGCGGCGCCGCTGATCGGGTTTGCAACCGCGTTCATGTTCGGCGCGCTAGGTCTGCTGGTCACGTCCTTTGTCAAGACCATCAACCACTTCAATTTTTACATGACCGGCCTGATCTCGCCGATGTTCTTTTTTTCCGGCGTGGTATTCCCGGTGGAGAGCCTGCCCAAGAAGGTGCAGTGGCTTGCCGAACTCGTGCCCCTGACGCATTGTGTCCGAATCATGCGGTTCATAGCGGCGCTGCACTGGGATAGCGTGATCTTATGGGACGCCGCTTATGTCATCGTCTTTACATTGATCGTAGGCTTTTTCGCCACCAAACGCCTGAAAAAACGGCTCATCACCTGATCATATTAGAAGGGCTTTGTGGACGTGTACAGGTCGGTCAACTCGCCTGCCGCCAAAGGTCCATCATAAATACGAACATCTTTGATATAGCCCTGAAAGTATAGCAGCCCGCCTGAGAAGACACCTATTTTCACATTCTCGCCCACAGAGGTTTGAACATATTGCATCTGACGTTCTGAAATTGTTTCCGGCAAACCATCGACATAGATCACTATATTCTCCGTGTTGGACAAAACATCGGAGCGGTCGATCTTAACGGCAATATGATGCCATTGTCCGTCCGCCAGCGGCGTCGAGCCAATGCAATAGCCGTCGCCGACTTCGGCCCGGACCTTGCCTTCTTCATTCAAACGCACGACCCATTTGGCCCCGACTGCCGCCGGAGTCCCCCAGGAGAGAATCTGTTTGCCCGCGACCTGAGTTTTTATCCACATGGAACAAGTGCGCAATTGCGAGCCTGAAACGCCTTTGAAATCGGGAACTTCGACATAATCGTCAACACCGTCAAAGTAGAGGGCATTTTCATTCAAGTCCCAGCTCGACGCATCCATATTCGTCAACACACCGTCATGCCCGTCAGCCGAGTCAACCGCGATAGTCCCCTGCCCCTCATCCAGTTTCCAGTGCGCGATAAGCATCCCTTCAGGCGCGTTTATGATGCCGCGAATTTCTTCTATGGGCAGTGCGTAGTTATAAATTCGAACATCTCGCATAAATCCGCTAAAATACTTAGGAACTGGCGCATAGACGCCCAATGTGACATCTTCAGCCGCAGCCGTATAAATCAGTCCTCCCAGCACTTCGGCCAACGGTTCCTGCATTCCATCGACATAAAGGGTAATAGATCGCTGGGCTGTGCCCGGCCACATCTGGTCGTATTTCATCGTTACGGCAATATGATGCCATTTTCCATCATCAATCTTGCGATAGCCGATGCGGTAACGATCACCGGCCTCCAATCGCAATCGCCCGTCCTCATGCAGCCGGATAACCCACCTGGCGCCGGGCTGCTGATCGCCCCAGGCGATAATCCGTCCGCCGGGAACAGCCGTCTTGATCCAGGCACAGCAGCTCCGCGTCTTGCCGCCGGTCAACCCCTTGAAATCCGGGAAAACGACGTAATCATCCACCCCATCAAAATACAGCGCGTTTTCCGACGCATCCCAGTTCGATTCGTCCATGTTCACCAGGACGCCATCATGATGGTTGGCCGAATCATACACTGCAGAGCCGGTTCTCTCATCCAGTTTCCAATGAGTCACCAGTTCTTTCGGGATCATCTGACGAATCTCATCCGGCGAAAGGGCGTACGGAACGATTTGAAGTTCATCCATAAGACCCGCATAAAGAAACGGCTTTTCAGTGCCCGAATAAGTCCCGATCTCGGCAAAATTATAGGGGCGAGTATCGATAGGAGCCGGAGCATGTGATGAAATTTCTTCGCGCTGTCCATCCACAAAGAGTTCGAGAGAGTCCGTTGAATTCGCGGGTGCCCAGCCCGGATCATACGGGGACTCCGATGTCAACCCCGGATTTAAGACGGCCGTAATCAGATGCCATTCGCCGTCGGCGACACAACTGGCGGCTATCTTGAAGCCGTTCCCTACATCCAAACATAAGCGGCCCTGCTCGTCCAGCCGAAGAACCCACTTGGCAGCTATCTCATTGAGGCCCCAGGAAAGAACGCGCCTGCCCGGAACAGATGTCTTGAGCCAAACGCTGCAGGAACGTGCGGCGCCACCCGGGATGCCTTTAAAGCCCTCCAATATCACCACATCGTCAATGCCGTCAAACTGCAAGGCATTGCCGAAGTATCCCGGCTGCCTCGCGGACTCGGCCATATTGCAGAGTATTCCCGTCAAGCCGTCAATGTTAGAGTAGGCGATGTTGCCCCTGTTTTCGTCAAATCTAAAACGAACAAGGGCAAGATCGGCTTTGTCTTGAGTACCCAGCAGCCAATTTTGAGCAAGCATATACAATTCGCCGGCATCTACCAAGCCGCTCTGGTCCGTATCCACCAGGCTGCACGGCGATTCTGCCTGCATCCAGCATTGCGCCAGGTCCGCAAAATCGTTGAATTGAATGCCGTCGGGACAGGTCCAGTCGCCGGCCGGAACCTGCCAGCGAAGGCGGGGGTAGTTCGTACCTTCACAGAGCGACCAGACCGTCTCAAGATCCCACGACATAGCGTCTCGATCGGCTGAAACATAAGTACTTGCAGACTTCATCTGGGCCGTTGTTCGTCCGTACCGCTCCGCATCCTGCAGACAGGCATTGCCGATAATCTCCTTGTCAAAATAAGAACTGTACGGGTAATTTAAGAGATTCGGCGTCGACCCGATCAGTCCGGCGCATCCAATCTGCTGAAACACCTGCCCGCAAAAATAATTTTGGCTAATCGGTGAAATCAAGCGGTTGGGAGGAAAAAACGGAATGTAGTTAGGAGAATGCGCTTCCTGTCCTGCCAGGCCGCCGGCAAACACATAGGCAGTTAGCCGCGCGTGAGAATAACAGTTCCAGATCGTCTGACCGCTGCTGGTGGACTGACTGGAGGCGCTGCCGTTACTGCCGACCAGTCCGCCCACATACTGCGACCCTGTGACGGCTCCTTTGGCATAACAGCGTTCTATGGCATAAGCGGGCGTCGACGATACAAATCCGACCAACCCCCCTACGTGGTTTCTGCCGACAACAGAACCGTTGAAACAAGACTCCATGACAGCGCCGCCATAGTGTATCCCTGTAAGCCCGCCAATACGGTCATAGGTGCCCCATACAAGTCCCTCAAAGGAGCAACGGGCAATATCCGCCAGATTGTTTCCCACAAGGCCGCCGATTTCATTTTCACCGCCCAGCCATCCCTGCACGGAGCAACCCTCGAGGCGAACCCACTTACCCGTTTGTCCGGCCAACATGCCGCAACGGTCTTTACCGTAGAGTCTTGCGCTTTGCAGGCGGACGTCTTTCAGCGTACCGCTTTCAATCCTGCCGAACAATCCCAAATCGGCGCACTCTGGGTTATCAATAGACAGGTTTCGAATGGAATGGCCGTCGCCGTCAAAAAGCCCTAAGAAAGGAACGCCATGAACATAACCGTCCAATTCGCTGACACGCGGCGCAAGAGGCGACTGCCCCAGAATGACGTCCTGCAGGTCGATGTCACAACTCAGCGAAAAGCATTTATCCATCAACCAGGGCTTGCCGCTAATGAAAAGCATCTCTTCAGCCGTTGCGATCAGATAGGGTTTCTCGATGGTCCCTTTTCCTTCGAAGGGAATGGGCGTGGCTTTCTGTGGATGCTGAAAACTCAACATGGGATACTGCCGTCCCGGCGGACTATACCAGTCATCACAGAGGCCGTTTTCCGTCTCACCGGCAAAATCCCAACCGGCATCTATAAAGATCTGTGGGTCGCGAGCCTGTTCGTCGGTCAGACCAACACCGCTTCCGGCGGTAATCGATATACCGGTCGTATCGACATTCCAAAGACAGCGAACAACGCGACAGTCGGGGTACGGATATTTGTAACCCACAACCCCTCCGGCATAAGCCGCACTGCCGCCGGGCAGAAGCTGCAAAGGGCCATTTGCATAACAATGAACGATAAAACTCACGGCCGCCTCCGTACCGATATCGTAGCTTTCAACTCCGGCAACTCCCCCCACCGTAGTGCCCGTAACGCTCGAAACTGTATAGCAATTAACAATGCTGCCGGTGGTTGTGCCCGCAATGCCACCGGCAGAATTTAGGGCGACAACTGAACTATCCGAAAAACAGTTTTCGATTGCCCCGCCGTTATAACCGACAATGCCTCCGATGGAATCTTGCCCGGCTACGCTTCCATTGGTTTTACAGCAGTAGATAGCGCCCGTGTTAAGACCCGCAAGGCCGCCCACTTTATTATATCCTTCAGTAATGGCCTCGGCACCGCAGAAAGCAATTGTCCCAAACGAATTGAAACCCACTAATCCTCCCGCGGCGCCTTCACCTGTTGAGGTAGGGGCTATATCGCGCATCGAAATACCGATAGCCTGGCAATGCGTAATCACACCCTGGTTGAAGGCCGCAACAGCTCCTAAGAACCGACTGCCTTCGACCGTCGCTCCCTGAATCGTGAGATTTCGGATTCGGGCGTGGGAACCGACCCAACCGAAGAAACCATTGTAGGCGTTTCCGAAAACATGCAGATTTTGAATAGCATAGCCGTTTCCGTCAAAGTGTCCTTGAAATGCCGTACCCACGGGCAGGAGGGGCTGACGGTAGATCGCAGAGGCAATGATCGCTCTTCCGTAAACTTTGCGGCCTGGCAAAGAAGGGTCCAGGTCGATGTCTGACGTAAGGATGAAGTGTCGCCCCCAGTCGTCCGGGCAATCGCGCATCTCTGTTAGATCATTAAAATCAGCGACTATGAATGGATTTTCGGGCGACCCATCTCCGCCGCCATAGGTTCCTTGCGCCAAAATACCAGCCGAAAAGTAGAAAACAAATGCCCAGCAAAACCGCATGGTACGGGTGTAGTAATACATGGGGGTCTCCCCTTTAGGCTAAAATGTGATTATATTTTTATGCTAATCACAGTCGGTCTAGAGTTCACATTCAAAAAGTATCATCCCGAAATGCAAAAATCAAGAAAAAACCGACAGACAATCCAAAGTTAAAGGAGTGCTGAGAACAGAATTCCTTCCGAAAAAAATAAAAATGTAGTTGACCCAAAGAGCGATTTTTAATATCATAATAGTTTCGTGTATCCACGGAGGCATAGAAGACTATTACCCCCCTGTAATCTTCTCCCCGGCAGGACAGCCGCTGAGATTACTATTCGTGTACGTTGGCAGTGCCGATTTGATCAGCCGACGGGCCGTAAGGTTCGCCGGTTTTTGTAATGATAGAGTAGAACGAGAGAGCAGTAGCGAAAAATGAAACGCATCAATAAAATCAGGAATATTGGGATCTCGGCCCACATCGATTCGGGCAAGACAACGCTCAGCGAGCGGATACTGTTTTACGCCGGACGCATTCACCGCATGCAGGAGGTGCACCGCGACGGCGCGGGCGCGACAATGGACTTCATGGAACTGGAGCGGGAACGCGGCATCACGATCGCCTCGGCCGCTACGCAGGTTCAATGGAAGGACCGTGTCATCAATCTGATCGACACGCCCGGCCACGTGGATTTCACGGTTGAAGTGGAACGATCGCTGCGGGTGCTGGATGGCGCGATCATGGTATTGTGCGCCGTAGGCGGCGTGCAGAGCCAGTCGTTCACCGTCGATCAGCAGATGAAACGTTACCGCGTGCCGCGGATCGCGTTCATCAACAAGATGGACCGCGTTGGCGCCGACGCCGACAAGGTCTGCCGGGGCATGCGCGAAAAGCTCGGCCTCAACGTGGTGCCGCTTCAAATTAACATGGGCGAAGCCGAAGACTTTGAAGGGCTCATCGACCTGGTCACCATGGAGGCCGTCACGTTTGATGGCGATAACGGCGAAACCATTATTCGTTCGGCTATTCCCGCCAATTACCAGGACATTGCCGCCGCAGCGCGGCACGAGATGCTCGAAGCCATCAGCATGTTCGATGATGAGCTGATGGAACTGCTGCTGGAAGAAAAGCCGGTCGATACGGCAATGATCAAGCAGACGATTCGTCAAGCGACCATCAACCGCGACATCGTGCCGGTGCTGATGGGGACGGCGATCCGCAATAAAGGCGTGCAGCTTGTCATGGACGCGGTATGTGAGTATCTGCCCAGCCCGCTGGACCGGTGCAGTTTCGCACGCGACCACGACAACGAAGGCACCGAGACGCCGCTGGCAGGCGACCCGGATGAGCCGGCGGTGGCAATGGTGTTCAAGATCACCGACGAGACATTCGGGCAATTAAGCTATACGCGCGTCTATCAGGGCACGCTGCATAAGGGACAATTCTACCGCAATGCCCGCACGGGCAAGAAGCAGCGGATCGGACGCATCGTCAAGATGCACGCCAATGACCGGCAGGATGTTACTGAAGCCGGGCCGGGCGACATCGTGGCGCTGGTGGGCGTCGATTGCGCCAGCGGCGATACGCTCTGCGGCGAAGGGGTAAACTATTCGCTGGAAAGCATCTACGTGGCCGACGCGGTGATCAGTCTTTCGATCACGCCGGCCAGCTCGGCCGACCAGGACCGCATGGCCAAGGCGCTGAGCCGGTTCATGAAGGAAGACCCGACGTTCCGCGTTTCAACCGACCCCGAGACCAGCCAGACGATCATCGCCGGCATGGGCGAACTGCATCTGGATGTTTATGTCGAACGCATGAAACGTGAGTACAAGGCCGCAGTCACGGTCGGACAGCCCAACGTCAGCTATCGCGAGGCCCCGACGATCGAGACCGAATTCAACTACAAGCACAAAAAACAGACCGGCGGCTCGGGCCAGTATGCACACGTAGTGGGGCGCCTGATCCCGCTGGGCGCGGAAGCCGAGACAACGTACGAGTTCGAGGATAATATCGTCAGCGGGCACATTCCCAATGAGTATATCCCCGCCGTGAACAAGGGCTTTCAGGAAGCCTTGAAGAAAGGTCCGATGGCAGGCTATGAGATCGTCGGCTGCAAGATGGCCCTGGATGACGGGTCGTATCATGCCGTCGATTCCAGCGAGATGGCCTTCCGCATCTGCGCACGCGTTGCCTTCCATGAGGCCTTTAAGAAGGCAAAACCGTGTCTGCTTGAGCCGATCATGAAGGTCGAGGTCGAGATGCCGACGGAGTTCCAGGGCTCGGTCGTGGGCGATCTCAACGCGCGGCGCGGCATTATCATGGGCACGGAGAACAAGGGCAGCTTTACGGTCGTCCAGGCGGAGGTACCGCTGGCCAGCATGTTCGGCTACGCCACGGTTGTCCGCGGTCTCAGCAAAGGCATGGCCACGTTCACGATGGAAATGTGCCGCTACGCAGCGGTGCCGGTCAAGATCGCAGAAGAGATCATCTTTCACCGCCGCGAACAGGCCCAGCAGAAGTTGAAGAAGTAACGAAACCACAGATTTCACAGATTAGAGTTAGAAAAAAAGAAAGAAAAGACCCTCAGGCAATAGCCTGAGGTTTTTTATTTTTTCTGTGGCACTCCGGCAATTTCAAGTGTCTAATATGAATGTACTGGTTCATATAAGATAAAAGGAGGCACCGCAATGAGTCGATTCGAGATAATTTTCATTGCAGCGCTGTTGCCGATGATCTCTCTTTCCGCTGCCGAAAACAGCGAAAGTACGCCGGCCCGTCCACGCATAGCGGTGGATCGGTCGCTGCCGCCGGAACCGAATGCTGTCTTCACCTCCTTTATCGCTGAACTGAATGCCGCTGATTGGGATAAGGCACTGGAATACTGTTCCGCAAAGGTCCGAGCCAAAGCCGCCGAGTATGATTCGGCTGATGCCTTCTTCAATACCGTACTGCCGCTCAGTGAAGTAACATCGCTGACGAGCTTCAGCATTCGTACAACAGCTTCCCGCAATAATAAACCTACACGATATGGGCACGAGATCGAGTTGAAAGATACTGATTACAGCTACCCTGTCGAATGGTATTTATCTCTTATCAGAGAGGATTTGAAATGGGTTGCAGATTTTCCCGCAAAGCCGCTGGATATCTGGATGAAGCAGGCAGTGCTGATATCGAAAAAAATTAACCAGGAATTGGAAGTCGACTACCAAAAGAATCGGGCCGGCCTGCAAACTCATCTAGTAGCCCTCAGTAATGAGTTTGCTATCGGCCGCCCAATGCTGTTCAGCGTGCAACTGAGGAATATTAGCACAGAGACGTTGTTTTATATGAATACTGCATACATGGTCAACGATCCGCTCATCATCAAAGATGCCGCCGGTGCAACCGTGCCATTCATCGGCGGTAGCAGCCAGACGGCAGCAAGCGATGCCTGTATCGAACCGAATGAAACCATTACACTCGTTGATCGCTACGATATGCGATCGCAATATCACCTGGTAAAACCTGGCAAGTACTCTTTTCAATTCAAGAATTGGAGCATACCTTCGTCTAATGTTGTCGAAATGGAGATAAAAGATGGCCCGCTATCGCCGCTCGAAGAAAGCGTGGAAGCCATACGAACTGTTTTGCCGCAGGCATGGAGACTTTCACGAAGACTGCTTGACGTTTCTGAACGACCCGAAGGGGAATCAGGCGAAGTGATAATGATATACTTGGTTGGCAAACAAGCACGTAAAGCATCTACCGAAAAAAGCATAGCCATTCTCGTAACCATTCTCGTGAATCCCGATAGCAACGCTGTTTCGGATCGCGCATCCAAATGTGATTTCCGGGGCCGCTCACGTTTAGGGGCAGTGTTTGTAAAGTCCATCAACGCAGAAGAGCTTTGGCCGGATTATCGAGAGCAGTTGATCAAAGCGATGGGAATTGATGTTCAGAAGCAACCCTGAAATAAGATCAAAGCCCGTATTCTTTGATCTTGCGGTAGAGAGTGCGTTCGCCGATCTGAAGGATCTTGGCGGTCTCGGAGCGGTTGTGGCCGGTCAGTTCGAGCGTGCGGCGGATATGTTCGCGTTCCACCTCTGAAAGCGATTTGCCCGCCATCGAACCAAAATCGAGCATTTCCTGCGCAGCGGTCGGGGCCTGCAATTGGCGAACGCGGGAGATATCCGGCGGCAGGTCGCGCAGGTCCAGCGTGTCGCCGTCGCAGAGGACCACGCTGGTGCGTACTACGTGGCGCAGTTGGCGGACGTTGCCGGGCCAGGAATAATTCATCAGGGCCCGCATGGCCGGTTCGGTGATGAGGTGAATGTCGCAATTGATGTCGCGGCAGGCCTCTTTGAGGAAGTAGCCGAACAGCTCGGGGATGTCCTGCGGCCGATTGCGAAGCGGTGAAAGCGTGACGCTGACGCCCTTGATGCGAAAGAACAGGTCCTGCCGGAATTTCTTTTGCTCAACGAGCTGGGCTAAATCGTGGTTGGTGGCGCTGATGACGCGGACATCGACACGGATGGGGGTCGAGCCCCCTACCGGCATGACCAGCCCGTCCTCTAGTACGCGCAGCAGCTTGGCCTGCATCACCAGGGGCATGTCGCCTATCTCATCCAAAAAGAGCGTGCCCTTGTCGGCCATTTGAAAGAGGCCCTTGCGGTCGACGGCGGCGCCGGTGAAGGCGCCTTTGACATGGCCGAAGAGTTCGCTTTCAAGAAGACTTTCGCTGAGGCCGGCGCAGTTGAGCGGGAAAAAGGCCTTCTGGCGGCGATTGGAATTGTCATGGATGGCGCGGGCGGTCAGTTCCTTACCGGTGCCGGATTCGCCTTCGATGAGAACAGGCAGATCGGTGGGCGCAACCCGGCGGAGCACGCGGTAAACACCCTGCATGGCGGGATTGCGGCTGAGTACGCCGCCGAACACGAAATCTTCAGAGCCCCGCACCGCCAAGCTCGGCGGGACGGCCTGCTCGATCATCCGGATCAGTTCATCCATGTCGAACGGCCGAACGAGGTAATCGTAAGCGCCGAGTTTGAGCGATTCCTTGCAGACATTAATATCGGCGGTGCTGCTGATGACGATGATCGGCAAGGCCGGCTGATGCCGCCGCGCCTCGGTCAGTACGGCCAGTCCGTCGTTGCCCTTGTCCAAATGTGTCGCGCAGAGCACCAGGTCCAGCGATTCGGTTTCAAGGATCTTTTGCGCATCGGCAAACGAAGAAACCACACGCGTTTTGCCGCCGCGGCTTTGGATCGCGGCGGATAGTTTCGCCGCCAGGGATGTGTCCGTTTCCACGATTAAGATGACAGCGTCTTTTCTCATCCTCGATTTGCATTCAAGCCGTTGTTCAGGGGACCTACAAAATCTTTTGCTCGACCTGGCCGGTATCCCGCGGATCGTCTGCACTCAGTTTAACCATCCTTGCGTGCAATCCTTTAGCGCTTTGGACTTCCACGTACTGGACGCATTGCCCGTTACGCAAGCATCTAAATCCTTCTCCTTCGATGCTCGTGTAATGAACAAACACATCATCGCCTGATTGGTTCAGGATAAACCCAAATCCCTTCTGGGGATCAAACCATTTGACGGTTCCCGTCGCCATAGCAAACCTCCCTCTTGAAGCAAGTCCCTTAGCGCTTCAAATCCTTTGGGTTCTGCCGTGAACCCACTATGAACTTAGAACACATAAACGGCCCGGAACTCACCGATCGGTCCGGGCCGATCTGCCTTATTTCTTCTCTTCGTTTTTGAGTTCGGCAAGGGCGGCCTTGCGGCTGAGCTTGAACCTGCCCTGCTCATCGATCGAGATCAATTTGACCGGGATGATGTCCCCGACCTTCACGACGCTTTCGACGTTCTTGACGTATTCCTTGCTCAGTTCGCTGACATGGCAAAGGCCCTCGATGCCGGGCGAGATCTCGACGAACGCGCCGAATTCCTTGACGGAAACGACCTTAGCGTTCCTGTAGACGCGTCCGACCTGAGGCGGCGTGGTCATGGATTCGATCATATCGCGGGCCAGCAGGTGGCCATTGCCGCCGACACAACTGATGCTGATGGTGCCGTCTTCCTCGATCTCGATGACCGAACCGGTCTGCTCCTGGATGGAACGGACGGTCTTGCCGGAAGGACCAATGACCTTGCCGATGTACTCCGGATCGATCTTGATCGTCACGATCTTGGGGGCGTATTCGCTAAGCTGCGGGCGAGGCTCGGCCAGCGTCTTCTGCATGATGTCGAGCAGTTTGAGCCGGGCCTGGCGGGCGCGTTCCATCGCGGCGACCATAATGCGGTGATCGAGCCCTTCGGCCTTGACATCCAACTGAATGGCGGTGATGCCGTTGCGTGTTCCGGCAATCTTGAAATCCATGTCGCCGAAATGGTCCTCGTCGCCAATGATGTCGGTGAGCAGTTCGAACCGCTCGCCTTCGCTGACCAGGCCGATCGAAATGCCGGCCACTGGGTTCTTAATAGGCACGCCGGCATCCAGCATGGCCAGCGTCCCGCCGCAAACCGAGGCCATCGAGCTGGAGCCGTTGGACTCGGTAATGTCTGAACTGATCTTCACGGTATATGGGAATCCATCCTGCGCCGGCAGCACCTGTTCCAGCGCCTTTTCGGCAAGTGCGCCGTGGCCGATCTCGCGGCGGCCCGGACCCCGAATGGGCCGCACCTCACCGACGGAAAACGGCGGGAACGTATAATGCAGCATAAACCGCTGCCCGTATTCTTCCTTCAAACCATCGATCATTTGCTCGTCGCGCGGCGTGCCCAGCGTACAGGAAACCATCGCCTGGGTTTCACCACGGGTAAACAGGGCCGAGCCATGCGTACGCGGCAGGATGCCAACCTGGCAATCGATCGGGCGGATCTCGTCGTATTTTCGACCATCGGGACGTCGGCCTTCCAGCAGCAGCCCGCGAACGATCTTCTGCTGCATCTGTTCGAACATCCGCTTGAGTTGGACGGCGGTGCAGGCAGGCGTTTCGGCATCCACGTATTTCTCTTTTGCTTCATCGTAGAGGGCCGAAAGAGATTCGTTTCGCTCCTGCTTCTTGATGATCTGGTATGCGTTCTTGAGCCGCTGCGTGTACTCCTGGTCGAGTTTGGCCGCCAAGTCGGCATCAAGCTCGAACAGGGTCAGTTCCTTGTCCTGGCCGCATTTGGAGGCCAGTTCGTCGATCAGCGTACAGACTTGCTTAATGCCGTCATGCGCCTGCTGAATGCCATCGGCGGCAGCCGCTTCAGAAATTTCGTGGGCATCGACCTCGATCATATTGATCGCTTTGTGATGGCCTCCGAGTACAAGGTTGAAATCCGCTGCCTCACGCTGCTGGTAGGTCGGGAACATGACAAATTGGCCGTCAACCCGGCTGAGCCGTACGGCGCCCAGAGGTCCAAGGAAGGGGATCTTGCTGATGCACAGCGCGGCGCTTGAAGCGATCATGCCCAGGATGTCCGGGTCGAATTCGTGGTCGGCGCTGATGACGGTCACCATGATCTGCACTTCGTTGAAGTAACCGTCCGGAAAGAGCGGTCGGATGGGCCGGTCAATCATGCGTGCGGTAAGGATCTCCTTTGTCGAAGGCCGCCCTTCGCGTTTGATAAAACCGCCGGGAAACTTGCCGGCAGCGCTGTATTTTTCACGGTAATCCACGCTAAGAGGAAAATAATCGATCTCTTCGCTTCGGGGTTCGGCTGTCACAACCGCAGCAAGTACCATCGTCTCGCCCATCCGGGCGATAACCGCCCCGTGCGCCTGTCTGGCTACGCGGCCGGTTTCAAGGGATAAGAGTTTGCCGCCGATTTCTTTTTCAACTTTAAATATATTAAACATATCTTCTTTTCTTTTCTTGTAAATTTACCTATTTTGTCCTAAATTATTACACAAAGATAAACGCCGCAATTGCGTTATCACTTCTACTTACGCAAGCCGAGACGCGAAATTATCTGGCGGTACCGGGCAATGTCGTTATTCCTGACATACTTCAATAAAGAAGATCGGTTACCGACCATTTTCAACAAGCCTCGTCGTGAGGAATGGTCCTTGGGATGAGTTTTAAGATGTTCCGTCAATTCGTTGATCCGGCTTGTGAGAATCGCTACCTGAACCTCCGGCGAGCCGGTATCCGTGGTACTTAGCCTGAAATCGCTGATGATCTTGTCTTTCTTGTCTTTGGAAAGCATACGCTTACAATGTCCTTTCAAAATTCCTGCATGAGGCCCCTGCCTCACTAACGTTCTGTCTCATTTTTCAAATCGCCTATTATACTGGCGAGCCCGGACATTGCAAATGTATTTTACGACTAAATTTGGATTAAAAAACAACTTTTCATCGGTTGAACAATAAGTTCCAGGGCGTCGTTTTGCCGTTGGACTTGACCTGACGGCCAAACCGGGTATAATACGGTTATATGCGCAGCCTTTTGTTCCAATGCGTTCGCGTCACGCTGGCCATCTGTCTTTGTACAAATTGCCTGCTCGTGACTGCTTTGCCGGAGACATCTGAAAAAGGGACCTCGGCTCCATCCCTCTGTTCCATCACCCGAGACAGCCATTTGTTGGCTGACGTCCAGCAGCCGTTTAAGAGCCGCGGCAAGTTTCAGCCCATCAAGGGGTTCTGGCCGGACGAAGCGTCGCTTCTTGCCTGCGGTTCTCTGGGGCAGCTTCAATTCGGATCCACTTTACCGGATGTTCAAAACGGTCTGCTAACGTCCTGCACTCTTTATGCCCTTGGCTGCGAACTGACCATTTGATCAGTCATTGTTCTATTGACACGTCTCGAAAATCCTATAAACTGGAACGGCGACAACGGCCTTGTCCTGATCGCGTCTGTCGCCTGATTATCGATGAGGTCAACAATGACTGTGAAGAATGCAAACATCCAGGAGAAATTACAGATCGTTCGTGAATATCTGAAAAATGGCCAACCCGAAAAAGCACTTCAAATGCTGGACAGAGAGGCGCAGCACACCGAATTGGTGCACGCGCGCGGCGTTTGCCTGCTGAGGCTGCATCGCGTCGAAGCGGCGATCAACGAGCTCCGCCAGGTCGTATTCGGGACCTTTGTGGCTATCCCGGCCTCGACTCCGCCGCTTTACAAAGCGAATTATCTGACCGCCCTGCTGCTGAAGGGCTACACCCAAATGGCGCTGGAAATCGAACAAACGCTCAAAGCCGAGGACCATGCGTATATCGCCAAGCTGAAAAAGGCAGTCAGGGAATGGAAGTCGTCGCTGCCGCTGCATCAGCGTCTGATGTGCGCGCTGCGTTTGTACCCGAACCGTCCTTTCGAACTGACGTTTCCGCCGGGTGAAGTTTGAGCCGGCCCGCTGAAAACTAACACGCAAACTCCGGAGTCC
Source organism: Planctomycetaceae bacterium (assembly GCA_021372945.1). Taxonomy (GTDB): domain Bacteria; phylum Planctomycetota; class Phycisphaerae; order Sedimentisphaerales; family Anaerohalosphaeraceae; genus 4572-13. The sequence continues at coordinate 15,883 of JAJFTK010000090.1, read as the reverse complement.
CGATGAGCAAAGGCGCTTTCTCAGATACAAAGAAGTACTTCGCGGCAGGCTTCCTGCTGATCCTGCCGCTGTTCATTACGCTGCTGATCCTGCAGTTCTTGTTCAAGATCGCGACCGGGTTGTTTGGCCCGATCCTGCTGCGATTCTTTCCAGAAGCGCCGATCTGGCTTAAGGTCGGCGTGTCGCTGATGATCGTGTTTTTGGTGATCTTCTTCCTCGGGGTGCTGACCAGCCACTTTCTGGGGCGATGGTTCTGGAACCGGTTCGAACAGGTGCTCTTGCAGATCCCGATCCTTCGCAGCATTTACAGCGCCTCGCGGGAGATCGTCAGCATTTTTCATAATCCCAACCGCACGGGGCTCAAAGAGGCCGTGTTGGTCGATTTTCCACGAGAGGGAATGAAAGCCATTGGCTTTATCACCGGGACCATCGTGAACGAGCATGGCGTTCACTGCTACCGGATATTCATCCCGACGACACCCAATCCTACCACGGGATTTTTAGAGATCGTGCCGCAATCGGATGTGACGCATACGAACCTGACGATCGAAGAGGCGTTTCGAATGATCATGTCGGCCGGGATCCTGGGGCCCGAGGCGCTGGTGGCGGCCAAGGCAACGGCGTTGACCGAGCCGCAACCGGCCGACGGCCAATAAAGGCCGGGCTAGTGCGCCATAATACTGGAGACGCGAAAGACCGGCAGCAGCAGTGCGATGGCGATGGTTCCGATGATGGCGCCCATGAGGATGATCATGAGCGGTTCGATCAGGGCGGTGGCGGCGCGAATCGAATTCTGCAGTTTCTTTTCCAGGAAGATGGAGATCTTATCGCAGACTTGGCCGACCTGGCCGCTCTTTTCGCCCGCCCGCAGCATCTGCAGGATGCCGGGGGCGATGAGATAATTATAGGGCGAGAGCATGGCCGCATCGGAAAGCTGAAAGCCGTCGCGGATCTTCGCGTCAGCGTGTTTCCATAAGTTCTGGAAGTAATAGTTGTCGCAGGTGTCTTTCATGACCTCCAGCGCGTCGAGCAGGTTGACGCCGGTATTGACCATGGTCGAAAGGATCCGTGTGCTGCGGGTCATCACCGCATCCACATACATGGTCCCGAATACGGGGGTTTTGATCTTCACCCAGTCGATCAGCTTGCGGCCGGTCTCGGTCCGCTTCCAGGCCGATAAGCCCCAAAACCCCAGCACACCCGCCGAGACGGCCATCGCCAGAAAGACGGGGTCTCCCAGACAGGAACTGAAGTTCACCAGGACTTGTGTCAGCTTGGGCAGCGCAGCGCCGCGCGCTTCGTAGATCTTCGTGAAACGCGGCAGCACGAAAAACATCAGCGAGCCCGTGGCGGCCACAGCGGTGAGCAGCATGATCACGGGATAGATCATGGCGCTTTTGACCTGCTTGCGGGTGTCGGCGTCGGCGTTGAGATAACCGCTGAGGACCTCCAGCATGCGGGTCATCTTGCCGGACGCTTCCGAGGCCTTGACCATGCTGACGTACATCGTGTCAAAAATGCGCGGATAGGCCAAAAGCGCCGAGGAAAAACTCTCCCCGTTCCTGATGCGAAAGGCGATATGACGAACCACCTGCCGAAATGGGCTGGGTTTCATCTGTTCCGAGATGGCCTCGATCGCGTCGCTGAGCACGACGCCGCTGTCCAGCATGACGCTGATCTGGGTCGTAAACATGATCAGCTCGCTGGAGCTGACGCGCGTATTGACAGAGACCTGTATTTCCTGCCCGTCAGCGCCCTGAAACGAAAGCGCCAGATCGGATTTGTCGGTCGCTTGCCGCAGGGTCCTTGCGGCGGGTTTTTCCATGGTAAGCGGCATACGCTCTGCCTTTACTCGATCACATTGGCAACGCGCAGGATCTCGTCGATCGTCGTGATCCCGGCCTTTACTTTTTCGATGCCGTCCAGGTTAAGCGGAACCATCCCGTTTCGGACAGCTTCGGCCCGCAGCGTCTTGAGCGTGACATTCTGCGCGATCATATCCAGCATCTGCTCATCCGGCACAAATATCTCGTGGATCGCGATGCGTCCCATATAGCCGGTGTTTCGGCATTTCTTGCAGCCCAGGCCGCGATAGAACGGGAATTCATGGCCGGCCCATTCCTTGACGGCGCGGCGAATAGCGTGCGACGGTTCGTACTGTTCTTTGCAGTTGGGACAGATCTTGCGAACCAGCCTCTGGGCCACGACGGCGATCAGCGAGGCGCTCACCAGGTACGGGGCCACGCCCAGGTCGATCAACCGGATCACCGCGCCGGGGGCATCGTTGGTGTGCAGCGTGGAAAGCACCAAGTGACCGGTCAGGGCCGCCTGTACGGCAATATTGGCGGTTTCGTGATCGCGGATCTCGCCGATCATGATGATATTGGGATCCTGACGAAGCAGGCTCCGAAGGGCGTTAGCAAAGGTGAAGCCGGCCAGGTCGTGAACTTCAAACTGGTTGAGTCCCTGGATGCTGCATTCGACGGGGTCCTCGACCGTGCAGATGTTGACCTGCTCGGAATTGAGCTCGGAAAGCCCGGCATAAAGGGTCGTATTCTTGCCGGAGCCGGTCGGGCCGGTCACCAGGACAATGCCGTTGGGATGGCTGAGCACCTTGCGGAACGTCATCAGGTTCTGATAGCTGAAGCCCAGCGATTCGAGATTGGTCAGCATCTTTCGAAAATCGATGACGCGGATCACCACCTTCTCGCCGTGCGTACCGGGCATGACCGAGACGCGCAGGTCAACCGGCTTGGATTGAACCAGAACGTGAATGCTGCCGTCCTGCGGCAGACGGCGCTGCGCGATATCCAGCTCGGCCATGATCTTGATGCGGGAGACGATCGCGGCATGCATCTGGTGCGGCGGACGCACCTTTTCGTACAACCGGCCGTCCACGCGATAGCGCACGCGAAGTTTTTTGTCATCGGGCTCGATGTGAATATCGCTGGCGTTTTCGTGAACCGCCGTATAGATGAGGTAATTGACCAGCTTGACAACGGGCGACTGGCCCGCCACTTCCTCAAGGTCGGTAATATCCTCGGGAAGATTTTCGATCATGGCCAGGTCTTCCAGCGCCGCGTCATCAATGATATCGTCGATGACGAACACGTTGGCCGCCGGCAGGTAGGTTTGCAGAGTGGCCCGAATGTCCCGCGCGGTGGCGCAGACCACCTGAACGCGGCAGTTGGAGATGCGATGGATCTCTTCGATCAGGAAGACGTTGGCCGGTTCGGTCACGGCGACCGTCAGGGTGCCGCGGACATGGAACATGGGCAGGACCGTATGCTCTTCCATGAACTGCCGCGGCAGGATCTCGACGACCGCGGGGTCGCAGAGCTTCGGCGATACGGCGGCATAGGGCACGCCGTAAGCCTCCGCCAGCGCTGAGCAGATCTGGTTATCGGTACAGAAGCCCAGCTCGATCAGCACCTCGCCCAGGAGCCGATTATGGCCCAGGCGCTGCTGTTTTTCCAGGGCCTGGTCGATCTGCTCCTGCGTGACGATGCCGCGATTGAACAGCACCTGTCCCAGCGGCAATTTCGTCTGTAAAGTTGTAGCGGTCGCGCTCATTTTCAGGCAAAACTCTTTACGGCTTCGGTTAATTCGGTATAGGTATCAAATTGCGGCAGCAGCCGCGTTATTTCAAATATCTTTGCGCAGCATTCATCCAGGCCGGCCAGTTTGAGCTGGCGGGTATGTTCACGGCATTTTTCGTTCAGGTCCAAAAGCTGCTCGAGGGCCTTGCTGTCAACAAAGACCACTTTGGACATGTCGATGGCGATGCCGGCGACGCGCGACGCGATGGCGTTGCTGGCGGCATCCTCGAACATCTTGAGCGACTCGGCCGTAAACTCGCCCTGAAGCTGCAGCACGATAATATCATTGTATCGCTGTGATTCGATCTTCATCGCAGCAAGGCTCCTACGGCGTTGACTCCATATTCGTCGAAATTACTGTAATCCCAGCTTTCGATATAACCGTCCTGGATGATCTTCCAGAGTTTTTCAATATCGCTGTCCAGAAAGACCCGGGCCGCCCGCTCATCAAACTGCGTGCCGATGCCTTTTTCGATCTCCGTCGTGGCCCGGCGGATGCTCATGGCCTCGCGGTAAACGCGCTTGCTGGTCATCGCGTCGAAGGCATCGGCCAGGCTGATGATGCGGGCCACCAGCGGGATCTGATCGCCGCAAAGCCTCTGCGGGTAGCCCGTGCCGTCCAGGCGTTCGTGATGGCTGAGCACGCCGGGAATGATCTCGTCCATCTGGCGGATCTCCGACAGAATGGCCGCGCCGATCCGCGGGTGCGCCTGGATCATCGCACGTTCCTCATCCGTGAGGCGGCCGCGTTTGCGAAGCACCGGCTCGCTCACCCCGATCTTGCCGATGTCGTGCAGCAGGCCGGCCAGGTAAATATGGTGAAGCTCTTTTTCCGAGACCGGCTGCGTTTGCGAAAGCCTTTCGCCGATCCAGCGCGAGATAAAGGCCACGCGCTCCGAGTGGCCGCGCGTATATTGGTCCTTGGCGTCGATGCTGCTGGTCAGGGCTTTCAGCGAACCGATGAACAGCTCCTTGAGATCATCAAAGAGCTGATTGTTTTCAATAAACACCATGCACTGGTTGGCGACGGAATTAAAAAGCTTCACATCGACCGAGTCGAAATCGGCCTTGTTGCCGATATTGGTGGCCACCAGCAGGCCGCGCATGCGGTCGCAGGCGCCAAGCGGCACGGCGATGATGTTGCGGACCTGGGCCGGCCAGGCAAATTTGAACGGACCGTCCACATCGCTGTCCAGCAGGGCCTGCCGTCCATTGTGCAGTTCCTCGGCCAGGTACATCTGGAGGATATCGACATGGGTTTGATCGATGGAGATCACGCCGGAGCCGGCGGTTAAGGCAAGCTGACGCTGCCCTTCAGTTTTGCGCTCAACAAAGATCGCGATGCCTTCGACATGGACCAATTGCGTCAACTGGTCACAGGCCATTTGCAGGTACGAGGCACTGGTCTGCGTCACTTTCATGTTAGTGCTCAGATGGTACAGCAGCATGATCTCTTCATACGCCTTGGACAATTCAAAGCTGATCTTATCGATCTGCCGCGAGATCTTGCTGCCGACGTTGTACTGGGCGGCCCAATCCTCGGCAATGCAGGTGATCATCTGCTTTTCGCGATCCTTCAGCGGTTCGCACGCCGGGCATTCGATCACCGCCGTAAACGCGGGGATGCCCTGCTCGAGAACCCGGCACGCCAGCAGTTGGGGGCTGATCCAGTCGCAGCCGCAGCCCGCGGTCTGCTGGGCCGGCCCGAGCACGTCGGCGATCTTGCGGCAATCGCTCAGAGCGGCCGTCTGGGACTGCAAGACGCAATCCATCTGCGGCGTAAAGACCAGCAGATTCAGACCCAGCCGATTGACTTTGTGGGCCAGCTCGTTCAACTGCACGCTTTGCGTATCATTCATTCGATTGACTGCAACATTGTTCATGCATATCCCTAAGACACAAAATCACGCCGCGGTCGTTTGTTTCAGTGTTTCTTCAACCGTCTGCAGCACTTCGCGCGGGCTGAAGGGTTTGCTCAGGCACGCCGCGATCCGCAGGCGTTGCTTCTGGTCCTCATCGATGGCGAACCCCCGCGCCGTCAGCATAATGACCGGCGTGTCAGCCGTCTGCGGATTCTGCCGGAGCTTTTCGATCAGTTCCAGCCCGCTCATGATGGGCATTTGAAAATCGGTGACAATGATATCAGGCCTGGACTCGCAGGCGCAGCGATAGGCCTCCGAGCCATTTTCGGCCGTGACTACATCGTAGCCGTTATTGCGAAGCTTGATGGCCATCACCTGCACAATGTGAAATTCATCATCTACGATCAACGCTTTTTTATCGGACATTTTCTTCTCCGTTCACACAGCCGGTCAGGAAACCCGGACCGCCGTTTCTTTCGATAAAGGCAGCACGAACCCGAAGGTGCTTCCCTTTCCGGGCGTGCTGGTCACGAATACCTTTCCACCGTGTACTGTTTCGACAATTTGCCTGGCCAGGTTCAGCCCCAATCCGGTGCCTTTGGCGTATTTATTGTTGGATTCGACGCGGTAAAACTTGTCAAAGACATGGCCGATCGCCTCGGCGGGGATCCCGACGCCGGTATCCGTGATGGTCACCGTCACCTGGCCGTCGTTTTCGTTCACTTGGGAATCGATCGTGATCTGTCCTCCGGCGGGCGTATATTTAACGGCGTTGCTGAGCAGGTTGATCACCACCTGCGAGATCATGTCACGGTCGATATAGACCTGGTCATAAAGGATCGGCGCCGGCGCCGTCACAGTGATGTTTTTCTCCTGGGCGAAACCAGTGATCATGGCGGCGGCATCGCGAATGACCATGGCCAGGCTGTGATCCTGGCGATTGACCTTGATCAGGCCGGACTCGATCCGCGAAATATTCAGGATATCCTCGATGAGCCGGTTCAGGCGTTCGGCCTGACCCTGGATGATCGAGCAGAATTGGTGCAGTGTCTCGGCGTCGCGAGCCTCGCCGTCAACGAGCATCTCCGCATAGGCATTGATGGAAGCCAGCGGCGTCTTCAGTTCGTGCGAGACGTGGCTGACAAAGTCGTTTTTCATCTTCGCGATCTCTTTTTGCCGGGTCACATCGTGCAGAACGGTGACCACCTGCAGGACGCGTCCGCCGGAATCCTCCAGGCAGGAGAACACCGCGTCAAGAAAAACGGGCCCGGCGTCTTTTTCGATCTGCAGTTCGTGGCGCACGCGAGCTGCCCTGCTGCAGCGGGTTTTGGCAATGAGCCTCGACAATTCCGGACAAGCGGTAATTTGCCCGGCATCCAGGGGGCTATCCTTTGCAAAAGCAAACCCCAAAAGTTCCTGCGACGCCAGGTTTGCCTGGACGATCCTGTCTTTGTCATCGCTGACAAGCACGGCGTCACAAATCGTATCAAGAATGGATTCCATGCTGCCGCTCCGCTGACGGATAAGCTGGATTTGCAGGCCCAGGTCGCTCTTTTGCTGTTCGACGGCAATGAGTTTCCTGGCGTTTCCTTCCAGGTGCCTTCTAAGGCGCTGGGCGGCGGAACCCTCGGGACTATCCGGGCTTGTTCCGCAAAGCTGCAGGAACTGCGTCAGTTCCGCACGCAGTTTCAACGCCGAGACAATACACAGGCCGGCACTGACGGCGGCCATTCCGGCGGTGATCACCGTAAACAACGCGGGCCGGCCCGACAATGCCGCAATCACGGCGATCGCGGCCATTAAAGCCGTCACGGCTGGCGGAAGAATCATTTTATAGTCTTGCTTATTCATTCACACCTTGTCTAAAGCGGTTGCATCGTGCGTTTGAGGAACGTGGTCACCAGTCGGTCAGACGGATCGATACGTTCGGCTTTTTCAAAGGCGGCATTGGCCTGAATGGTCTGGCCAAGCTTTTGATAGCAGCGGCCGACCATGAACCAGGCGTACACGGAAAACTTTTCGTCCTCCGTAACCTTGCTGAAAGACATGATGGCCCGGTCGTATTGGGCCGCCAGGTACTGCGCACTTGCCAGCGCGACCAAGGCATCGGGCCAGTCGGCGCGGATCCGCAGGGCCTTCGATGCGCAATCCGCGGCCCGTTTGCAGTCTTCTGCGCCCAGCGCCGACTGGGCCATGTTCAGCCAGATGTCGGCATCGTCCCTGCAAACAACGGATAAGCGATCATAATACTGCAGCGCCTGGGCAAAACGTTCGCCGTTAAAGGCCGACAGCGCCAGCGAACGCAGCGCCATCGTGTGGTAATCCGTGCCCTCGGGATATTGATTCACCAGTCTCTTGAAGACCTCCTCCGCCTGGCTCCAACGCCCCAGCGACAGGTAAAGGTATCCGCAGGGTTCGAGGATCTGCGGAAGATTGCCATGCAGCAAAAGCGCCTGTTCATAAAGCTCGGCGGCTTGTTGGCTCGCTCCGAGGCGATCGTGCAGGGAGGCCAGCGACAGCATCCAGTCGAGGTTGCGCGGCTGGCGGATCAGGCCCTCGGTGAGCAGCTCGATGGCCCGGTCCGACTGTTCGGTTTCGACATAGATGTTCGCCAGGCTGAGAAGATAATCGGTGTTCTGCGGGTCCAGCTCGTTGGCCTTTTTGCAGCACTCCAGCGCGCGGCCGTAATCCTTGCTCAGAACCGCCAGCGAACCCAGTTCATGCCAGGCGGGCGCGATTTGCGGGTCCAGTTGGACACTGCGATCAAAGGCCTGCCGGGCCTTGTCGTAATGCTGCTCGAGCACATGGACGCGGCCGGACAGATAATGCGCCTGCGGCGATTCGGGGTCGGCCTTGAGACATTCGCGCAGCGTTTCCTTGGCTTGCTCAATACGGCCCTGTTCAAGATAGCCGGTGATTACCGGGATCTGGGCCTTGGCCGACGACTTGTCCCAGTGGGTTTGCATCTCCTGTTTTTTTTGGACATACTGACTGCTGCATCCTATGGACGGGCCCAACGCTATGGCTAACAGCGCCGCCGCGCAGCTTCTTATATTCTTCATAAGTACCCCTGTCTTTGTTTGAACAAGCTGAAAGGATCCCGGCCGCCGGAAGCGGCCGAGACCCGTCAACAACATTTTTACCGGCGGAACCACTTGCCGGATTCTTCCTTTTCAATAGTGCGCAGCATGATGCGTTCGAGCTGGTTATACTGCTCGGGCTGCGTCTCACGCAGAATGCGTTCCTTCAGACGAACCTTGTCGAGGTAGGTGCGGTCGATCTCGTAAGGACAATCCAGCGCCGCCAGAGCAGCATCGGGCTGCCCTTCGCTGTACAGCTTGACGGCACGGGCATACCGGTCCTCATCGAGCTTATCGCGGCTCATCCAATACAAATTCTGCCGCGTCTGGTTGGCCAATCGAAGCACATCCTCCATGCGGCCGGCGCCGTCGGCTTCCTTGGGCGTGTTGATGATGTGAGGCGTGATCAGCACGATCAGCTCCACGCGAGTGGAGGTATCATTGACGCCGCGGAACACTTCACCGAGCACGGGAATATCGCCAAGAATGGGCACCTGCGACCTGGACAGGTTTGTTTCTTCTTTGAACAACCCGCCCAAAACGATCGTCTGACTGTCCTGCACCATGACATTGGTGATCACTTCGGTGGTCGATTTCTGGGGCAGGGTGTAGCCGGCCGTGGTCTCGGCGATCGTGCCGGTGCTTTGTTCAGGATGGATTTCCATCCGGATCATGCCGTCGCGGCCAATAAAAGGCCTAAACTCCAGTACCGTACCGCTTTCCAGGAACTCTACCTGCTGGGTGGACGTTCCGCCTTCGGCGACGTTCGTCAAGGACAGATAGCCGTCCTGGCGGCCAATGATGATCTTGCCGGTCTGCTTGTTGAGGGCAAGGATCTTAGGGTTGGCCATGACGGTCACATCGGTCACGTCCTCCAGAGCCGTGATCAGCGCGCTGATATTGTCAAACGTAATCCCGACGGCCAAACCGGACTTGATCGAGGGCGCCAAATCCTGAACAAAGCCGCTATACCCCAGGGGGTCCTTGACGGTGACGCCATCCAGGTTGGACCAACTGACACCGAACTGTGTCTTGTCAGTCAGGGTCGCTTCCAGCACGGTGACTTCCACTAGAACCTGCATAGGCTCGACATCAACCTCGGTCAGGATCTCACGGATCTTCTGGATATTCTCGGGATAGTCCGAGATGACCAGGCGGTCGTGTACGGCCAGTGTATCGCCGCTCTTGCCGGCTTCCATTTCGGTGGGCGCCGCGGTCGTGGCGCCGAGTTTGCCGAATTCGCTCAGCAGGGGCTCGGCCAGCTTGCGGGCCTCATCGGAGTTGATATAGTGCAGGGCAATGATCGCGTGATCAAAGCGGCTCTTGTCCTGCATGAATTCGTCGTTCGTGTAAACCTTGATGAAGTTGCCCTTGGCTTCGTATTTATGGGTTCCCAAAACCGCCTGGAGGGCCTCTTCAAAGGAGACATCGTAAAGGTTCGTGACCGTCACGATCCCGTCCACTTTTGCCGAGGGCACGATGTTCTTCTGGTACATCTGGGCAAGCATCCGCAGCGCATCTTTGATCGGCATGTCCTTCTTGAACGTGATCGTTTGAATGGACTGGCCGGTCATCGCGGGCTCGGTCACAGGCTCAACGGCCTGCTCGGGCGCCGCAGGCGCTTGGGCCGGCGTTGGCGCAGCCTGGTCCTGCACTGGCGCTGCCGCCGTTTCCGCCGGCGCCGCCTCCACCGGCGCGGATTCCGCCTTGAGCGGTGCAGTCATGCTCACCGCCAGCGCGGCCGTACCGACTATCATCAGCCCCCGCCACTTTGCTCGTATGAGCCACTCAGTGAACTTGATTTTCCGTCCCAACATAAGACACCATCCTTTCTATTGTTCCTGGGATTCGGTTATTTTTAGACGAATGGAATAGGCGTTCCAGGTCAATACCGCTTCGCGAGGCGATATTTCCGAAACAAGCAGGTCATAGACCTGCATTTGACGCTTTACCGTAAGCACCTGACCGACGGTCAGGACCTTGCCGCCGATAAACGCCTGCATGCCGCTGCCGTCAGCTGTGCGGATCACGGCCTCCAGCACGGTTTCTTTGGCAATCGCATCCAGGTTGGCCAGGTGCATCTTTTCTTCCGTTTTGGCATCAACCGCGATTTCCACGGGCCCTTGCACCGCATCTTCAAAATCGAAGGCCGTCCATCGCTGCTTCGAGAACAGGTCGGCACCCAGCCGGTCATTGCGGCCGGCGACAAAGGGCAGTTCAACCGGCTCAAACTGCATCTGTGGTGTTTGAACGGTTTCCATAGTTTGCTGTGGAACAGCCGCCGCTTCCTGCGCCTGCGCGGTCGCCGGACCGCTTCGCCCCCGAAGCAGTACCCGCCCCCACAAAATCGCCATGGTCGCCATCAGGACGACCGCCGCCATGGTCTTGGGGCTGATGCCTGACAGCGGAGCCGATAAGGCAATCTTTTTCGCGGTATTGGTCAGATCATGGTTTGCCATATAGGGTTCACATTGTTTCGGGCTGATAATAAACGGCTACCCGCGCTTTCATCTTCAGCTCGGCGTTCAGTTCAGCGCTGTTCTCCAATTTCATTTCTTCCATCCGGACCAAGCGCTCCATGCCTTCCAGCGATTTACAAAACGCGAAGACCTGCTCGAGCGAGCCCTTGCATTCGATCGTGACGGGAATGCAGCACAGCCGTCCGGAGCGGGTTTCGGCGCCGGGCTGCACCCAGGGCTCGCGCAGGGCGCAGGTATTCATGGCATCGGCGATCTGCTGCCAGAGCCCGGCGAAATCCCGCTGCGCGGGGATTTGCGTGGTGAAGCGCCGCAAATGATCTTCCAGGTCGCGCTGCCGGTGCCGCAGTTCAGGCAGCAGACTGCTGTACTGGCGGATCTCTTCCATCTGCAGAGACTGCTGCTCCATTTGGGCGGCGAGGACATGCCTCTGCCGAAGCAGCGGCCAGTAGCGCAGGCCTCCAAAACCGGCCAGCATAACGATGGCCGTAAGCAAGATCAGCGATTGTGGTCTATCGAGACGCTTCATTCGATCTTCCTAAACGGTAATCCGCCACATAGCAGCGGATCTCAAATTCGGTTACGTCGCGTTCGCCGAGCTTGCCGGCTCGCGTGAACGCGGGGACGACCTGTTCAAAGTACGCGGACTGTTCCAGCCTGTAGATCAGGGCGGCCGCGTCGGCGGGCCGCGCGGCGACGCCGCCAAGAACGACCTGGATGCGAACGGGAACGGGCTGTGCGGCTTGCGCGGTTTCCGCCGAGGCGACCTTTACGATCGCCTGGGCATTTACTGCGCTTGGAGCCGACCCGGCGTTCACAGGTTCAAGCTGCAGTTTCAGGTCGCGAAAAATGATATTTTCGCCGGCCACATAGGATAGCTCGGCAAGGATCGCCGACGTTCGGGTGCGGGGAACCACGGCCTCCAGTTCGCTCGTTTTATGGCTGACCTCGTCGATGTTATTCTGCAGCGTAAGGCTCTCGTCGATACGCTGGCGCGCGGCCTCTATGATCGCCTGCGTCGCATCGGCTTCGGCCCGGACGCGCTGCACATGATGGCCGAGCACGAAATTCCAGGCTGTCAGCACGGTCAGCAGAATCGCCAAGAGCGCGTACTGATAATGATAGCGCCGTTTGCGATTTTGATCGGCGCGATACCAGTCCGGGATGAAATCAATCTCTTTCATACGCTGGTCAGTTCTTCCTGCTTTTGATCGATCGCCAACTCCATCCCTTTGAGGCCCAGCCCGACGGCAATGGCCCATTCACATAATTGCGGATGCTCAGGCACGTTGAAGCTGACGCGGCTCAAGTCATATCCCCGGAGCGGTTCGGCGACCTTGATATCCATTTGCAAATGCCTGCCGAGCGCCTCCATCAGGGCCGACTCATACGCTTCGCCTCCGGCAAAGACGGCTTCGGCGGGACGCTGGCCGCGAAACGTCACCGTGTAATATTTGAAACAGAGCGAAATCTCACGCGCCAGATCCTCGATCGAGCCGCTCATCGCGTCCAGAACCGCGGCGCGCATCTGTTCCTCAATGGGGCCGGCCTTCGGATCGCGCAGGCGCCGCCGGAGACGGACCGCGTCTTCCAGATCGATCTGCAGGCGCTCGGCCACCTGGCGGTTCAGATGTTCGCCGCCGACGGGGATCAGTTTGACAAACACGATATCCTGTCCCTTGCCGATGATGACCGTAGTGAATTGGTTGCCCAGGTCGGCGAAGACGCTGACCAGTTCGCGGTCCTCCCGACGCCGGAGCGTCGTTTGAAAGCTGCGGAACAGCGCACAGGGAACCGTATCGATCGAGACGGGCACGAGGCCGGCGCGTTCCAGCAGTTCGATATGACGAACCAGTTTCTCGCGTTCGATCCCGAAGAAAATGACCTCGTTCTTGATTTCCTCTCCCTGATAGACGTGTCCCGCCACAAGGTAGCGTAATTCATCGCAGTCGGGATTCAGCCCAAGCCGTTGGGCCACTTCGGTGCGCATGACCTGACGGATGTCATTGGGTTCTTTGGTGTCCAGCCTCATGCTTTTGATCTTAAGGATGTCGCCCGGCAAACAGGATACCACGCGGCGGCCCTGGAACCCGCCGCGGCGGAACATCGTGCCGATGGCGGCGGCGACATGGTCCCGCCAGGCGTCCGATCCGGGCTCCAGCGAGCGGTCGATCGGTTCTTCCTGCGCCGCTTCAACGCGAATGGACTGATCGGTTCGGCTCAACTGGATCATCTTGATCAATGAGTGACCGATATCCAACCCAATGGGCTGCGACTTGGTTTTAAATTGAATTCTCAACATCTTTATAAATCTTAACAAATAAAAAACGGTTGCGTTTGTACGGTCAAAGTCCGGTAATTGTGACGTATCCGGTCACGGGCTCGATGTCCACGTAAAGCGTAAAGTTATCGGCCCGCAGCGTGATCCGCCCGACGGCCAGGGCGTCCGTCAGGCCCTTGCCCCGGTAAGGACAGCCCACGTAGTTAAAGGTGACCGCATTGCTGACGTCAGAGTCAAAGTCAGCGGAAACAATGTCCACCTGCGACAGGCGGCTGTCGGCGGTAAAATTGATCGCGTAAGATTCGGAGGTGCGCATAGGATCGCTGATGACCGCATCGGTCGCCGTCTCGCGAAGATCGTACGATTCGGCCGAGGGATTGAACACGAGCGTGTACGCCTTCTGGTGCGTCATCGCCAGATTCTTGGCATAGTCCATATCGGCAGCGATCCGGTTGGCCGCCGAGCGGACCTGCATGTCGGCGGCGGAGGACATCATGGGAACGGCAACCAGTGCGGCGATACTGAGGATGACGATCACCACGATCAGTTCGATCAGCGTAAATCCTGAACCGTCAGCGCATTTTGTTTTTCGATGTTCCATAGTTCGTCTCGTTTTAAATCACCTGAAGCGCCGGCTCTACACGAACCGGCCATTCTTTTTCGTCACGTGCGGCCTCTTGCTTAAGCCTATAAAAAAGCGGCTGAGCCCAAAGCCGCACGGGTTTTCGCGACCTGGCCAAAGAGGTGTCAATTGCGGGCAATTGGCGTTAAACCTCCTCAGGAAGTGGTCTTAATAAACCCCAATTTCAACTCATTTTCGGAACGCCGCGGGCCATACAATCGCTATGATCGATACAACCGGCGTAATCGTCCGAACTGGACCGTTTAGCAATTTGGCGGCACTTTCAAGTCTGCCGGAATGAAAAAACACGTGGATGCCGAAGCGGATTTTTTTATGGGACGCTACTGGCGGCGCAATGAAATATATGAAGCCCGCAACGTATTGGGGTCGTACAGCAGGGTCGCGTCGAGCGTGCTGCTTGCCGCCACCCGGCTGCCTTTCTTGAAGTAACCGCGGCACTGGATCGAATACCTGTACGTCGAAGGAAGATTGGGGTCCGATGCGGCGATTTGGGCAGGGCCGACGGTCAGATCGTAATACAAAGAACTGCCGCTATCAAGCTGAAGGTCCTGACCGGACCATCCCGCCAAGGGAACGGCGTTGTCGGGACTGAGTACCAGCGCCCGGGCATGTTCCAGGCCGCCCCAGGCGACGCTGTCCGCCTGGCTGCGCTTGTCGAAGTTGTTGCCGCAAAGCATGGCCGCGTCCGAACGGGCGATCAGTCCTGCGCTGATGGCGGCGATCGCGATCACCATGAACAATACCATAAGCAATGCCATGCCTTTGCGTAAACGGATTTTCTGGGTATGTTTCTTCATCGACGGTCTTAGAATTTACGATGGATATCAGAGCCTCGCAGATGGGCGCTGATGCTGTAACGCTGCGTCTGGCCGTTTTCGGACAAGTCAAACCAGACGGTGACGAATCGGGTCAGGGGTGCCGCATAATCATAGGCAAAGGTCACGTTTGAGCAGCTTGCGTACGTTTCGAGGCTGCCGACCGAAAGTCCCTGCCCGCCGGAACCGCGCCAGATCCGGGTCAGCTCATCAGCCGTTGCCAGGCCGTCGGCGTTAATATCATGCCACAGGCTGAATTCATCCGCGGACGTGCCGAGCACGCAATTGGCCCGCCGGATTACATCCGTGAAACGAAACGCTATCTGCTGGAGATGCGATTGGCTGCGCGACATATCGTCCGTTGCCGCAGAGGCGATCGTGGCCGCGTTGGCCAGGACCGCGACGGCCCCCAGCACGATCGATGAGACCAGCAAGGCGATCATCAATTCCATCAGCGTAAACCCACGTTGTGTCTGTTGGCTTCTCATATTGTTTTAATCACGCATTTCACAGATTGACGCGGATTATTTTTCTGAGAAGAAAATCCGCGAAAATCCGCGTAATCCGTGATTAGTTCCTTCCAACAAGTGTTGTGGCACGCGTGATCTCGGCGCCTTGATAGAGCACCACAACCGTCACCTGGACCATGTTCACGGAAGCTGCTGTTGCGGGCTGACAAACCGCGTAGCGGCTGAAACCCGCATAAGCCGGGCCAGTATGCATCTGGCCGGCGGCGTCCCGCAATGCGCCCGCGGATTCGGCATACCCGTTGTACGTTGCGATGATCGTGCTGAAGTCTGCGGCCGCGATTCTTTCCATCAGTTCCGAAGCCAATTGGGCCGCGATCGTTTGATGCGCGCCCTGGGCCTGTTGATTAGCGGCGCCCGCAAAAGGCAGCAGCACTCCGGCGGCGGCAATGGCCAGCAAAACCATGGCCATCATCGCCTCCAGCAGCGTAAAACCCTTCCGCGATTGTATATTGTGTATCAGTACTGTCCCATTATAAGTCGAATAAGGACAGTTGGTTACAGTTTTGCTGCTCTTTAAAATCATAGTCATATCCTGTAAGTGCTTGTTTTAGCGTGGTTTTCTCGAAAAGCAGGATGCTGATGATTTGGAGTATTTC
>JAJFTK010000089.1 GCA_021372945.1 Planctomycetaceae bacterium | reverse complement strand
GCAGATCGAACTGTTCTTCAAATGGATCAAACAGCACTTGCGAATAAAGTCTTTTTTCGGAACGTCTGTCAATGCGGTCAAGACCCAGGTCTGGATCGCGATCAGTGTTTATGTGCTTGTGGCGATCATCAAGAAGGAACTGAAACTGGAGCGTTCATTACACGAAATACTCCAAATCATCAGTATCTTACTTTTCGAGAAAACCACGCTAAAACAAGCACTTACAGGATATGACTATGATTTTAAAGAGCAGCAAAACTGTAACCAACTGTCCTTATTCGACTTATAATGGGACAGTACTGATAGGCAATAGGAAATTTCAGAACCGATCGTCCGTCGTCAATCAATAGTCAACTCAAGGCCAATCTGTAATTTACAATTCCCAGCGATCCTTTTCCCGCCATTGACCTCCGGCCGCATTCCGGTTATCCTTATGGCAAATGGGGGAAAACGGGTGTACCCGCTTTCCCTTTCTTAATGGAGAACGCACTTGGCAAAGAAATTATACGTCGGCAACCTCGGCCCCAAGGCCAACGAGGCCAGCCTCAAGGCACTGTTTTCGATGTTCGGCCCGGTCGATAAGGCCTATATCATCCCCGACCCCGAGACCGGCCTGTGCAAGGGATACGGCTTTGTCATCATGAACAATGACCTGCACGCCGCCGCCGCCATCAAGGCCCTCGACGGCAAAAAGTGCGGCGAATTCACCGTCAAGGTCCAGGAAACCAAAAACAAAGGCTAAGACAGTACAGCCAAAGGCATCCATTATGGAAAATCAAGACCAGGCCCCCGCCCAGCCGCTCGATCCCGAAACCCTCAGACGCGCGCTCAAGGCATTCAAGAAACGTCTCAAGCTCACCGCCCTCGATGAAGATTCGCGGCTCGGCCGCGGCCCCTTCTCCGGCGGCTCCACCGGCGTCGTCGCTGTCCGACCGCCCGACCAATACCCGCTCGAGGTCTGGGAGGAACTCTGCCGGCAGGGCAAACTCCGCCGCTCCGGCAGCGGCCTCTACGAACTCCGCCCCGACAATAACAGGTGAGACCGCCCGCGGGCGGCTGCCAAAACAGAAACTCAACCCGCATTATTCGAGCAATCAACGGCTTTCCGCCGCCGCCAACCGCCAAAAGTAATTGCTTGCTTATGCGGCGCACCTGCGATAGAATACGTTAACTTACCTGCACGAGCGATTAGTCCGCCAGGTCGGGTCCATGGCTTCCACGCCCGGCCAATGCGGCGGCTTCTCAAAGGACAAGGCTGTCCGGCTCCAGGCACGTAAAAAGGCCATGACGGCTATCGACCAAAAGAACCCCTCTTTCGCCGACCCGTTGATCCCTTAGCGACCTTCAATGACTTGAGAAGAAAATACAGGTGTCTTATCCAAAAAATAGCTCCTTTGAGAATCGGCGATTTAACGATTGATCCACCCATCGTTCAGGGCGGCATGGGCGTCAGGGTCTCCAGGGCCAACCTCGCCTCCGCCGTTGCCAACGAAGGCTGTGCCGGCATGATCGCCAGCGTCGGCCTCGGCGATTACGAACATGCGCCCGGCGCCGATTTTGTCGAACTCAACCGCATCGCCTTGCGCGATGAGATCCGCAAGGCCCGTCGCCAATCCTCCGGCGTCATCGGCGTCAATGCCATGGTCGCCGCCTCCAATTACGAATCGCTCGTCGGCGTCTGTGCCCAGGAAAAGGTCGACATGATCATCTCCGGCGCCGGCCTGCCCATGCATCTGCCCGCCTACACCGCCGGAACGAATATCATGCTCGTGCCCGTCGTCTCGTCGGCACGCTCGCTCAGGCTTATCTATCGCAAGTGGATGAAAGACTTCAACCGCGGCCCCGACGCCGTCGTCGTCGAAGGCATTCACGCCGGCGGCCATCTCGGCTACAGCCTCGAGCAGATCCAGCAGAACAGCCCCACGCTCGACCAGACGCTCGCCGAAGTCCTGCAATTCATCAGCGAGCTGCCCGCGCCCTTCCCCGTCATCGCGGCCGGCGGCATCTTCAGCGGCGCCGACATGGCCCGCTATCTCGCGGCCGGCGCCTCGGGCGTCCAGATAGCCACGCGCTTTGTCTGCACCGACGAATGCGACGTCGACATCCGCTTCAAGCAGGCCTACCTCGACGCCCGTCCCGGCGACCTGACGATCATCAAGAGTCCCGTCGGCATGCCCGGCCGCGTCATCCGCAACGCCTTCGTCGACCGCATCAACAGCGGACACCGCGTCCCCTTCAAATGCAAGTACCAGTGCCTGCGAACCTGCAGCCCCGCCGTCGCGCCCTACTGCATCGCCGAGGTTCTCGCCCGCGCCTCGCAGGGCCAACTGGACGAGTCCTTCGTCTTTGCCGGCAGCAACGCCTGGCGCTGCGACGAGATCATCCCCGTCAAACGCCTCATCCAAAAAATCATGCAGGAATACAACGACGCCCTCCTCTCCCCCGCCTTGGAAATGCTTCATTAGGAAATTGAAAATTGGAAATTGGAAACAGGCAGTAGGAAATTTCAGAATCAATCGTCAAACGCAGAAAACGGTCATTTCGAATGGATGGCCTTTAGGCCGCAATGAGAAATCTATTGATTCAGAAAAAGTCCGCTTATGTGTTTAGTGCTTTGGTTTTTTGGTAATTTGAATTTGTTTAGTATTTAGTGCTTAGAAATTAGGATTTATTTTTCGGCGAGGAACTCGCAGACCCTTCTCCTCACCTTCTCCAAATCCCTCACTTGGCATTCCCAAACCACCAGCACCCTCCACCCCATTCTCTTCAACGCTGCAATGTTCCGCTTATTATTCCCGTGTTCGTCCGTGTTTGTCTGTGTCCGTCCATGTTAGTCCGTGTCAGCGATTACGCGTCCTATGCGTCTTATACGTCCTATTCGTCCTATATGTCTTACAATCCCGCCTCCCCAGCCTCGATTCCCAACACAACCGCCAGCGCATACGCATTCCCCAAAACAAAACTGCCATACTCCCGCACCAGCCAGACAAGGCAAGCCGCCGCTTGCTCCGTCCATTCATGTTCACTGACCAGCATTCGTTCAATGTTCAGCCATTCGTCCCCGCTCCGTTGCGCGTGCTTCCCGAGCGTGCTTCCGTATTCCGCAACACAGTTTTCGATTTTATTCATTGACAGTCCCTTGCATAACAGAGGGTTCACCGATGGTCAGGAAAGAAAATCAATCGACCACGATCAAATTCTATACCCACAGAAAGCTTGTCGTCCTTATTCATGGGCAGAAACTCATTGCCTTCCTCATCGCTTGATAACCAAATTTCAAAATCTCCATGCTGACTTTCGAATTTGAACAGAAGAATTAACAAAGCCTTCACCGTCATTACGGGCTCCCTACACATAAGTTGCCTCCGATTTTTAACTATCTTTTTGCTAAGGTTTGTTTTACCATTTGTCACCAGATGTAAGTGGGAGAATGAGTATGGATTCCGAACGACGAAACTGGACACGCGAAGAACTGATCCTTGCCTTGGATTTGTATTGCCGCATACCTTTTGGCCAGATTAATCAGACCAATCCGCTTGTGATCGAACTGGCTAAACTGCTCGGTCGCACGCCTGCTTCCGTTTCCATGAAAATGGGCAATCTTGGCCGTTTTGATGCAACCCTTCAAAATCGAAATGTCACTGGCCTCAAGCACGGCAGCAAGAAGGACGAGGAGGTCTGGAACGAATTCAACAACCGCTGGCAGCAGCTTGCTGTCGAATCCGCCGAGATTCAACGCAAGCAGTTTTCGAAACAGTTGCTGCCTGCTCTCAGTCAGCCGGAAGATCTGATCCCGGAAGGTGCGACAGAAAAGCAAGCCACGGTAAAGGTTCGTCTTGTCCAGCGTTTCTTCCGTGATTCAGTTCTTTCTAGCTACGAGTATGCCTGCTCGTTTTGTCAAATAGCGATGCCCGATCTGCTGAACGCAAGTCATATCATCCCGTGGTGCGATGACGAATCCAAGAGGGCCGACCCTCGCAATGGTCTTTGCCTGTGTACCCTGCACGATCGCGCATTTGACCGCGGTTATCTATCCGTCGATAGCGGTTACAGTATTCTGATTTCTAAAGACGTCAAACGAGCTAACGTCTGCAATGTCCATAAAGTCGCCTTGCTCGATATTCAAGGCAAGACAATTACGCTGCCAAACAGATTTGTTCCAAACGTTGAGTATTTTGAATACCACCGTAACAAGATATTTCGCTCTTAGTTTTTTGAACTGTTTGATACGATCTGGCAGACCAATTGCTTTTTGATCGTATCGATTAAGTACTGGTAGTAATCTGCGATGGCCTGCGCCTCTTCCGAATCCGAACACTCCTCAATAACATCGCTCAGCTCAGTAGACCCGCATTCAAGGTACTCTGCTGTAGCTTGCCAGATGATCCGCCGTTGTTCAAGTCCATCCAGCACCTGCCCAATATCAGTCTCATTCAATTTAATCGTAACGATCTTTTCCATTGCCCTTCCTATCAGCAAGTGTTTTGAATCAAGCTAAGCCCCGATGGGGCGACAGTTTAATAGCCGGGGCGTGTCAACCCCCGGAAAAAGAGCACACACACACTCTCTCTCTTCATTAGCCCTGAAAGGGCGAAAGAATTCAACGGACTATGAGTCACACTATAGAAAAATCTGCCGCCCCAATCGACAGACTATAAATAGCATTTTAAAATTCTAGAAGGCGGGCTGTACCCCCCTGGATTCAAAAGACAACGGACTATGAGTCACACGATAAAAAAATCTGCCCCCAAATTCTCCGCCCAATAGAGCAATTTACCATTCAATAAAAAACAGCGTTAATCAGCTTGCCCTTCCGCAGATTTAGCGAAGGAGGGGTGTGAAACCGGTGTCTAAACCAGACTCACTGACAGTGTTAATCTGTGTGAATCCGTGTCTAAAAAAAAGCGTGAATCCGTGTCCAAAAACCGTGTGAATCCATGTCTAAACCCGACTCACTGACAGTGTTAATCTGCCTGCCCTTCCGCAACGTTAGCGAAGGAGGGTGTGAATCCGTGTCTAAAAAACCGTGTGAAACCGTGTCTAAACCCGACATTTGGATTGCTCAATCTTTGCTGTCTTGCCCTCCGCGATTCGCGTCATTCGCGTGCGTTTTTCTGTCATTTTCGGGTCGCCGCAGGTCGTGCCAGGTCGTCCGGCGTCGCCGCAGAGCCGTCAATTTCAAGTGCAAACAATTCGCCAAAGTGAATGATCGATGAACAATCGAAATTGAGAATTGCGAATTAAGAATTGAGAATTCCTGCGCCTAGCTTGCGCACTTCCGCCCCGCCGTAACTACCGCTGCCAAAAGGATATGCCGCAGCCGATCGACCGTCAGGTTCTCAAGATACTCCCGCGTGAAATCAAGCTTGAGCGGCCCCTGGAACCCCAAAAGCTGCATGATGACCTCTTCCTTCTCCATGACCGCTATCGCCAGGCAGCTCTGCTCGAATGAAAACTCCGGTTGCATATCCTTCACCTAACCTCTTGACTGCTAAAGATTTCCATCTTCCAGTTTCGCGTCGCGGCAACACGCCTCTTACCTATCGGCCTTTTTCGCCCGTGCTTTAACGCGCGGCCGCGCGTTTTTTGCCGCTTGCGTTTGGCCGCCTGTATTAAAGTAACCCATTATACATAAACCATTTACAGAGGCCATATTTTTTTTGAAAATCCGCCGTCCTTTTGTTACCCTTCCCGCATGAAGACCGATGACCTAAGCTACGATCTGCCGCCAGAACTGATCGCCCAGTCCCCGCCCGCCCGGCGGCCGCAGTCCCGCCTGCTCGTTCTAAACCGCGGCGATGGCGGGCTTTACGACCGCATGTTCGCCGACTTGCCCGGGTACCTTCGCCCCGGCGACTGCCTGGTCCTCAACAACACCCGCGTTCTGCCGGCCCGCTTTTTCGCCCAGAAGCCCACCGGTGCCCAGATCGAGGGCCTCTTCCTCTCTGAGCAGCCCGACCGCTCATGGCAGGTCCTGCTCAAGAACGCCCGTAAGCTTCGCTCCGGCGACACCTTACAACTCCTCGATCGTTCGCTCAACGTCTGGATAACCGCTATTGTCAGCCGCAGCCGAATCCCCGGCCAGTGGGTCCTGATGCCTGACTGCGATCTTGGCGCCCCGGCCATTCTCGACCGCATCGGCTTTGCCCCGCTGCCGCCGTATATCAAGCGCCGCAAAGGAGATACGCACACCGCAGACGATCTGGACCGCTACCAGACCGTCTTCGCCCGCCGGCCTGGCGCCGTCGCCGCCCCCACCGCCGGCCTGCACTTTGACCAGCCTATGCTCGACAAAATCGCGGCTCTTGGCGTCAAAATCGCCTATATCACGCTCCACGTCGGCATAGGCACCTTCCGGCCCGTCGAGACCGCTGCCCTGGAGGACCACCCCATGCACGAGGAATTCTATGAAATCACCCCCGACGCCGCATCGATTATCAACACTGCCGCCGCTTCCGGCGGACGCATCATCGCCGTCGGCACCACCTCCGTCCGCACGCTTGAAACCATCGCCCAGGGCCGGCGCATCAGCCCCGGCAGCGGCAAGACCGCCATTTTCATCCGCCCCGGCTATACGTTCAAGCTCGTCGATGCCATACTGACCAATTTCCACCTGCCCAAGTCCACCCTGCTGGCCCTGGTCGCCGCCTTCGCGGGCCTGGAGCCCATCCTCGGGGCTTACCGCCACGCCGTCGAGCAGAAATACCGATTTTTCTCCTACGGCGACGCCATGCTCATCCTCTAACCTAACCGAATCGCCGCATACTTTTGTAGGCCTGTTTTTTTCTTGCGCAAGCGGGATTTTATTCTTCGCCAATGTGCATTTTTGCTTGCAACCGGCATTCTTTCCTATATACTGTCACAATTCGTAAACCTTTGGTAATACTGCGATTCTCGTTCAAGGACACAGCAAAACTATGAATATCGTTAAATGGATTCGTAAGAACAACCGTAAGATTATGGTTTTTGTCGTTATCTTCTCGATGATCTCCTTCGTGGTTGGTTCTTATGGCATCAAGATCATTGTCAGCATATTCGGCGGCGACAATCCGCTTCTGGGTCAATATGACAATCAGAAGGTCAAGGCGCAGGATTTCCTCAAAGCCCAGAACGAACTGTTGGTCCTGCAAATGCTTATGGCCGACCGGCTTCTGATGAGCCAGCAGGCGGGGCTGTCCGGTCCGCTAATGGTCAACCTGCTTTTCCGGAATTCCCAGGTAACAGGCGACTTGCCCGTCCAGCTCAAGCAGGCCGCCCAGCAGGGGCAACTGCCGATTTCCGTCGAACAGATCGAATCGTATTTCAATGAGCGTCGCGAACGCCCCGAGGTGCTCTGGATCCTGCTCAAGGCCGAAACCTATCGGGCGGGTTTTGTCATTCCCACCGAGAGCGCACGCCTGACGCTGCAGGCCATCGTTCCGCAGATGACGAATAAGCAGCTCGATTATGCGTCCCTGATGTCCCAGGTGGTGCGCCGCACAAACCTGCCGGAAGAACAGATCCTCCGCACGTTTGCGGACCTGATGAGCGTCATGGGTTATGCCGGCAACGTCTTAAATAACCAGGCGGTAACGATCAGCCAGATTCGCGCCCAGGTGGCCCGTAACCAGGAACGCATCGACGCAGAATATGCCAGGATCCCGGCCGATGAGTTTATCGACCCCAATGCCCAGCCGGCAGAGGCCGACTTGCAAAAGCAGTTTGACGCCTACAAGGCATTCGCTCCGAATATTTTCACGCCTGAAGATCCGTTCGGCTTCGGCTATAAACTCCCCAAACGCGTTCAGATCGAATACCTGATCGTGCCGCTGGATGAGGTCAAGAAGAACATCGAAAAGCCTACCGCCGAAGCCGTGGAAAATTACTACACCACGAACATCAGCCAGTTCCGTTCGCAGATTCCCTCCGACCCCAACAACCCCGATTCGACGAAGATCACCAAGACGCGTCCGTTCTCGGAAGTCGAACGCGAGATCATGGCCCAACTGGAGGAACAGAAGCTTCAAACGCTGGCGAGCCAGATCTTCCTGGAGGCCAAAGAGCTGACCGAGAAAGGCTTTGAATCCGTCAATTTTGAAGAGGCCACGCCTGAACAGCTGCAGACGGCCGCCGGCGATTATCAGACCGCCGCCGACCAGCTTCGCCAAAAGTATAAGGTGCCCGTCTTCGTCGGCAAGACCGGCCTGCTCGGACCCGAACAGTTCTATCAGCGATCCATCCTGAACCGGCTGAGCATGCAGCAGCGCCAGGGGTATCTGCCCCTGGGTGAACTTGCATTTGCCGCCACGGTCAACAAGCCCGAGCGTCAGCGCATCGGCATCCCTACCGTCCGCGTTTGGGAAAACATGGGCCCCTTTGAGGGCGGATTCTTTGTTCAGGAACAAAGCAAGTTCAAACGCATCATGGCCCTGGCCCGCGTAGTGGATATCAAGGAACCGCAGGTCCCGGACGACATGAACCTGACCTACGATACCAGCGGCATTCGCATCTTCGAAGAGCAGCCCAAGGAAGACACCACCTTCTCGCTGAAGGACCAGGTCAAGCAGGACCTGCTCACGCTGAAGGCGATGGATCGAGCCCAGGCGGCCGCCGAGGAACTGGCGCAGTTGGCAAAGGACCAGGGCTGGGAAAAGGCCGTGCAGACCTACAATGAAAAATACGCGGCTAAAAATGCAGGCCTGGCCGTCAAGCTGGACAAGATCGCGCAGCAGCAGCGGATTTCGCCGGCCGACATGAATGCCATCAAGCAGTTCATCGCCGACAACCCCGGCCGCGGTATCGGGCTCAAGGTGCAGGTCACCAACGGCATGCTCACCAATCGGTTGTACGAACTGCTGCCCGAGGATGCCAAGTCCACCGGGCCCATGCAGCAGGTTCTCCAGTTCGAGCCGCAGGCCTCGTTTTACGTGGTCAAGGAAGTGGTCCGCGAGCCTGCCACGATCCAGGACTTCCTCGACAACAAAGCCATGACCGCGCTGCAGTTAAACATGGAAAACAACGCCGAACTGGCGCTGACGCACTTTGGCCCTGACAATATTCTCAAGCGAATGGATTACAAAGCCGAGGAACAGCAAGGACCGATCGAGCGGCAGCAGCAGCTTCCACCCCCCGTACAAGACGCGTTCTAATGGCAAACAGCGCAAACAATCGATCCGGCCCGGACCACGCCTTATGGCTGGTCATTGTGGGATTGGCCGCCTGGGCCGTTCCCGGCGCCGGTCATTTTCTGATCCGTGAACGCAAACGCGGCGTCATCCTCTTCGTCTGCATCACCGCCCTGTTTTGCACGGGCCTGTATATCGGTTCCATCGGCGTGGTCAACCGTGTGGCCTCGTGGCCCTGGTTCCTGGCCCAGATATTTTTTTCGCCGGCCGTCGGCATCCTTTCAAAGCTTACGCAGAACGGCCAGTTCCCCACCTATGGCCGGCCCTGCGACATCGGCCAGATCTACACGGGCATCGCGGGCCTGTTGAACCTGCTGTGCATTCTAAGCAGCGTCTACATGGCCTATTGCGGACGCGGCGAACTGATCGGCGCCGAGGAGGATGAGAGTGCCTGACTTTTCGGCCATGCTGGCTTCGTTCACCACGCCGGAATCCATCGGCACCACGCCGCAATCGCTGCTGTGGATGTTTCCCCTGCTGGCCGCCATCGCCCTGGTCTATAAGGCCACCAAGATGCGCGTCCTGTTCATGCGGAAGTATCTGCTGGATTCGCTGCTGCTGTTTATGACCATCAGCGTCTTTTTGATCGCCGCCATCATCGTGCTAAACCTGGTCGATTGGCTGATCACGAGCTAGTCAAAGGCTCGTCGCCAACCTTGACGATCAATCCCAATTCCACCGCCGCGTGGAAGGCTGCCTTCTGTTCGGCTTCCTTCTTCGTAACGCCCCAGGCACTTTGAAACCGTCTGTGCCGGATCACCACGGCCATCTCGAAACACTTGTTGTGATCGGGCCCCTTCTCATCCAGCAGGTCATAGAGCGGCGTGCAGTTGAATTCCTGCTGGCAGTATTGCTGAAGAAGCGACTTGTAGTTTTCCTGGTGCTGCTGGGCGTCGGCCTGCGCGATCAGCGGCTCGTAGAGTCGCAAAATAAAACGCTCGGCCGGCGCCATCCCGCCGTCCAGGTAAATGGCCCCGATCACGGATTCCAGGCTGGCCGCCGCGATCGACCCGGTCATCGCGCGCGTCTGGTCCATTCCCTTGCCCACGCGGATATAACGAGGCAGCCCGAGTCCGTTGGCCACCTCCGAACAGGTCTTGCGCGACACCAGGCGGCTCTTGATCTTGGTCAGGTCGCCTTCCTGGTAGTCCGGAAAGCGGTTAAACAGCGTATCGCAGATGACCAGCGACAGGACACTATCGCCCAGAAATTCCATCCGCTCATTGCTTTGAAGGCGATCGTCGGCGATCGAGGAATGCAGAAAAGCTTCGTGCAGGTAACGAACATCTTTAAATTGGTAATCCAGCAATTGCTGGATCCGCTTGACCGTATCGGCTTCCATTGATTCTCCAAATTGACGGCAAGCAGATTGCGAACACCGCTCGCGTTTTAAGCGGGGTTCGAAATGTGCTTGTACAAAACATCTATACGCAGGCTATAGTATAGCCGATCGCGCGGTAATAGACAATCTCTTTTTTGAGTTTACCGTCGCTCAATTGACTAGTTGCACGGAGGCCAGCGCCACAAATTGATCATCCACGAACTCGAATACCTTATCGAGCCCGGTGATATTGAAAATCGCCTTCGTCTTGGGACGCACCGAAGAGAAGACCAGTTTGCGGTTGTTGTCATAGAGAACCTTGCGAAGTTTGAGCAGTTTAGCCACGCTCGAGGACGTGACGATATCCACATCCGCAAAGTCCACCACGACGTCCAGATCGCTGTTGGCCGTGACCTGCGCAATGACCGTCTGCAGTTCTTCGCCCATGTCCGGTTCCCTGGACAGATTCAAAAGGATCATGTTTTCGGACCAATTCTGAATTCCCATCTGTGTTCTCCTGGCAGCAAGGTTTCCAATCTGCCTGTTTATCGTCACACCCCAGGGCCCGGTTTACCAAAAAACGGCATTAAACAATTCGCAATAGAGATTTAGAGGATACAAGTTCTGTAAAGACTACTTTTGTGCCCTATTTTTAATTTGACAAATGATTTCGGATATGTATTATCATTTTCACAGCTAAAATATCCGAAGTCTGATGACTTTGCGCGTCCGAGGGAGAATAAGAAACGGTGATCTTATTGTTTAAGGAGAAAACGATGAGGACGATCGGGGTGGTTTGGTCATGTCTATTATTTTCGTTTGCGGCTGCGGCAGCGTCCATCTCGTTGACTGCGGATACGACAATGCCCGATCCGAACGATGAAGTCACCGTCTGGGTGCACACCGATGAGCCGCTGCTCTTCATGCAACTTGATGCTTTTGTCAGAGGCGATGCAACGATTACTTCGGCCATGAGCGAAGCCGACTGCAATGACTTTGGCTGGGAAATAGGTTGGGGATTTGAGCCTGTCATCGATGAGCCGAATGGTTGGGTATCAATAGGGGGCATTAAATGGGCTGCCGATGCAAACGACATTGTCGGCTATTTCAAATTTCGATATAACAGCGGATACGTAACCATTTATATTGATCAGGAAAACAGCGCAGCCGGCAATTGGGGGACTAACTTCGCTTTTTCAGATGAGGCGATCTCGTTTGGCGAAATGGTCCTGCCTCCCTTGATTGAACGCAACGAACCAACGCCCGTAATCGCCCAATGTCCCCCCAGTTCAAGCAGTCCTCCACGTGATGAATTGGACAGCTTTGCCGGATGGCCCCAACAGGCAATGTTGGAAATGCTTGATTTGGAACCGACTGTTATAGAAATCAATTCGGACATTACAACCAATCAGGTATGGGATGCAAACAACGTCTATTATATCACTGATGTAAATGGAATAGATGTTCAGGCATTACTTATAATTGAACCCGGCACCACCGTTATTTTCGGGTATCGTTGCGGATTGTATGTCAACAATGGAGGAACTTTGATTTCCAAAGGCACACCCGATAAGCCAATTATCTTTACGCCTGATTGGTTATATTATGACTATCCCGATTACATTGGATACTATTGGCAAGTATTGCCTTATGACGGTCCCTATTATTATTCTCCTTTGTATATCGAAGAAACAGCGTCCCCTGCCACAACAATCAGGTACAATATGATTGAAGGTGCTGTCTGGGGAATCTTAACTGACGATATTCGTTTGGACAACCCAATCGAAAATAACTATCTCTTTGGTAACATCTGGGGTGTTTATGAATTCGGCCCCCGGTTGACCGACATTCGCAACAATTTGTGTTTCTTCAATGACGAGGCTGGTATTGAAGCTTATCTGAGTCCCGACCCCAACGACGTTCCCGATACGGAGAACATTCTCACGATTGAGCACAACACGTGCGATGGTTCAGAATATACGTTTTGCGGCATTACGGTTCGCGGCGTGGCAGACCCGAACCAAGCCCCTACGGTGCATCTGCTCAATAATATCGTCTCGGGCTCATATCCAGACACAGGTTGTTATGGGCTGAATCTAAGGGACGGTGCCATGTATGCGCTGGTGGCCAATACCGGATATTATGACAATCTCTATGATAGGAATTGGGAGTTCGACGAATACAATGCGGTCTATGCAGAAACATATCCTTATTATCCTTACATCGGCGACAAACCGTATCAGCACCACTATCTTATCGACGGCTCGGCCTTTATTGACGCCGGTTCACAATACATTGAGCAGACACAGATTATTGGGATGACAACGAACTTTAATAGTCTGCCGGATGCTGGTGTGATTGACATCGGTTTTCACCACATGGATTGGGATTATGTCGGCGGCGAAGGTGTTGCCGGGACAGACATTGACGACCTGATTGAGATTAGCGAATACTGGTTAGAGTATTCACCATTCGACCCTAACAGTCCGGGCTACATTGACCCGAATCTTTACATCTTTGACCCGAACCACCCCGAACTCTGGATTGACCCGAATTTTGTTTCGTTCGGCGGCGATTGGAACGACGATGGCTTTGTGGACTTGGCCGATTTTGCGATACTGGCTGGAATGTGGCAAGCGGCACCTGCACTACCCGATATTGTTCCAGTTATTAACGGTAACCCTAATAGTGGTTGGGTAGCGATTTCAGTTAGCGGTTATACATCAACCACACAAGACATTTTTGCATATATCAATGGTAAATATGTTGGAAAAATAACCGGATTTCAAGACGGCAGATGCTTGGGTATAGATATTTCAGAATTTGGCAATAAACCCCAACAGCTTAAATTAATAGCGATAGATTGTGATGGACAAATTACATGTTCTGGCCTTACAGATATTGTGTATTCATCAACGCTAAGTTATTGTTTGTTGCCGGAAAGTTACGAACCGAATGAGCCCATTCCCTTCGCTGCGTACAATGCAAACATTGATAATGCGTCAGTAAATGTATATGCTGATGGTGGTCAATTAGTCTGGGCACAATCATTCACCGCGAACACTATCGCTGGCTTTATCCCGGCAAATATTGTAACAAGCCATGACATCGACCATGTCAGCTTTGAATCCAGTAGTGGGGCTTCTGTGGCAAAGACAACCGGTGTAGCCCATTCGCCTCTTTCACCGCCCGACCCCGATGTCATAGCAATGCTGGTTCGTCCTGATTGGTGGTTAAACATGCACGGTTACAGAACGACCAATGCGGTCAAAACCGCCTTCAAAAACAGGGGTGTTAAATATGTCGAATTAAAAGGAAAATCCGCCACATATGCGAACGTTGCGAAGTATGCACCACAACTTAAATATCTCTACATTGATGCACACGGCAATTCATCCGTTCAAGATGGCCAAAACGGTATTTTAAGAACCATGATCGCTCTATATGATGTGGACGTTGTTTCCGCCAAAGCCAGCGATTTTGTTGGGACGCCACCGACGTGGTGCAAAGACCCGTTACCCGGACGGAAAGAACAGACGTTGAAAAGTTTTGTTACAATGGGATTTACTGATCTTAGATTTTTCCAATTCGACGGCTGTTTGGGAGCACATTTGACAATACACCCTGGCACTGGCATTTTAGTGTGGGGAGCATTAGGCAAACAAGGACTTTTCGACTTCCCCCAAAATGACATGAGTGTCGCGTGCGGCATGGCAGATACCAGTGAAAGCCGTTTTTATCAGGCATGGTTCAATGAAAGTGAAGCTCGATTGATCGCATACTGGCCCCTTGAAACAGATTATCAGCAATTTTCTCGCAATGAATGGGAGGCTCTTGGCGAAGGGGAAGAATTGTATTGGGCATTGACGGAGGCAATTTACCAACAAGACCACTTTGGCCCGGACGACCCGGTTCAGAATTACCGCATAAAGGGGCAAGGCGACGCGCAAAACTTTAGAATACGTTCGAACCCTTAGAAAGGGACAGTATGAAAAAAAATATTGTACAATGGTGCTTAGGCTTATCGGCCTATATCGCATTGTGTTTATTCGGGTTCATTTTGTATCCATCAGTGCTGCACATACACATCCTTCTTTCTGTTATTTGTGTGTGTGCTGTCATGAACAGCATAGCTTTTTTTGTTAGCTATGGCATCCTCCGTAAATTAAAGGAATTTGCCTTTTGGAAGTTTGCGGTTTATCTTGTTCTGATTGTTGCCCCCAGTACAATTATTTCCGGCATATCAACAGACCTGTCACAGAATTTCTTTGTCGCGCGAGATAACTTTTATATTTTGCGGCCGGACATACGGCCAGACCCGCAGATGTTTTTGATTTTTTTTGCGTTTGTCTTGCTTGCGGCCCTGAATTTTGTGCTTTGGAGAGCGTTGTTCAATACAACACTTAGGCAGGCTGTATTGCTCGGTTTGCTGGTTGGCTTCTTTAACACGGTAGCCTGTTTCGTAGCAACACCAATTGTAAAATGCTTATAATAAATACATTATCAAATGAAAGGGATGTAAAATGACACACAAGACATATTTCCTGTTTCTTTTTGTGCTGATATTAATAGCAGAATCTTTTTCCGCATGGACGGATACCACGATTTCCTCCGACAGCCAACTGGGGGACGATGCACAATTCATTGTGGTCAACGTAAACGGAACCATTCAGGGAACACCCCATGTAACCATCACCGGCGGCAGCATTGGTACGCTGATAGTCAATGGCTCAGCAGCAATTACAATGCAGGGAGGTACTATCAGCAATGACTTTTGGGTC
Organism: Planctomycetaceae bacterium; assembly: GCA_021372945.1. Taxonomy (GTDB): domain Bacteria; phylum Planctomycetota; class Phycisphaerae; order Sedimentisphaerales; family Anaerohalosphaeraceae; genus 4572-13. Next base: position 12,068 of record JAJFTK010000089.1, on the reverse strand, counting down.
TTTGATCCGGAAAATCTCGATGATGACGGTTTAATTCGTTGTCCATATGAGAATAATGTTTCTCTCAATAATACAAGCACGATGATCGTCTCCGGCGGGATTATCGAAGGCCACATTTATATTGCTTCAGGCGCACAAATGGATCTGTACGGTTATGATTTTCAGTACACAGAAGAAAGGCGATGGCGGAACTTGGGAGAACAGGTAACCAATGTTCGCCTGTTGGGATACTGGCAAAACGACCAGCCGCTCGATCTTTACTTCGTAGATAATTCGTTCAACCATGTTACTCTGCATGTCATCCCCGAACCCGCAACATTTTTACTCCTGGCTTCCAGCCGATTATTGCTGAAACGGCGAGGGTAATTCCGCTTTTGCAGTGAAAGCTGGATGCACAATGCCGCGACCATCCCATAGTCTAATTCCCGTCAAAAGTTAAGCCGTCTAGCTGCCGGATTTTATCGGACACAAAAACCCAAAGAATCCTTGAATACGCACCCAAAATCGGCTATACTTTCCTGAGAATTTGCATTTCAACGGTTGTTTGGGGGCTCTTTTTAGCCGAAAAAGCATTCCATGTGCTTTGGAAAGGATGATGAGCTATGACGAAATCCGGACATCTGCATCTGGTTTTTCTTTTTGCCGCCGCGGGGCTCTTGTACGCTGAACCGGTAAACTGGAACGGGCCTTCCGGCTCAAAGATCAAACAGGTACGGTATCTGCGGCAGACTCCGCCGCAACAGCTTGCTGCGGCACAGGCCGAAACTGCCGTATCCAATGTCATCGACTCGCCTCCGATCGACGGCTTTGTGCCGTGGGTCGCCGTCACGGTCACCCGCGAAAGCCTCGACGCCGAGACCACCGGCATCTATGACGCGTTCCCTTCCTCGTATGTCGGTACGCCCCCTTCCGGCAAAAACCCTCGAACCAGCTACTTCATCGCCATCTTTGACACCGGCGCCAGCGCGCACGTGATCAGCTATCAAAACGCCGTGCGCGCCGGATTGTACAACTCTACCTACCTGACCAATGACAATTTCGTATCCGTCGCCGGCGTGACCGGCGCAGTCGATGCGCACGTGACCTGGCCGTATGCCGTCTTTGTCAGCGGCCTTGATGCCCTTGAACCCAACGCCCCCGGCCAGACGGAGATGGTCCTTCCCGCAACGGCCGGCATGCTCGGCGAATATAATGTCGCCACCCTCATCGGGCAAAACCCCGGCAGCAATCCTGACCTGGCGACCGCCATCGGAACGCCTCTGAGCGTTTTCTATGACACGCACATCCGGGTGGACCAGCCCATCACGGCCACCTGCGCGGGCGTAACCTATACCGGCCCGACCGTCACCCTGTACGAAAAAGGCGAAGGCCCTTCGTACCCCAATTATGTCCCGATGGAACTCAAGCCCTCCGCCGCCACGAACGTTCAGTACATCACCTATGGCTTTGATCCCGAGGACCTGATGAACATGTTTTCGGATCTTTTCAGTTTCGAAATGGACTATTCTCCCATAACTCCGTCGGTCGTCATGGGGGTTTCCTCTCAGAGCCTGTTCTTCTTTCATGGCGTGGATTTGGTCGAGGGGAGCCGTCATGCCGATGACAAGAACCGTTTCATGCTCGATACGGGCGCCCAGGTTACCGTCATTGGCTCGCGGGTTGCCGCCAGGCTCGGCCTGCAGCCGGCCAACAAAGACTTCGTAGTGCAGATCCAGGGCGTTGACGGCCAGTCTATTGACGCTCCGGGCTTTTATATCGATGCGCTCACGATTCCCGCCGTCGGCGACTGGCTGCAGTTTACCAACGTCCCCGTGGTCATGCTCGATATCTTCAGCCCCGAAGGCGGCACACTGGACGGCATCCTCGGCATGAACTTGTTTACACAGTACAATCTGGTTCTGCGGGCCGGCGGTTTCATGCTCGAAGATGACCCGCGGCTTGAGTTTCAGCGGATCGCCGCCGGGCCGGTAACCGGTGACATCGCGCCGCAAACACGCGACTACCGCGTCGACCTGCAGGATTTTTCCGTGTTCAGCTCCGCCTGGATGTCCAGCACCTCCAGCCCCAACTGGAATGCGGACGCGGACCTGGCAGCGCCGTTGGATGGAACCGTGAATCTGCCCGATATGCTCGTTCTGGCCGATAATTGGCTGATGGGCGTGGTATATTGAATCAGCCCGCGACCGTGTGAAATGTCAGCGTATAGGCGGTATGCTGCGACAGGGTTGAACGCGGCGGCATCATCAGGAGGTGCTGGCCGGGCCCGGCCAGCCCAAGCGCCGTCACGACCTTCTCTGCCGCGGCCACCCACTCATCATACGATGCCGGCTCGGCGTGCTGCATGCTGACCATCCCGTAATACAGAGCCGCCTGCCGGGCCGTCAGTGCATCGGCGCTTAAAGACAGGACCGGCACATCGATCCGCACCTTGCTGAGCAGACGCACGTCATCCGTATCATGGGCCCAGGCCACCACGCAGGCGGCCTTGATCTCATCCAGCATCGCGGCCGACGCACGCGCGATCGACTGCATCTCCATCTGCTCGGGGGCCGTGTCGATCACCGGCCGCGGCTCGCTTCGGCTGTCCATGTACGCCTCGGTAGTCCGGCAGATATGAGCCAGCCACCGCACCGCCTCCACCGGGTATTTGCCCACCGCCGTCTCCCCCGACAGCATCACCGCGTCGGCGTATTCCATCACCGCATTGGCAACATCGGTCGCCTCCGCCCGCGTCGGTGAAAAGTTCTCGATCATCGACTGCAGGACCTGCGTGGCGATGATGACCGGCTTGCCCAGACGCCTGCACAGCGCCGTGATGCGTTTCTGCACCAGCGGCACCTGGGCCAGGTCCATCTCTACCCCGAGGTCACCGCGGGCCATCATGATGCCATCGGCCGCGACGATAATGGACTCGATGTTCTCGATTGCCAGCGGCTTTTCGATCTTGGGGATCACCTTGATGCGCGAGCCTTTCTGTTTCAGATAGTCCTTTAGCTGCCGGACCTCATCGGCTCGCTGCACAAAACTCAACGCCAGGTAATCCAGCTCGTGCGCGATCGCCCAATCCACGCACTGCCAGTCCCGCGGCGTGATCGCCGGCGTGCTCAATTGCGTATCCGGCAGGTTCATCCCCTTGCGGCTCGAAAGCGGCCCCCCAATAACGACCTGGCAAACCAGATGCGTCGGCGTTTTCTCTTTCACTTTCAATACAAGCTGCCCATCGTCCAGCAGGATGCGCTGCCCGACTTGCACATCCTTGATCAAATCGGCGTAGGTCGTGGTGAAAGCCAGGGCATTGCCCAAGGTCTCGCCGATCATGACCTTAACGGTCCTGCCTTCGGTCAGCGACGTGCCCGGCTCGATTTGCCCGATGCGGATCTTGGGCCCGCTCAGATCGCCCATGACGGCGACGCAATAAGGAAAAGACTTCCTGGCCTGGTTGATATGCTCCAGCGTCGTTTGGTGGGTCTCAAATGTGCCGTGCGAGAAATTAAGCCGAAAGACCGAGACACCCAGGCCGATCAGCTTGTCCAGTGTCTCCGTCTGCTGGCTGGCCGGCCCAAGAGTCGCTACGATGCTTGTTTTCGTATTCACTATTTTAGTCTGCTGCGGATTATGCGGATCAGTTCCAGCGTCTGGCGCACCTTGTCACGGATGCCCGCCCAGTCGCCTTTGGAGATCAGTTCCTTTGTCAGCAAGTTTCCCCCGATCCCGACGCACGCGACCCCCGCGTTAAACCACGCCGTCAGGCTCTCTTCCGTCGGCTCGACCCCGCCGGTGGGCATGATCTCGGTCCACGGCATCGGGCCCTTGATGGATTTGACAAACGAGGGCCCGCCGACGCACCCGCCGGGAAAGACCTTGCAGATCTCGGCGCCCAGGATATGCGCGCGGTGCACTTCCGTCGCCGAACCGCAGCCGGGGCAGTATGGCACCTTGCGCGCGTTGCAGAGCCGGGCCACCTCTTCGTCCAGGATCGGCCCGACGATAAAGTCGGCTCCCGCGGCGATATACATCGCCGCCGTCGGCGCATCGACGATCGAGCCGGCCCCCAGGATCAAGTCCGGCCGCTGCGTATCCCGGTAAACAACGAGCGCATTGAACACGTCGATCGCGCGGTCGCCGCGGTTGGTAAACTCCAGGATGGCCGCCCCGCCATCGCAGCAGGCGTTGGCCACCGCTTTGGCGGTCTCACTATCGGCATGATAAAACACCGGCACCAGCCCGGCCGATTTCATGTAGCAGAGCGTTTCAAGACGCGAATGTCTGGCCATGTTCGCCTTTCTAAATTTCAGCCTTTTCCATTTTCGGAACCAGCAGGTGAATGATCACCAGCGAGATCAGGTAGATCGCACCGGCGATAATACATATAGGTAGATAATTATTCGGGTCCTTATCTAAAATCCAGCCAACGATATTGGCGATGACGAAACCGCCGATTCCGCCGGCCGCCCCGCCGATACCCACCACCGAGCCGACCGCTCGCTTGGGGAACATGTCCGAAGCCAGCGTGAAGATGTTTGCCGACCAGCCCTGATGTGCGCCGCACGCCAAACCGATCAGCGCCACGGCCAGCCACTTATTTGTTGCGACCGATGCAAAGATAACCGGAACAACCAGCAAGGCACAAATCAGCATAGCTGTTTTCCTGGCCGCGTTTGTGCTCCATCCGCGTTTAAAGAAGAACGCCGGGAGCCAGCCGCCGATGACCGAACCAACCGCCGCCATCGTATAGATTACAAAGATAAGCCCGCCCATTTCCTTTACATCAACGCCGAATTTTTTATGGAAAAATCCGGGTGCCCAAAACAGCCAAAACCACCATACAGGGTCTGTAAGAAACTTGCCGATTGTAAAGGCCCACGTCTGACGAAACTTTAGCAAAGGCGCCCATGGCACTTTTTCAACTTTTTCATCAGGTTCGCTTTGAATGTACTGCAACTCTTCTTTCGATAGCCGCGGATGCTCCGCCGGATGCCGGTAAGACCTCAGCCAAAAAATGACCCAGATGAAGCCCAACAGACCCGTTATAATAAACACCCATCGCCAGCCTTCCATATGCCAGCCTTCAAACGTGTCCAGTATCCATTTGATGGCAAACGGCGTAACCAGCGCCCCCAGGGTAGTTCCTGAATTGAATATCCCCGTCGCCAACGCGCGTTCCTTCTTTGGAAACCATTCGGCGACCGCCTTGATGGACGCCGGGAAATTCGCCGCCTCGCCGAACCCCAGCAGGACACGCCAGATCATGAACGACACAACGGTAGCCGAGATGGCATGCCCCATGGCGGCTATGCTCCACCAGATGATGGCGATCATAAACCCCTTGAGAATGCCGATGCGGTCGATCAATGCCCCCGCAAAAAGCATCATAATCGCATACGAGAGGGTAAACAGGCCGATCATGTGACCATACGACGCCTCCGACCATCCCGGCCACTCCAGCATCATCGGCTTGAGAATGCTCACCACGTTGCGGTCGATATAGTTGATCGTCGCCGCAAAAAACAGAAGACCGCAAATGACCCAGCGATAGTTACCGATCTTGCCGATGGCTTTCTTGGATTCCTGTGCGAGTTGTTCCATGCGAGTTCTTCCTTTCCTGTTTATCGGGTTAGCTGGGATGTTCCTTTTTGATCCATGAGAAATTCAACCGGTTGAAGAGCGGCCGACGAAGCGACCTTTGAAACGACCGTGAGTATTCGGATAATGAGGACTCTATTTTCCATAAACTCTCATGACTAGCAGAATAATAGTACAGATTCTGAGGTATTTCGCAACCAAAAATCTTACTTCCTGGGAAAATTCTGCCGGCGGTCCGATCATTTCTTATACTCTATATAAAAGCCAACGGGGTACAACCATGTCAATCCGGCGTGAAGATAAAGAATTTATTCAATCCCTTGCGATCCTTGGTGCGCTGCTGGGGCTTTGTATCGGTTCTTTTTTGGTGATGCATTTATCGGACCAAGCCCACAAGGCCTACGCACAGCAATCCGAATACCGGCAAACCCAGGAAGCCCTCATTAAACTGAGTACGACCACGGTCACGCCAAACAACCCGATCGCCAATAAGGAAGTTTTCGACCAGGTCCAGCAGCAAATACAGCAGCAGGACTCCCGCGAAACCGCGCAAAAATCAAAATCCTTCTGGCTGAGCGTGCCCCGCATGGGTTTTTGGGCGTTGTGTGCCGGCGGCGGCCTGGCTGGAGCGGTGAGCGGCTATACCGCCATCTGGTTGACCGCCTGGATCTGCTCGCTGATCGTGTATCAGTTCTTGCGCCTGCTTTATGCCGTCATTCGCAAAGCCTCACCAAGCTGCCCCGCCGCCGTTGTGGCCCAGCCCGGTTCGGATGCCATTGGAGACGTCCATTACCAGCGCAATGACAAGCGTATTCTGCCGATGGTGGTCAAACTCTTCTTCTTTCTGATTCTGATTCTCGTCCTGCTGACCGTCGTTGTCTGGCGCCTCACGAATCTGTAAGACATGCAGCGTCCTGGTACCGCCGGCATCCTGCCGGCATTCATATCACAGGCATCTTGCCCGTGCATAATATCCTTTTAATCCTGCAAATCCGGTCAAAAAAAAATCTAGTCAATCCTATCCAAAAATCACCGCGCGATCCGCGCCGAGCCGCCCTTCATCACCTGCTGCACCTCTTTCAATGAAGCCGTCGTGGTGTCGCCCGGTGTCGTCATCGCAAGCGCTCCGTGTGCGGCCCCGTACTCGACCGCCTCCTGCGCGCTCGTGCCTTCCATCAATCCATAGATCAGGCCGGACGCGAAACTGTCGCCGCCGCCCACACGGTCCAGGATCTCCAATCCCGGCCGCGGCGTGGCATCGTAAAACTGACCATTGGCCCAAAGCACCGCGCCCCAATCGTTGCAGGTCGCCGTCTTGGCGTTCCGCAGCGTAGTCGCGACGGCCTTGAAGTTGCCAAAAGCCTTCACCGCCTTGGCGATCATCTTTTTGAAGTTCGTTGGGTCCAGCTTCGAGCAGCCGTCATCCAGCCCCTCTACGCTAAAGCCCAGCGCCGCCGAAAAGTCCTCTTCGTTACCCAGCATCACATCCACCAGCGGCGCGATCGTGCGGTTGACCGCGATGGCCCGTTCCTTGCCGCCGATATCCTTCCATAGCGACGCCCGGTAGTTCAGATCGTACGAAATAACCGTCCCGTATTTTTTCGCGATGGTCATGGCTTCGATCATCGCCTCCGGCGTGGTGTCCGAAAGCGCCGCGAAGATGCCGCCCGTGTGAAACCAGCGAACCCCATGTTTGCCGAAGATCATCTCCCAGTCAAAATCGCCCTTCTTGATCTGGGCCGCGGCGCTGTTGGCCCGGTCCGAGCACCCCACGGCCCCGCGCACGCCAAACCCCCGCTCCGTGAAATTCAGCCCCACGCGGCATTTGCGTCCGATCCCATCAAACGGCATCCATCGCACGTATTCCTGGCTTACGCCGCCCTGGAACAGCAAATCCTCCAGCAGCCGGCCAACGGGGTTATCGACGATCGCCGTCGCCACCGCGGCGCGCTTGCCGAAGCAGCGCTTGAGCCCGCGCGCCACGTTGTACTCGCCGCCGCCTTCCCAGACCTTAAACTGCCGTGTCGTATGGATTCGCTGCTCGCCCGGATCCAGCCGCAGCATCACCTCGCCCAATGACAAGATATCATATCTGCATTCCCCTGCCGGCCTAAGATTTAGGATGGCCATACCACTCCATTCTTCAAATTAATCAATCACGTAAATCCTGTTAATCCTGTCAAAAAAATCCCGTTCATCCCGTCGGGGATTAGCGGGCCAGCCAGCCGCCATCGACCGCGATCGTATAGCCGCTGACATAATCGCTGGCCGCCGATGCCAAAAAGACCGCCACCCCTTTCAGGTCACTTGGGTCGCCCCAGCGCCCCGCCGGGATGCGGTCCAGGATCGCCTTGTTCCGCTCCGGATTCTCTCGCAGCGCCTTGGTGTTGTCCGTTGCCATATACCCGGGCGCGATCGCGTTGGCGTTGATCTTGTGCGGCGCCAGTTCATTGGCCAGCAGCCGCGTCAATCCCATCACCGCGCTCTTGGAGGCCGTGTACGATGGCACCAGGATCCCGCCCTGGAAGCTCAGCATCGAGGCGGTATTGACGATCTTGCCGCCGCGTCCCTGCTTGATCATCTGCCGCGCGACGGCCTGCGAAAGGAAGAACAGCGTGCGGATGTTGATGTTCATCACGTCGTCCCAATCCTTCTCCGTAAACTCCGTCAGCGGCGCCCGCCGGATGATGCCGGCATTGTTGAACAGGATATCGATGCCGCCCAGCTTTTCCACCGTCGTCTTGACGATCGGCTCGACGCAATCTTTCTTGCTCAGGTCCGCTGTGATCGTAACGCACCGCCGCCCCAGCTTCTCGATGGCCTGCTTCGAATCCGCCATATCCAGCACATCGACCAGCGCGATATCCGCTCCCGCCTCGGCCAATCCTTCGGCGATCGCGCGTCCCAGCCCGCGTGCAGCACCGGTCACGATCGCGACCTTGCCGCCCAGTTTGAATTGATCCAATATCATAGTCTCTCTCCCGCTTATCGAATGTCATTGATCGTCAAATGGTCCATATCATCAAACGCCTGGTTCTCGCCGCCCATGCCCCAGCAGAACGTATAGGCCATCGTGCCCACGCCCGAGTGGATCGACCAGCTCGGCGAGATGATCGCCTGCCCGTTCGCCAGAAGCACGTGCCGCGTCTCCTGCGGCTGCCCCATCATGTGAAACACCCGCGAATTCTCCGGCATATCAAAGTACAGGTACACTTCCATCCGCCGCTCATGCGTGTGCGGCGGCATCGTATTCCACACGCAGCCCTTCTCCAGCACGGTAAAGCCCATCACGAGCTGACAGCTCTGCGCCCCCTGCGGATGAATGCACTTGTAGATCGTCCGCTTGTTCGCCTCTTCGACCGACCCCAGCGTCACCGGCGTCGCCTGCTGGATCTGAATGTGCGTCACGGGATACTCTTTATGTGCCGGGTAGCTCAGCAGGTAAAACTTCGCCGGCTTGTCGCTCTTATCGCTGGCAAACGAGACGGCCTTGCTTCCCCGCCCGATATAGAGGCAGTCGCGATGCGCCATCTTGTACGCCTTGCCGTCAACGCTCACGCTTCCCGCCTCGCCGATATTGAGCACGCCCAATTCGCGCCGCTGGCAAAAGTACTCCGCCCGCAGCTCGGCGGCGCTGGTCAGTTCCAGCGTCCCCTTCACCGGCACCGACGAACCGACGATCGCCCGGTCCACGTCCGAATATACCATCTCGATCGTGCCCGGCTTAAACAGCATCTCGATCAGAAAATTCTCTCGCACCTCTTCGGTTGTCATCCGGCAAAACCGCACCGGGTCCGGTGAATATCGTACCTGCATGTCGTTTCCTTTCAAATGTCTTTTGACAGGATTAACAGAATTTACATGATTAAAGATTTCGCCGCCGAGGACACATGGCTATTTATCTCTGAGACCTCTGTGTTCTCTGTGGCAAAAAATCCCGCGTGGGCACGGCCCACCCTACTTAAGTTCAACCTTGACCGGGTTGTCCAGCCGCGTCCTATACAGCTTCAGATACTCCTGCCACTTCTCAAACGTGCTGAATCCGGCGTTCTTATCCCAGCACGAGCCCGTGTAATACGCGATCGGTTCGCCGGTCTTTGCCGTAAGCTTCAGCAGCAAATGACTATCGGCCTTGAGCACCTCCGGCTTATACTGGGGTCCAAACACCACTCCAATTCCCATATTGCCCGTGATAAAGTCCGTCGGCAGCCAGTATGCAATCGCCCGTTCATCGCTCCAAGTCTTATCACTGTTCTCGCGCAGCACGATCCCCGCTGCCACCGGCACCTCTTTCATATCCCCGCTGTACGTGCATTCTACCCGGCTCATCTGGCTGCCCAGGTCGATCGCGTACCGCTTCACCTCGCTGACCGTTAACGGGCCAGCCTGCCACGGATCATACCGCACCTCGAACACGCTGCGGATCGGCCCATTGGCCAGCCGCTTATGTTCCACGAAATTATGCGGCGTGATCGAGACCTTGCCGTCCACGAACGGCGCCATGGCCCCGCAGCCCAAGGTTGGCCCCACCTTATAGAAATCGCCGCCCTCGCCGTGGTCATAATGGTACGGGATCTTCTTTTCGTTATAGTCCTTGATCCATTTGTCGATCACAGGGTAAGGCACGCTCTTGCCCCAGGCATCGATGCCCGCCGTGATCGTCTCGTACTCCAGCGCCGGCCCATAGATGCGAAACGCAACCTTATCGTTCTCCCATCCGAAATCATCCTTCCGCTCCGGGATGAACCGGCAGAACGTTGTCCGCGTCGGCGCGGGCTGCTCCAGCATCGCCGGCTTTTTCATCACCCAGAAATACTTGATCTCGCCCGGCGCCAGGTTTGTTTGATAGAGCAATGCAGCGGGCTTTTCAAAATCAACCGTCTGATTGACCAGCAGCTTGTTCGTCTTAAAATCAAACACCGCCGCATCGTCCTTCGTCAATGACTTGACGCTCTTGTCGATCTTCGGCCATTCGACGCTGATGGTCTCATCATTACGAAATTCCGTGATCGGATTCGTCATGGTCACCAGCATCGCATCAAAACCCTGGCGTACCGCCAGCTTATACACCTCGCTTCCGGCCAGCAGGAACGCCCCTACGCCATAGATCTCGGTATCCTCCGCCTTGGTCATCTGCGGGTCACCGCCGATCGGCTGCACGAATCCCAGCTTGCCGTTCGTCTGTACATTGCGATTAAGCCCCTGCCAGGCCTTCATCACCGCTGCGGTATATTTATCGCCCTCAAGCAAACCGTGATTGATCCCCCAAGCCAGCCCATAACAGAAGAATCCGCTGCCGCTGCTCTCGGGCACAGGGAAGCTCGCCGGGTCCAGCAGGCTTGGCCGCCACATGCCGTCTTCCGGCTGGATCGCCACCAGCTTGGCCGCCATGTCCTTAAACAGCCTTTCATACCTGGGCCGCTCTGCATGATCCGCCGGCATCGCCTCCAGCACCCGCGCCAATCCCGCCAACACCCAGCCGTTACCGCGCGACCAGAACACCTTGGCGCCGTTCTTCTGGCGCTTGTCAAAGTACGAATCATCCCTGAAATACAATCGCTCCTTCTTATCGTACAGGTAATCGGTTGTCGCCCACCATTCCTTGTTCATGAAATCAAAGTACTTCGCTTCGCCCGTCAGGCGCGACATATTCATCCACACCGGCGGCGCCATGAACAGCGCATCGCACCACCACCAGCGGTCCTTGCCCTGCTGCTTGCCCTTCTCCAACGTCATCGTCGAAAGGTTGGCCAGGATCTCATCGAACCGCGCATGGATCGGGTCGATCATCTTCGGCTCGCCATAGAGCTTGTACATCTCCAGGTACATCTGCCCGATCGCGTGGTCATCGGCATGATAGACCCGCTTTCCCGGCTGCCAGTTGTTCTTTTCGCCAAACGCCTTCACCGCCTCAAGGTACTTGGCGTCATCGGCCATCTGTGCCCACGCTGTCAGCCCGGCCAGGTACGCCCCATGCGTCCAGTCCGTCGTGGTGCGTTGGCTCGGATTGGCAAGCTGCCAGTCTGCTACCTTGGCCATCACCGATTTGATTTCCGCAGGCCCGGGCCCTTCGGCATATGCGATCTTGCTCTTGGAAATGGCGCATCCGGCGATGACCGCCGCAGCGATCAACAGCGTGATCTTCTTCATTCAGGCAACTCCTCTGCTGTGTAAGAGTTCAAGCTTTAGCTTGGTTTTACTATCCTCCACGCTAAAATCTGGACTCTTACGATCCTTTCTTTAGCATGGCTAACAACGTCCCTGACGTTTTATCTCAGATTCTGAGGCATTTGTACCGCGCCCCCAATCAAACATCAAGCCTTTTTTGAGCCAATGAACGCAAGCGGGTGCATCAAGATTTTTAGGCAGAGTTCTTTATTGCGTATTCCCATACATCGCTATGCATAGCACACCGGATTTCCAACATGGCGGATGCTCCCTGTCGTCCCCATCGCATTCCCGGCCCTTTCATGCGGCTTTGTACC
>JAJFTK010000087.1 GCA_021372945.1 Planctomycetaceae bacterium | reverse complement strand
GAAATACTCCAAATCATCAGTATCTTACTTTTCGAGAAAACCACGCTCAAACAAGCACTTACGGGAGATTATTCTAATTTTAAAGAGCAACAAAACTATAACCAATTATCCTTGTTCGACTTATAATGGGACAGTACTGATGTACAATATACAATTGCCTATATGGATGCCTTGCATCCATATAGCAGAAATTTCGCTAACGCTATCTTGCTGCAGAGCCTTTCTCGAAAACAATTTTTACTCCTTGCACCATTACAGTTTACCTCTTCTTATCGACTTCACAAATTCGCAAAAATCGACCAAAACGCGCCCGCCCGCCCGTAATACGGAGGGCTCGATAGGATCCCTCGACAGAAAGGAAAAGCAATGCTAGACAGTAGCACTGGCAAAAGCCTTAATCCCGTGAATCCTGTTAATCCTGTCAAAAAAACCTGTTAATCCAATTCGACAAAGGAGTAAGGGCGTGGCCACTGAAAAGCAAATTAAAGCAAACCGTCGCAATGCAAAAAAATCTACCGGCCCCAAGACCGATGAGGGCAAGCAAGCCGTCTCCCAAAATGCCCTCAAGCACGGCCTGCATTCCTCGCAGGTCCTCATCGCCGACGAGGACCCCGCCGACTTTAACCGCTTCAGCACGGACCTGCGGACCGAACTCAACCCCAAGGGTCCAGTCGAGACCATGCTCGTCGAACGCGTCATCGTTCTCTCATGGCGCCTCCGCCGATGCGTCCGTTTCCAGTCAGAGATGTGTGATTATTTGGCCGTATCGATTAATGAACACAACGAAGAGCAGGAGGCTGATACCGCACGCATCCGCTCCGTTAGACGGGATTTTGCATATAACAAGGTTCTGGAGAACCTCCTGCGTCATGAGACATCCCTCGAACGCAGCCTCTACAAAACCATGCTCGAACTGCAGCGTCTCCAGTTCATTCGCACGCAGTATCAGTCGCTTCTCGTCGATGGTCGCGATTACAGTGATGCTGAATTTGAAGCCGAAAAGCAGCAGCAGCCAAGTGAACAGGCTTAATCGGCGTTAATCCGTGTCTAAAAAACCGTGCAAATCCGTGTCCGATACGAAAGAAGACCGCTGGATCCGAAAGCTCCTCGATCATCCCTTCGAATCGATCCTTCGCAGGCGGCTCGCCGAAGGCGTTTTTCTCACCCCCGCGATCTTCCACGGGTACACCCTCCCCCAAAGCTGGTTCTGCTTTCGCCGATATCTCTTTCGCCCCGACCCCTTCAACCGCTATCTCCGCAAGCATCATATCAACCGCACTCCCCCATCTCCCGCCGGCCGCTTCGCCGCGCGGCGCTTAAGCGACAGGATTCTTACCGCCGAAAACGGGAGCCATGTCAAAATCCAGCGCAACCTTCCAATGCGCGCTTATTTTCGGTACCGCCGGCATCCTGCCGGCAACTCCGGCACAGACGGACAACCTGCGCTGCAGCTAAAAACTCTCCCCCTGACAAGGGGGCGTACGGCGCAGCCGGGAGGGGGTATAAAAAGGCAAAACCGTAACGTCCTCAAACCTGTCTCCATCGTCCTGGACAAACAAACCGCCCGCCTGGCCGAATTCACCGGCTACCCAATTTCCCAAATCGAGCGGATATCGCCCGAGGAACGCAGAGCGATGACCCTGATGTTGCGCCTTTACAATAGCTATTACTCACAGCGATTTCTCATGCGCCAATCTCAGATTTTGCGAAACAAACCCGATCTCCGCGCCATCCGAAAACTCCTATATGCTAAATCTACCGATACTTGCGAGCTGATCGACATCCGCACGGGTCGCAAAATTCAAACCCAAACGGACCCGTTCGATCCCGGCTGACCGGCCCCGTGCCCTGCACGCTTTCTTTAGGCCCGTAGGGCTTGCCACAATGATAACCGCCGGTGGAGCGAAGCCAAACCCGTGGGAAATGACCGGCCCATCATATTGCTTTCTTTCTTCCCCGGCGCAGACGCCGGCGACGGCGAGTCATTTCCAGTTGTCCGTTGACGGTGAACAGACCTTTTGCTATGATTAATGGACGAAAAACAGGATTCGTCAACTTTAGGTAGGGAGACACTGCGATGGACTTCACAAACCGAAAACAAGGCCATTTCGCCTGGCATTACCTATTCCTGCTGCTAATGGTTCTAACTCTGGTGTTTTTTATTGCCGCGGAGGTTTCGTTCAAGATGGATAAAGGATCCATCGGCAATGGTCTGGAGATCGGATTTTCAATCTTCTTATGGGCTGGCGTTCTTCTGGCGGTCTATGCCGCCTTGATTCTCCTGTACAAAACCGCCCTCCAGCTTCGTCTCAACAGCGAAAAGATGGAAAATACCGTCGAAATGCTCTCCCGCCAGAACAATCTCTTGGCGCAAATATCGCAGGCTGCAAGACTTAGCGACACTGCCAAGGAGATCGTCTTCCATGATACCGAGCAGATCGAGCTTGGCGAGGCGGTTCTCAACAAGCTCCACCAGCACGACTTCGACACCAGCATCGCGATGGTCAACGAAATGGCCCAGGAGCCCAAGTACAAGGAACTGGCCGCCCGGCTCAGACTGACCACCGAAAAATACCGCAGCGCCACCGAGGAAGGCCGCATCAACCAAGTGATCGCCCATATCGAAAACCTCTTTGACCAGAAACTCTGGGCCCAGGCCGCCGCGCACACGGAAAATCTTATAAAGACCTTCCCCCATTCGGACAAAGCCAAGACCATGCCCACTCGCCTCCGCGAACGCAAGGACCGCCAGAAACGCGAACTCCTGGCCGCCTGGGACTTGGCCGTTCGCGATAAGAATACCGACCGCAGCCTGGAGATTCTCAAAGAATTGGACCTCTACCTGACCCCCACCGAGGCCATGGCCCTGCGCGAGTCCGCCAGTTCGGTATTTCGAACCAAACTGCACAATCTCGGCGTGGTTTTCTCTGTCGCCGTCACCGAGCAGAATTGGCAGAAGGCCTACGAAACAGGCCGCCAGATCGTGCAGGACTTCCCCAACAGCCGGATGGCCGCCGAGATCCGCAGCCGCATGGACATCCTCTCCGAGCGGGCAAAACAAAAAAAGCCGGCTTAATAGCCGGCTTTGTAATGCGAACTTTAACCCGCGACCTACTGGTGCAGGTCAAACAGGGACTGGGTCTTGATGATGGTCACCTGGTCCGGGAAGGCGTGGAACGAGTGAACGTGCAGTTCATCGCGCCGAGCCTCAAAATCGATATAGCTGAACGGCTCGAGACCCCCGACCGCCATTTCCGGCATGCTCACGAACATCCCGCGGTTGCGGGCGAATCGCTCCAGGTCGAAATGGCTCTGCCGGTACAGATTGGGGCTCATCTTTTCCACCTGGAAGTCGGTCATATAGCTCAGGCCCCGGCTCAGCGTGCACTTGTGGCTGCGTTGGCCGCGAAACTGGAACCGCTCGATCAGCCCCCGCTTGGGCAGCATCTGCCCCGGCGCGCTGATCAGTTCCGTCAGGCAAAGATCGCCCGTAAACAGACTGACAATATGCGAGCCGCCGGTCGCCCAAAGGATCGTCTCGTACCGTTCTGTCTTAACGTGCCGACGGGCGTAGATCGTAAAAAGCTCGGGGTGCAGGGGCCGCTGGAATAGAGAAAAACTCAGTTCGCTGACCGCTAAATGGCTTTTTGGCGCTTCCATTTGTGGATTCCCGTTAAGGTGTCGTTGACCGCCATGTTCCTTAACGCATTATACTACAAAACCATCCTGAAATGCAACCCCCCTGCTAGTACTGAAAACGCGCTTTTGCTCCCCTTATCGGACCGTTTTTTCACAAGTCCAAACTGCAAAAGACATTAAGGCATGGAAATATTTTTGATTATTTTTTCAAAGGCATTCTAAAAAAATAACAGTCGAAGAACGGCGGCGATAATATTGTAAAACGCGTGCGACCCGGCGGTGATCCCAAACCCGCGCACCGCGTAAAGGACCGCGAAATACACCCCCGCCAGAGCGCGGAAAATGAACTTGCCCACGGTAAAACTGTCACCCCTGTAGAAATGGCCATTGGCGAAAAAGAAATGGTGATGAACGCTGAACAGCACCGCCGAGATGAAGACCGAAATGATGATCGAGGCCTTTCTGTCCAGCCCGCAGAGATCCTGAAACAACAGCATAAGAAGGCAGATCATAATAAGCCGAAAGATCAACTCCTCGTAAATGCCCGCGCCGATCCCAGTGATGACATCCACCAATAAACGATGCTCCAATCCCGGACTGGCCGTCACGACCGCCGCGCCCTGTTCCGGTGAGGCCCTATTTAGGAGCAGGCTCAACACGATCAGCGGAATGGAAAGAAAAATGCATTCGGCGGTCATCAGCACAAAGTCGCCAAAATTGATTTTCCATGACTTCTTCGAGGTGAATTGAAGAGCCAGTAAGATGACCACGACCACCAGCGGCGCGGCAACCCACGTCATGCGAGCCGAAAAACCAAGATACTTCAGCAGATCCTGAACCCATACAAACGCCACGACCCGCATTTGCGGCTCGGCTAACGACTGCCATGTTTCCGGCTGGATCAGCAAGGTGCCGACCTCGTAAAAGAGCAGAAACCCCAGCAGGTAGATCAGCGCATAGATCGGCCGGCTGGTTCGTTCCGCGTACGAATTCGGAATGTAAGAAACCAATTGACCCGAGAACGGCTCTAAATTCGTCTTCCTGACCACACGTCTCCTGCGAAACCCGATTGCTTCTGTTTCCGCAATCAGTATAATCAAGCGGCCGGAAAGTGGAAGTAAATTACAGGCCCGGGGCAAAAAAACAAAATGACAAATTCCAAACTATTGGACATCTATCAGCGGCTCTACGATGCCTACGGACCGCAGTTCTGGTGGCCCGGTGAAAGCACCATCGAGATCATTGTCGGCGCGATTCTCACCCAAAATACAAGCTGGTCAAACGTGGAAAAGGCTATTGCAAACCTGAAAAACGCCGATTGCCTGAGTCCCCAAAAACTCCATACGATAGCCGTCGAACAACTGGGAACGCTGATCCGCCCCGCAGGCTATTACAACATTAAGGCCCAGCGTCTGAAGAATTTTATTCACTATCTGTTTGAACGCCACAGCGGAGACTTGGATTCGCTTGAGGCATTGTCCGCCGGCACGCTGCGAGAGCAATTGCTGGCGATCAAAGGGATCGGGCCCGAAACCGCCGACTCGATCTGCCTTTATGCATTCAACAAGCCCATCTTTGTTGTCGATGCCTATACGGCACGGATCTTCGGACGCCACGGTTTGCTCGAACCGGGCTGGGGGTACCACCAAATACAAGATCTCTTTCACAGCGGTCTTGAGAAGGATCCGGTGTTGTTCAACGAATTCCACGCGCTGATCGTCCATACGGGAAAGGAACACTGCAAACCCAAACCCATCTGCAAGGGCTGCCCTCTCGAAGAGTTGCCGCACTGCATCGACGAGGTTTTCTGATCTATTCTGAGGGTTGCTGCGGACTCGGCGGCGGTTCATTGGAGACAGGTTCGTTCTGCTCAGATTGCGCAGCCTTCTCTTTGGCCTGTGCCTGTTTCAATAGATTGACCGTTTTTTCCCGCAGCTTTTGCGTTTCCTGCTCGGCCGCGTCCGCGCGGTGTTTTTCGGCCTGTGCCGCGTGCCGGGCCTGCTCAACGGCAAGTTCCGCCTCCACGCGCTTCAGTTCCGCCTCGGTCGCCTCCTTCTCCAGCGCGTCGGTGTACACCGTACCAGCCAGCGAACTGCTCTTATACTCCGGGTCAGCATGCTTTTGGCGAATGTCATCCACGACCTTTTGATTCGGCACGGACCCTGACGAAATGCTCGGCGTCAGGATGAACACGATCTCCGTTCCCTTCTCCTCAAAGTCCTTGCTTGAAAACAGCACGCCGACGATCGGCAGGTCCTTGAAAAATGGAATCCCGCGGACCACCGAGCGTTTTTCGCTTTTCCGCATGCCGCCGATGATCATACTGTAACCCGGCTGAATGCGGTTCTCTTCCACGTTAATGCTGCGCTCGGTAATGATCGACCTTTGCACGACCCCTTCCGGCTTGGACCGGGACCCGATCTTGATGTCGGTCTTGAGGCCGATCGAACCGTCGGAATAGACATTCGGCAAGACCGTCAGCGTATCTTCGACCCAGACGTATTTCGTGATGTTATACACATTGTCCGCGCCATTGCTGCCGGTTCGCACTTCCTCGATCGGGGAGTAATCCTTGATCGTCACTGTCGCCGTCTGGCCGTTGACCGTCTCAAGCTGAGGATTCAGCAGGATCTTCAAATAGCCCCTGGACACCAGCACATCGACAATGGCCCGCACCTGGTGACCTTCCACGCCCTTGTTCTGCCAATACCCGAAATCCAGGCCGAATCTCGCTCGCTCCCCCTCCCTGAGGCTGGCCCCCGGAAACGCCGGTTTGAGCCCGATGAACTGGCCGTCTTTGTCATAGATCTTCTGGCCTTCTCCGATCGTGATCTTCTCTCCGAGCAGATTTTCCACCAGGATCGACGTCTCCCAATCCATCGTCACATCACCAAACCGCTCCAGGATGAGGCAATCGATGTTCACTTGTACCGGCTCGATATCGATCAGTTCCAAAAACTGCTGGACGGCGTCCGCCTGCTCGTCGTTCGTGCAATTGGCGATGACCTGGTTCGTCGAGTTGCTGGTAGTTGACTTGACGCCAAGCTGCTGCTCCAGCAAGAAGGCCAGATGCTCGGCGGCGTGGTTTTGGGTGAAATAGAATAATTTCACGCCATCCCTGATCGCCAGCCGCGTCGCACGCTGCTGATACATTTCAGGAACGGTGTTTTTAATGTACGGACTTTCTTTGACTTGTCCCAGTTCCTCCAAAATGGCCATCGACTGAATGGATGTGGACCGCTTGTCGAAGAAATCCCCGCATCCGCTAAGGAGAAACGCCGCCGCAAGCGCACCAAGCACGGCCCCTGAAAATGTAAGACGAACGCCGTTTGGCTTCATTGCCCGGCCTCCTGCGACTGGCCGGCGTCCTGCGGTTTGCCGGCGTCCTGCACACCTGGCGCAGTCGGCGCGGCAGGCGGTTCACCACCGGATTCCACTTTGGGCAGCTGGGCTTCTTGGGCTGCGGCTGCGGCTTCTTTGGCCTTCTGCGCCGCGATCCTCTCTTCGATCTGAAGCTGCGTCTGCTCCGCCTGCACCTTGAGCGTCTGCGATTCCAGGATCGCCTTTTCCGCCCGGACGCGATCCGCCTGGGCCTGCCTTCTCAGCTCGGCCGCTTCCATATTCAGGCGAACCTTGTCCGATTGCGCCTTCTGGGTCTTTTCTTCGACCAGGTCCGAATATGCGCCCGACCCCAGCGGATCGGTCAACAGATTGTGCAGGCTCGATTCCTCGTTGGCGGTCTGGTATTTTTCGCGCATGATTTCGGCCATCTGCTGGTAAGGCATCCCGCCGGATGAGATCGACGGCGTCAGGATAAATATGATCTCTGTGGCCTTTTCCTCGAAATCTTTGCTCGAGAAAAGAACCCCCAGCACTGGAATGTCCTGAAAGAACGGCACGCCTCGCACGACCGACCGGTTTTCGCTTTTGCGCATGCCGCCGATTACCAGGCTCTTGCCCGGCCCGATACGATTTTCCCCGACGTTGATGGAGCGTTCCGTGATGATCGAGGTCTGAACCACTCCTTCGGGCTTGGATTTGGAGCCGATCGTGATCTGGGTCTTGAGCCCGATCGACCCATCGGCGTAAACATACGGCATCACCGTTAAAACATCGGCCACCCACTGATAATCCGTGACCGAGTAAGCCGGCCTGCCGCGCTCGGTCACCACCTTTTCAATAGGGACATTATCGCGGATCTGCACGGTGGCGGCCTTGCCGTTGACCGTCTCAAGCGTCGGGTTCATCAATATCTTCAGATAACCCCGCGATTCAAGAACATCCACAACCGTGCGGACCTGGTGGCCCTCGACGCCCTTGTTCATCCAATAGCCGAAATCCAGGCCAAAGCCGCCCCGCAGGCTCTCTCTAAGCGATGCCCCCGGGAATGCCGGGTCAAGGTCGATTAGTCTGCCATCTGCGTCAAACGCGCCGCGTTTTTCGCCCAGCGTGATCCCCTCGCCAAAGAGGTTTTCGATCAGCAGGGACGTCTCCCAATCCTTGGTCACGTCTCCAAATCGCTCAAGGATAAGGCAGTCGATATGAACCTGGATCGGCGGCACGTCGGTCTTTTCCAGGTACTCAAGAACCTGGTCGCACTCGTTGTCATCTTTGCAGTGAATGATCAACTGGTTCGTATCGGGGTTGGTGCTGACATTGAATCCCATATCCGCGATGCGCCCGGCGAATCCATGAACCTGCTGCTCGGCGGATTTGTCTTTGGCATTCGCGTACGTCATGTCTCCGGCGGGCACATACTTGGTAAAATAGAAAAGCTTCACTCCATCCTGAACCTTCAGCCGTTTGGGGCCATCCGTATAGATCGCAGGCAGTCGATTGTTAACGTGGGGGTTTTCGCGTATGCGCGCAATGTCCCTCAGTATGGCCCGGGACTCCAGTTCCGTGGGCTTGCGTTCAAAAAAATCACCGCAGCCAGGCAAGAACAACATCATGCCAAGGACTAAAATGCAAAAACCGTATGCTTTCATAAACCTCATATAAACAAGTGTTTATCGATCACTATCTCAGGCCATGCAGAACAGACAATCCCACAAAAAAACATCTCAAAAACAGGTCCACAGCCCCGCGCTGTGGACTTCAACGCTCCCTGTCACGGGTTTATTGCCTCCCCTGCTTTCTTATTTGAGTAACCTTAGTCATGGATTTTTTCCAAAATCCTGCTATTCTGATCGTCATGGAAACACAAAGTGTGGTTACGGTTGGATTTGTGGCGCTTGGGTGCCCCAAGAACGTGGTGGACAGTGAAGTGATGCTCGCCAGGCTGGGGCAGTCCGGATTGGTACTGAGTCCGGACCCCGATCATGCCGACGTCGTCGTGATCAATACCTGCGGATTCATTGAACCAGCCAAAGAAGAGGCCCTGGAGGCCATCCGAAGGGCCATTCGCTATAAAAAGAAGGGACATATCCGCAAGATCGTCGTTGCCGGCTGCCTCTCCGAACGCATGGGGCAAGCGCTTTCCAACGAGATCAAGGGCATTGACGCTATCGTTGGACTGGCCCGGCGGGACCAGATCGCCGAAATCGTTCAACAGGTCTTGCGGGAACCCAAATCAAAGCAGCCCGATCTGTTTCTCGAGCACGAACCCGGCGGCGCAAAAGACGATCGCGGCAGGCTTCTGATCACGCCGGCCCATTGGGCATACCTGCGCATCAGCGAAGGCTGCAACCGCCGCTGTTCGTTCTGCACCATCCCGGCGATCCGGGGCCAATTTCAAAGCAAGCCCATGCAGATGGTGCTCGATGAGGCAAAGGAACTGGCCGCCAATGGCGCTGTGGAATTGAGCCTGATCGCGCAGGACAGCAATTTCTACGGACGCGACCTGGGCCTCAAAGACGGCCTGTGTCAATTGATTCGCGAATTGGAGAAGATCGACTCGCTTGAATGGATCCGGCTAATGTATCTCTACCCGGCGGGCATCGATGACCGGCTGCTTGAGAGCATTGCCGCCTGCCGCAAGGTCGTCCATTACATCGACATGCCCATCCAGCACATTAACAACCGCATTCTCAAATCCATGTGCCGGGCCGATACCCGCGAACATACCATCGAACTGATCAGCAAGATCCGCAACTGCCTGGCCGGCGCCGTTCTAAGGACCACCGTCATGGTCGGCTACCCCGCGGAAACCGATGCAGAGTTTGCCGAGCTTTTGGAATTCATCGAATGGGCCCGGTTTGATGCGCTTGGCTGCTTTCGCTTCTCACCCGAGCCCGGCACGGCCGCCGCCGGGCTGCCCGGCCAATTGCCCGAAGGCATCAAGCACCAGCGCGCCGATGCGGTCATGAGCGCCCAGCAGAAGATCGCCTTTGCGAACATGGATGGCCGAAAAGGCAAGGAATATCGCATCTTGATCGATGAGGCCGGCCCGCACGGCAGCGTCGGCCGCTTCTATGGGCAGGCGCCGCACATTGACAGCGTTTGCAAACTCCCCGCCGCAACCGCGGCGCCGGGTGGGTTTATACAGGCAAACGTGATTGGCCGCGACGGCTACGACCTGATTGCCGAACCGCTCTGATGTTTCGAATTCAGCTTGCCTTTGCTTTCCAGGCGGATATAATCCGCTGCAATGAGCGCAAAGAACAAAGAAATTATCCGGCATATCCCCAATGCACTGACGGTCGGCAGACTCTTTCTGACCGTGATCTTCCTGGCGCTGATATGGATGGCCGCGCGCGATCCCCATGAAAAACCAGCCGACCTGCTCCTGGTTGCCTTTATTCTTTTCGTGATTACCGGGCTGACCGATATCGTCGATGGCTTTATCGCGCGAAAGTATGAGGTCACAAGCAAATTCGGACGAACCGTCGATCCGCTCGCCGATAAGTTCCTGGTGTGCGGCGCGTTCTTTTTGTTCGCCTATGTCCAGCAGCCCAGGCTCAGCCACCTGGGTTTATCAGTTTTCTGGCTTCATGCCATACGCTGGGGGACGGCTTTGATTCTGCTTGCCAGGGAAATCATCGTACAGACCTTGCGCCACATCGCCGAATCGCGCGGGGTCCAGTTCGGGGCCATCTGGTCCGGCAAGCTCAAGATGTTCCTTCAGTCGTTTGGGATCGGAACGGTGCTGATCGGATGGGCCTATGTCTCAAGACCCTGGGGCGATTGGTTCACTGTTGTTACCTATGCCCTGATGATCGCGATCACCGTCTTTTCCGGCATCCAGTCCATCACCCGCCGCATCCGCTAACCTGGGATTCTCTACACCCTATTCTCGATTAGTTTTCCTGCAAAGCTTGAACCAACTTCCTACAGAGCACGTCTGACCCTTTATTTATGGGAAATGTAGCTCGCCAATAGCTCTATAAAAATATAAAACAGTGTTGCAAAGGGTATGGGGAAGGGGTATAAAGTATGAACTTTGTTGGTTGTCCAATTTCAACCCATCATACGTTATGCAATAAAGGTGATTGAAGATGTTGTTAACGCAAATTCTCCAGCCGGGGTGCATTAAGGCGCCGCTGAAGAGCAAGAATAAAGAAGAAGTGATCGAAGAACTGATCAATATCCTGGCGGACCATGGGCTGCTTTCGGATCGGGCACAGGCGCTTGAGGCAGTGATGGCCCGCGAGAACACGCGAAGCACGGGGATCGGTTCGGGCATCGCGATCCCGCACGGCAAGTGCCCGGCGGCGAAGGAACTGGTGATGTCGATCGGGATCGCCAATGACCCGGTGGAGTTTGACAGCATTGACCGCAAACCGGTGAACATCGTGATCCTGCTGGTGTCTCCGCCCGACCAGACGGGACCGCATATCCAGGCGCTGGCGCGGATCAGTCGGCTGATGCTGGATGCGCAGTTCAAGAGCCAGTTGGAGAAGGCAACCTCGCCGGAACAGGTGTATAGTTTGATCAGCTCGAAGGAATCGGAGTAGAATCTGTCCACAGAGTTACACGGATTCACGGATTAGTTTTCTAATAGAATACAAAGGACTTGCCAGGCGAGTCCTTTTTTTGTTTTAAATGCCTGAAGGTTGACACAGCAGGATGCAGATAAAAAGTTCTTGAATAATCGCACAAGTTTAAGGTGCTTGAATATCTTGTTCTTAAAAGCGAAGCGGCAGAAATCTTGTTCGTGAACTGTTCTCTGGTATAATTATACGTTTATGCCCGTGCTAAGGTTTATCAAGAGGATTTTGGAGACGTAAGTGAATACAAAGAATGGCGATTCGCTGGCGTCGCGCGCTAAAGAACTGCTGATCGGTGAAGCAAAGAACCCGCACGATCGGATGATCTTTCATCATATGTCGCTGATCGCGTTCTTCGCGTGGGTGGGACTGGGGACCGACGGGCTGTCTTCGTCGTGTTATGGGCCGGAGGAGGCATTCCTGGCACTTGGCGGGCACACCCACCTGATTCTTTTTGTGGCGCTGGCGACCATCATCACGGTTTTCCTGGTCAGCAGCAGCTATTCGCAGATCATCGAGTTATTTCCCGCCGGCGGCGGAGGGTACCTGGTAGCGAGCAAACTGCTGAGCCCGGGCATGGGGATGGTTTCCGGATGCGCGCTGCTGATCGACTACGTGTTGACGATCACGCTGTCGGTGGCCAGCGGGGCGGATGCGATCTTCAGTTTTCTTCCAAAAGAATGGATCAGCTTTAAACTGGGATTTGCTGTATTTGGATTGATCGTACTGACAGTGATGAACTTGCGGGGCGTGAAAGAATCGGTCGGGCCGATCATTCCGATCTTCCTGACTTTCATCGTCACCCATTTTATTATGATCGCTTACACGGTTTTCGGGCACTTGCCGGAACTTCCGGCGGTGCTGAAGTCTACTCAAAGTGAAATCATCAGCACACATTCGCAACTGGGACTATGGGGGATGATCTTCTTGATCATGAAGGCGTACAGCATGGGGGCCGGCACGTTCACCGGGATAGAAGCCGTAAGCAACGGCATTAGTATTCTGCGCGAACCGAGAGTCCGAACAGGAAAGCGGACGATGCACTATATGGCTTATTCGCTGTCCATCACGGTGGTCGGACTCATGATAGGCTACCTGCTGTTCGGGGTCCAGCACGTACCGGGCAAGACGCTGAACGCGGCGCTATTTGAAACGATCACCCAAGGATGGGGTAAACCGGGCGTTGTCTTTGTACTAATCACATTATTGTCAGAAGCCATCCTGCTGTTCGTGGCGGCCCAAACCGGTTTTATCGACGGCCCGCGCGTGCTGAGCAACATGGCCATGGATCGGTGGTTCCCCGCGAAGTTCGCGACCCTGAGCGACCGGCTGGTGACGCAGAACGGCATCCTGCTCATGGGAGGTGCGGCCCTGGTGCTGATGGTCTTCGCCAAGGGGTCAGTGAAGTTCCTGGTGGTGCTATACAGCATCAACGTGTTTGTGACCTTCTGCATGTCGCAGGCCAGCATGGTTAAACACTGGTGGCAAGACCGCCAACCGGGATGGATCCGTAAAATCATCCTCAGCGGCAGCGGTTTTGCTTTGTGCCTGCTTATCCTGATCTGCGTGATCCTGATGAAATTCGATGAAGGGGGATGGATCACGCTGCTCATTACAGGAATGCTGGTGATCGCGGCCATTTACATTAAGCGGCACTATAATGATACCGCTCGGCAGCTTAAACAACTGGACAGGGACATGAAGATCGAACGGTTTGTGACGGTGGACGAGGCGCCTGTAAAGCCGGTCGCCTACGATCCGCAATCGAAAACCGCTGTGCTGCTGGTCAACGGGTTTAACGGACTGGGGCTGCATTCGCTGCTGTACATCAATCGGCTGTTCGGCAAAGAATTTCGCAATTTCGTTTTTCTGCAGGTGGGGGTCATCGACGCCGGCACGTTCAAGGACCCGGATGAGATCGAGCGTTTCGAAGAGAAGACCCAACGGGAGGTCGAACTGTACGCCAAGTTCATGCAGAGGCAGGAAGCGTACGCCGAAGCGATGTCCTTTACGGGTCTGGAAGTCGTGCATGAGATCCTCAAGCGCGTGCCCCAGATCGTGCAAAAATATCCGAACGCGGTTTTCTTCGGCGGGCAGATCGTGTTTAAGAACGA
Organism: Planctomycetaceae bacterium; assembly: GCA_021372945.1. Lineage (GTDB taxonomy): Bacteria > Planctomycetota > Phycisphaerae > Sedimentisphaerales > Anaerohalosphaeraceae > 4572-13. Next base: position 323 of record JAJFTK010000087.1, on the reverse strand, counting down.
TTCCTTTTGGAACCGACGGCTGCATAACTACACCGTATTCGCACTGCAGAAGACATTCTATCGCCAGGGCATCCCATTTATCATTCTGCCGATCCGGCTGAAGTGATCTTTTGACAGGATTTACAGGATAGGAGTTTAACCACGGAAGGCACGGAATGACACGGAATAGTTTTCTTAAATCCTAAATTCTAAATCAGTACTGTCCCATTAACTTGAGACTATTTTAACATAACTATTTTAATTATATGATGTTACAACGGAAAACATCTGTTATCGATTTGAGCTGGCCATTATCCTGCAGTGATAATTCACCTTCACTTGTC
>JAJFTK010000086.1 GCA_021372945.1 Planctomycetaceae bacterium | reverse complement strand
GAAATACTCCAAATCATCAGTATCTTACTTTTCGAGAAAACCACGCTCAAACAAGCACTTACGGGAGATTATTCTAATTTTAAAGAGCAACAAAACTATAACCAATTATCCTTGTTCGACTTATAATGGGACAGTACTGGTTTAGGATTTCGAATTTCCTGTTCTATTGAGTGTCGTTCAGGATTCAGCGGTACCAAGGACCTCACCATCTCCGGCAAAAACTTGCATTCCTCAGAACGCGTCTTCTTGGCCTGTTCCAGCAGCCATTCCCTGGCCTGTTCTTGCGAAGGCCGTTCGCCCTGGCCTTTCCAGTAAGTGATGATCTTGTCGAACCCTTCGGTCCTGGGACAATCCCACGGCTGCGACTGACGCTCGAACTTTTTATGCGTCCACCAGCTCCAGCCGACGTTGGCGCTGTTAAGAAACTCCGTCGCCAGCTGATTCTTCAAATAGGGCGGTCCCTGCTCGCCCGTTTCGCCGTGCCACAATGGGATATTGTACTTCTTCCGCAGCGTGTCCCATCGCTCCAATCCCTTCTGGTCCAGCGTCGGCGGATAGCTGTGAAACGCCATCGCAAGATGCTCGTCCCAATTCATCGGCTCCAGGATCGTAAACTCCTGCGCCCAGTCATCCCCTTCAATAAAGATAATGCCTTCTTTATCGATCGTTCGGATGACACCGGTCAATTCCACATAGAACTGCCTCAGCAGGTTCGGGTCGATCCCTTCATAGCGTCTCAGCAGCGGCTCGTTCAGCAGGTCATAACCCGCAATGCACGCCTGTCCTTGATAACGTTCGGCGATCTTTTTCCAAAGATCCATGCACAGCGGCCAGTATTTTTCCTTTTCCGTCCACAGATGCGCCGTTCCATCGCTGTCAGAAATATTCTCGGCGTTTTGTCCGCCGGGCGCCCCGTGCATATCCCAGATCAACGCGACCTCGTACTTGCCGCACCATTCAACAATGCGATCCAGGTACTTGAATCCTTCCTCCGAATACACAAAAGGCGGCAAAGCCGGTTGTCCTTCCCGCGGCTGCAGCATCGACGCCAGCAGAGGAATGCGGAGGGAATTGACGCCCCACGCCTTCATCGCCTTGACGTCATCTTCGGTCACAAAGTTATCACAGTACAATTGCCAGAATTTCGCCGCGTCCTCTTTGCCGATCAGTTCCTCGATCGCCGCCTCGAACTGCCGCGGCCGGTTCAGGTGGCGCAACCCCCACATATACCCCTCCGGCAGAAGCCATCCGCCCAGCCCGAACCCCTGCAAGAGCACCTTGGCGCCGGTCTTTCGCTCAACGATATCCTGACCCTTCGTCGTATAATACCCCTGCACTTGGGCCCCTAAGACAATGCACCACAGCAACGATAGATATGCAGCTTTATGGAAATATCGCATGGCTCACTCCTTTCTTTTTCTCACAGAAACAATACTCGCAGTAAGCCGCAAAATCAAGAAAACAACTTCGCGACAGGCCACCTGATGAATTGACTATTCCCGCGCAATCGGTTACAACACTGCTGTTTTAGATAACATTTTTGCATTGGGAGATTAATTATGGATCCGAAGCGCAAATCCAAATCCGTCTTCGTATTGGTTGGAGCAGCGTGCTTTGCGCTTCAATTTGCCTATGCCTGGCAAAGCGACAACGGCAACGGCACCTACACGAACCCCTTGTTCTACGATGAGTTTTCCGACCCCGACCTCATCCGCGTCGGAGACGATTACTATCTGACCGGCACCACCATGCACTGCATGCCCGGCCTTCCGGTCCTGCACTCCAAAGATCTGGTCAACTGGGACTTTCTCTGCTACGCCTTTGAGCGCCTCGACCTGGGCCCGGAGTTTCGTCTAGTAAATGGCCGCGAGGTTTACGGACAGGGCATCTGGGCCCCTTGTTTTCGCTATCACGATGGCACGTTTTACATCTTCAGCAACGTCAACGGCCGTACCACGCAGATGTTCCAGGCCAAAAACCCCGCCGGGCCGTGGACGCGAATACCGATGAAGCGCGGGTTTCATGACTTGTCGATGCTCTTTGATGACGACGGCAAGGTCTATATCGTGTGGGGCTATCAGGGAATCAATTTCGCCCAACTCAATGACGACCTGACCGATGCCGTCCCCGGAACCGAACGCATCATCATCCCCAAAGACGCCGGCATGGGCGAAGGTCTGCATTTCTACAAGATCGACGGCAAGTACTTCATCACCAGCGCATGGTTCAATGGCCGCATGCGGATGCCCTGTGCCCGCGGCGACAAGCCCGAAGGCCCGTATGAAGTCAATCCCGCCATCAGCATGGACGAAGATTTCGGCCTGGCCGAGGGCAACCGCCTCCGCGGCCGCCCCGAGTTCCCGTTCAACGTTGTTGCCGGCAATACCAACGACAGCGGCCGCATGTCAATGCACCAGGGCGGCATCGTCAGTACGCCTTCCGGCCAGTGGTGGGGCTTTTCCATGATGGACTACAACTCCATTGGCCGACTGACCTGTCTTTCGCCCGTCACGTGGAAAGATGGTTGGCCTTATTTCGGCCTGGAAAACAACCTGAAGCGTTCTCCTCGCACTTGGACCAAGCCCGATACGAGATTCCCCTCCGAGCCTGTCAAGCCCTACGAACGCAGCGACGATTTCTCCGCCAGTGTGCTCAAACCCATCTGGCAGTGGAACCACATGCCGGTTGATGAGCAATGGTCCCTGACCGAGCGCCCAGGCTTTTTGCGGCTCCATGGGCAGCCCGCGGCGGACCTGCTGCGTGCCCGCAACAGTCTCACGCAGCGTTCCATCGGACCTGTTTCGGTCCCAACAGCGAAGCTCGATGCCTCCGGCATGAAACCCGGCGACCTCGCGGGGCTTGCCCTATTGAATATTCCCTATGCCTGGATCGGCGTCCACTGCGAGCCCGAAGGCTTGTTCATCGAACAGTTTGACCAGTTCACGGGCAAGACACAAAAAGAGCCGCTCAAAGGCCCGCACGTTTGGCTGCGAGCGCATTGCGATTTTCTTACCGAGAAAGCGGCCCTCAGTTACAGCGCCGACGGCAAAACGTTCAAGCCCCTGGGCGATGAATTCACGATGGTCTTTCAATACAAGACGTTCCAGGGCGTTCGTTACACATTGTTCAGTTATAGCACAACCGGCGGGCAGGGCGGGTTTGCGGATTTTGACGACTTCACGGTAGATGAGCCGCACGCGAATGGCCTGATGAGACCGATTCCATTCGCTGGGCGTATCACGCTTTGGGCCTATGGCGACGATTGTGTGCTGGCGATCAAAGACGGTGCATTAAAAGCCGTTCCTCCAGAAGAGACGGCGGCTATACTGAAGGTCATCGATCGCGGACTTGGCCGCGTCGCCTTCGAATGTGACGGAGGCTTTGTTTCCGTTGTCTCAGCCGATGGCAAACAGCTCGCTCTAAAGAAAGGCCCGCCCGCCGAAGCTGAAACCTTTCAATGGGCCGAGAATGTCTATGGCGACCTGGTTCTGATGTCTCTGGTCTCCCACAAGCACCTGCGGCTCGACAAAGACTCCGGCGTTGTCACCGCCGACCAGCCTGGCCCCAAACCGAATCGAAAGGACGGCTCCTGCCTGACCTGGCGAATCGCGCAGCCCTAGCGTACGCGGGTGCGATCCCTGCAAGCCTTACAGCGAGACCTCATCCACGTACAGCGTATTGAGTGCCGCCATCGCTCCGCCTTCAAGACGGATCGCGACCTGCGCGCTTGCCGTTCCCGCCGGAGTCGTATACGTCCCGCCTTTTTCCTGGTACACGGTACTGGAAAGCCCTGCATGCAGATTGATCAGGCCCGTACCGCCGACCTGTCCGCCGCTTGCATTCAGCCACTTGATCTCGGCATAGGCCACGCCGCCTGTCCCCATCGACCCTTTCACCCACAATTTGAAATTGAGACTGGCGCCGCCCGAAAGTCCGGTCACCGTCTGCAGTATCTCGGCCTTCACGCCGCTGCCGCCCGCCCAATTCGTAACCAGCTTCGCCGCATAGCTGCCGCCCAGCGGTGACTCCGCCGAACCGACTGCCGATGAGCCGGCCCCGATCAGGTTCGGCGTCCACGCGTTCATCCCGTCCTCGAAGCCGCCGTTAGCAATTCGGTTGTCGGGAATGATGATCGTTTCCACATGCAGCGTCACGGGCTGCGAGGTAGTCACAAGTCCTTCATTGTCCGTGGCCTTTGCCGTAAGCACATACTCGCCTTCGGCAATGTTGGCCCAGCTATAACTGTAAGGACTCGTAATATCTTGCCCCAAATAAACCCCGTCGGCAAAGAACTCCACCTTGACCACGTTGCCGTCTGCGTCGCTGGCATCCGCCTGGATCGCAACCGTCGTATTCGGCGCCACAGCGGCGCCGTTTGATGGACTGGTGATGCTGACCATCGGAGCGATCCCGGTGCCGCTGCCTGAGCCGCCTTCTTTTAGCCACGTGTACGAAAGCAGATTGAAATCATGCATATCGACATCACCGTCGCCCACGTGGTCGGCGCCTTCGCAGTAATAATTCAGCGCATCACAATCTGCCGCCAGCCAGTACAAGCCCAGATGCGCCAGATCGGCCAAATCGACCACGCCGCTCTTATCGAAATCGCTGGCCACGATCGCCGGGCAATTGCCCACCTGGAAGATTTGCTTATCGCCAAACGTGCTATGCTCGCCGCTGGGCGTGTTGTACGTGTGATAGAAGTAAATGATATCGCCCGGTGCCGCCCCCGCGATCGGGTAGCGCACGCCGGCCTGCGCCGTGTAGCCGGGAAACGCCCCGGTCGAATTCTTCGAGTAGTAGAAGATCAGCAGCGTATTGCCGATGTTCGGATTGCTCGGGATAAACGTCACGGCCGGCGCATCGCCGATGCCGCTGGCCTCCCACGTATAGTCCCCGTTAAGCGGCTGCCCCGTGCACAGGCCGCCCGCAAACACGGTCACCGCCGCTGTATCGCTCAACAGGCCTTCGCTCGCCTCGGTAGCCGTCACCGTGTAGGGCTCCGCGCTGGGCTTTACCCCCGCAAACCAGCCTTTCTCATCGATCACGCCGCCGCCCGAAACCGACCAGTACAGCCCCGCAGGCAGCGGATACTCCAATCCGAACTGGTCAAATCCCTTGCCGGTAAACTGTTTGACGCGGCCTTCCTCGACGCTGGCCGTCGAAGGCGTCACGCGAATGCTGCTCAGTCGCGGCGTGCCTACATAAACCGTCGCCGCTGCCGACATCCGCGTCAAATTTTCATTGTCAAACGCCTTCGCCCTCAGCGTGTAAGCGCCTTCCGTGCCTGTGCTCCATGTGAACGTATAAGGGCTTGTCGCATCTTCGCCAAGCAGGTTCAGCCCTTCGTAGAACTCCACCTTCGCCACCGTCCCGTCCGCATCCGCCGCTTCCGCCGTGATCGTGATGACCTCGTTCGGGTCAAAGAACGTCCCGCTTGCCGGGCTCGTGATGCTCACGGTCGGCGGTACTTCACCGCCAATTTCAGCGCTGCCGCCGCCGGTCAGGTAAATGTCGTCCACCTGGATGCCGCTGATGGGCCCGCTGGTCCCCAGGATCTCGAACAATTGCGATACCTCGCTCAAATCGACCTCAGTCGTAAAATGCGACATCGGGATTTCGACCACGTGCCATTGCCCGTCGCGGACAAATCCGTACGGGTCGCTGCCCGAAGTAAAACTGATCCACTTCTGGCCGATGCCGTCAACGTTGCCGCTTTTCATCCCGACGCGAAACTCCGTCGTCGAACTGGTCTTCATCGAAAACACCAGCTTGCTCTCAGGGTATCGAAACGCCGTCAAATTGTATTTCACGTTCGGCGTAAACGCACACCCGAACCAGTCCAGTCCCGCCGCCGACTTCAGGCTCATGCTCTCGCTGCCCTCATACGGCGTCTGCGTATCGTCAACCAGCGTATGCGCCCAGATAAAAAAGTCCCCATCGACCCCCAGTTCATACTGGCCCGCATCCTTGTGCGCGGCATTTTCCGTGTAAACCCCGAAATTGCCGTTCTGAGGCATTTGCCGCGGCACGCTCGGTTCCCACCACACGTTATCGATGGATAACTGCACCGGTGCCGCCGGCGGGTCGCCCGCGATCATCAGGATTTGATGCACCGTCTTGAAGTCCGCGTTCGAAAACCGGTTCAGCGGGATTCGCACCTCGTGCCATTGCCCGTCCCGCACCAGTCCGAACTGTTCTCCCGCGACTTCCAGCGGCAGCCACGACTCACCGCCCACCGACGTCTTGATGCCGATCTTGATGGTCTCATTGGTCGTCGTCGCCATATCCAGATGCATAATGCCGTCGGAGTAATTATTCATGTTCCGAAAAGTCGGCGTCATTACGCCCATCCCGTACCACGTTCCCGCCGCGGCGCTGAACGACCAGCACTCGCTGCCTTCCGGCGTGCCCGCAGGCGGCGTCGTCTCGGTCAGGTTGTTCCAAATGTAGAGTGCCGCTTTGTCGCTGTAATAGAAATCCGGCCCTTCCTGTCCCTCCGTCACATACGTCAAACGGCTGTTCACCGGGACCGTTTCCGTGAACACCCCGAAGTTGCCGCTCTCCTCGTCAGCCCCCATGTAGATCTCCGTCTGCGGATGACTGTACAGCCGAATATAATCCACATACATCCGGCCCGGCAGTGGGGCGGTGATTCCCCCAATGTCATAAATCCCCGTGTAGCCCGTCGGCCAGCTCCCGATCGCGATGTTCAAAATCGGATAGTGCGGCTGATGAAACTCGCGCAGATATTCGGCGGTAATATCGAATGTCCAGTACTGAACCCCGTCCAGGTAAGCCGTGATCGCCGTCGGCGTCCACTCCAGCTTATACAGATGGTAATCGGCGCTGAGATCGACAGGCGCGTCCAGCCAGCCCGCGTCAAAGTCATAAGTTGCCGGGTCAAATGTTCCGTCATCGACCGTATCGTAGTGGATCGCCGCGTTGATCTTGCGCGTTTGCAGGCCCTGCGCGATACCTTCCTTAGAGCCCATTTCAACAATATCGATCTCGCCGCACTCCGGCCACTGCACCGCGTCAAAATTATTCCCCAGCAGCCAGAACGCCGGCCACAGCCCGTTGCCCGTGTTCGGCATCTTGATGCGAGCCTCCAGCGTGCCGTACTTGAACGCAAACCGCCCCTGCGTCAGCATTCGAGCCGATGTGAATTGGTTCGTCGTCGCCTCCTTGTAAAACTCCCGGCGGGCCTCCAACACCAGGCTGCCATTATCGATATACGAATTCTCGCGGCGGGCCGTATTGTATTCCATTTGTCCGTTGCCCCAGCCGTGTCCGCCAACGTCCCACGTCCAGACATTCTTATTGATCGACGTGCCGTCAAACTCGTCCGACCAGATCAGGTCCGCTGAGGCGAAACAAGGTAAAAGCGAAATGCTGAGAAGAATGAATAAGAACGTTCTAAATGCGCAGCAAAGTGTCTTTAGAGCCATAGCGGCCGCCTTTCTGAAGTCGGTTCCATCCCCATTTGTGCCTTTTGAAGGCGATTAAAATGATTAAGACGGCCCGCGCGCTCGCGGACCGTCTTTCCTCAATGCTTACGTTTTATTTGCGGCGTCTCAGGACAAGTCCGCCCAGCGCCAGCAGCGCCATCGTTGCCGGTTCCGGCACGTCGAACGATACATTATCGATTGTCATTGTGCCTGCGCCCTTCTGATACAGGAAAATATCCGCACTCACCGCCTGGCCCATGGCAGGAAAAGGAGCAATATATGTGTACTTTGCCCATTCCGTCGTGAGTGCAACCTGCGGCGCCCACACGGCGTAACCTGGACCGTTCCAGCCGAAAAAGACTTGTGTGCCTATGGTGTCGGTCTTGGCCATAAACGTCATCGTGTAATCATTGCTGCCCCAGTTACCGCCTACATCCGCAATGTCAAGGAACCCGTGCCAGTACTGATCACTTGCGGTTGTTTGTCCGCCAATGCTGCCGCCGACACCTGCACCCACCACGAACGTGCCGCTGGTCCCCGCACCCCAGCCATTCGGCCAATTCATAGCGCCCGATTCAAAGTTCCCGTCGTCAACTAAATTCGCATTGACCGTGACTGCCAAACCAATCACACTTAACAAGACAATAATGTTTCTCATCTTCCTGACCTCCAATAAAGTTTTTGCTTGTACTACAACTCTCAGCCGCGTGGCTGTTTACGTCGTTCTTCCAAACTGCACGGCGCTGCGGCAAATCGTGTTGCACCAAAGCTACAAAAACGCATAGCAACCGCTTGCTAAACAGAGTACACATAATCAAGACGCTTGTCAACTGTAAAAACCACAATTTTTTATGATTTAGGACCATTTAGCTGAAGAATGTCTGGAGAGTGCCGGAAAAAGCCGAAAACGCACTTCCTGGTGGTGTCTTTCCGTCGCCAGGGCTATAATGCGGCTCGTGATTGTTTTGGTCCGGGGTCCTGAAATAAGACGAAACAGGTTTTTTTCCGCGAGACAGCAGAATTAAAAAAGGAATGTTTGTATGAACTACTTCCGTTGCCCGAAGGTTCTCGCCGCGATTTGCATTATTTTGTGCTTGCTGTGCATCAAACCGCTGCATGGAGCATTGAGCACTGAAAATGAACCGAACGCGAGCCTCCCGACCTTATTCATCGCCGGAGATTCGACCGCAAGCACCGGCCCCGATAGCGGGTGGGGGAGCCATCTTCAGAAGTTTTTCGATCCGCAGAAGTTAACGGTTGTAAAGCGCGCGCGCGGCGGACGCAGCAGCCGTACGTTCATTACCGAAGGGTTGTGGGACTCGCTCCTGCAGTCGCTTAAGCCCGGCGATACGGTCATCCTGCAGTTCGGCCACAACGATGCCTCTCCCATCAATGATAACAGCCGCGCACGAGGTTCGATCCCGTCGCTCGGTGAGGAAACCGAGTCCATCATCAATCAGGTCACCGGCAAAGATGAAGTCGTTCATACCTTCGGCTGGTACATGCGGAAGATGATCGATGAAACCAAGGCCAAAGGCGCAACGCCGATCGTCCTGAGCATGACGGCGCGCAACTATTGGAAGGACGGCAAGATCGAGCGGCAGAACAAGTTCTGCGATATGGCGAAGGCCTTGGCTAAGGAGACCGGGGTTGATTTTGTGGACGTGCGTGAAATGATTGCCGACCAGTACGAGATGCTCGGGCCGATTCGTGTTCAAGAACTGTTTCCCAAGGATAAGACCCATACCGGACCCGATGGCGCATTCATCAATGCGGCGATCGTCGTCTCGGGCCTGCGGACAATAAATAGCCCAATATCGGGCATGCTGTCTGAAGAAGGGACGCGTGCGATGCCGTATAACCCGCCTATGATGATCGAACAGGTTAAAACCTGGATGACGTCAGCGTGGATGCCGGCGGCGCAGCCTGTGTCCAACCCCAACCTGCCGACCTTCTATGCCATTGGCGATTCGACCGTGCGGACCGGCAGCAAAGGCGACGGCGCAAATGGTCAGTGGGGATGGGGCGCTCCATTAGCGGATTTCTTCGACCGTACGCGTCTGAACGTGGAAAACCATGCAATGGGCGGCACAAGCAGCCGCACCTTCCGAACCTCCGGCTTGTGGCAGCCGGTATGCGCCAAGCTCAAGCCCGGCGATTTTGTGATCATGCAGTTCGGTCATAATGACAGCAGCCCCGTCAATGACAAGCAGCGGGCACGCGGCACGCTCAAAGGCAACGGCGATGAAACCGAGGAAATCGAAAATCTCCTGACCGGCAAACATGAAGTCGTGCATAGCTATGGCTGGTACATTCGCCAGACCATCCAGGAAGCGAAGGCCAAAGGAGCGACCGTGATCGTCTGTTCTCCCATTCCCCGCAATCGCTGGACGGATAGTAAGGTCAATCGCGCGGCAGACGACTATGCGTTCTGGGCCTCGCAAGCCGCCAATGCCGGCGGCGGACTATTCCTGGATTTGAACGCATCGATCTGCGACCGTTACGACAGCGTGGGCCGCCAAAGGGTAACGGCCCTCTATTTTGACCAGGGCCAAATAACGCACACCAATTCGCTGGGGGCACAAATCAACGCCGGCTGCGTGGTAGACGGGATCAAAACCCTGAAAGACTGCCGCCTGGCCGATTACCTGAAAGCCGCCAAACGATAAAGCTGTCTTTGGTTCAGTTGAATTCAGCAGGTGCTAAGAGAAGATCAAACAGGCGGCGGTGGGATTCGAACCCACGAAATAACGGTTTTGCAAACCGTCGCCTTAGGCCACTTGGCTACGCCGCCATACTACAGAACATCAAAACTATACCCGAAAAGCGGAAATTTCAAGCAAAAACAGCCGGAAAATCGTAAAAACTGGGTTAGGCCGACCATCTTACCGCCCGCAAACCCTCTTGCGAATCCCCCGAAAACAGGTATAATCCGGACTTTCAATGATGCAAATAGGCTGAATCTAAACAGTTTACAGGAGTTTGGCGTGAGCAGATCCAGGATCACAGTAGTAGGTGCCGGCAACGTCGGCGCCGCGGCGGCGCATCTAATCGTATCTCGAGGCTTGGCGGATGTCGTGTTGCTCGACATCGTGCAGGGGTTGGCCGCCGGCAAGGCCCTCGATATCGCCCAGGCGCGCGGCGTCTATCCCTCGGCCTCCAGCATCATCGGCGGAACCGACTGGAACCTGGCCGCAGACAGCGACATCGTCATCATCACCAGCGGCCTGGCCCGCAAGCCCGGCATGAGCCGCGATGACCTGCTCATGAAAAATACCGAGATCGTCAAATCCGTCACAAAGCAAGTCGTGCGGACTTCCCCCAACAGCATCATCATCGTCGTCTGCAATCCGCTCGACGTGATGACCTACGCGGCGGCCAAAGTCAGCCGTTTTGCCAAAAACAAGGTCATCGGCATGGCAGGGGCCCTCGACTCGGCCCGCTTTGCCTGCTTCATCGCCGAAGCCCTTAATGTTGATATCGCCGACATCCGCGGCGTCCTCATGGGCGGCCACGGCGACGACATGGTCCCGCTGCCGCGATTCACGACCGTCGCCGGAATCCCGCTGACCGATTTGATTCCTGCTGACAAGCTGGCCGCCATTATTGACCGCACCCGCAAAGGCGGCATCGAGATCGTCAACCTGCTCGGTTCCAGTGCCTACTACGCCCCCGCGGCTGGCGCCGTCAAAATGGCCGAAGCCATCCTCACCGACTCCAAAGCCGTCATGAGCTGCTGCGCCTGGTGTCACGACGAATACGCCATCGGCGGCGCCTACGTCGGCGTACCCGTCATGCTCGGCAAAAATGGCGTCGAAAAGATTATTGAACTGGACCTCAATGACATCGAAAAAAAGGAACTGGCCGTCTCCGTTGACCACGTCCGAAAATTGACCGCCCAGATCGATCCCATCCTCTAACGTGGCACGGGCGTCTGCCCCGTTGAGTACGCCAGGCCGCTTGTCCGTCGCAGCCTTGGCGCAGACGGATGCCCACGCGGCTTGGCTACGGCATTTTTTGCTTGCCGCTCGCCTCCACGTGCTTGTTGAACAGCGTGATCTGCAGGTCGATCGCCGCCATGGCCCAATCGATATAATGCAGCTTGTGATACGGCTTATTGTGCGCCTCGTGCATCAGCCCGTCATAGATCGTATCCATGAACTTGGCCTTCGTATTCCGCGCAATCGGCGCCGGGTTGGCTGCCCATGCCTTCAGTTCGTCGTAGTCTCTGCGCAGCCTTGCGCTGGCCTCAAGCTGCGCCGCCGTCAGGTAGTCGCCGGGATTGATCGAAAGCTGAATCCCTTTCAGCGCCAGGATCAGCGGTTCATAACTGGCCCGCCGTTCGAGCCGCATGAACTTGTACTGATGCACGAAGACGGGGTACTTGGACGGCTGCACATCCATCGGGTCCGGCGACATCCGCGGCTTGCGCTTGCTCGTCCGCGCAAACATCAGCTCATCGCCGAAGTCTTTTCGCTGGATCTCCTCGTTCTCCATCCGGGAGATCCACAGGCGGCCGTTCTCCGAATATTGCGTGCCGCCGGCCATGACGAACAGGCACTTGGCAAAGCTCAGCGGCAAAACCGTCTGCTTGCCGACCTGCGTTCGCCGAAGCTGGAACGAAAGGTGCAGGCTGTGCGGGTTCACCGGAAAAAACGAAACGATCTCGTTGATCAACTGGTTCAGCACCCAGGGGTCCGCAGTGACCGGCTTGGAGACCTCGCCCAGCGTATTGAGCCGGCCGGGCGCGAGTTCCAAAAACCCGCGGCTGCCGTGCGAGGATTCGCCGGAATGGTCATCGACATAGCCGCCCATCTTCCACGACAGCACGTCCAGCGCGAAATCGCTGAAATAATGAAACCCGTCAAAGACCGGGTCCTGGTTGGCAATGTTCTTGTGGATCGCCCGGTAGCCCAGGTTGCTCAGTTCCACTTCTGCGCCCATCGGCACCAGCCCCGGCTGCAGATTTTGACGAATGCTCTGCAGGTTGCCCTGCACGACCCGCGGGTCAAACGCGTTTTCCGCCGCCGATACGCCGTATTTGACATAATCGATTAGATCAAATCCATCCTTGGGCGGCATGGTTTCGATCCCGCGCCGCAGGATCAGTTCGAGCGCCTGCCGATTGCTGTTGATCATGCGCAGCGCGATCAGCAGGCTCAGCACATGATTGTAGTATCGGCTGCTGGTGCAAAGCTGGTCCAGTTCGAACCGAAAACGCGCATAGATCATGCTCTCGAAATGATTGAGCAGCGACTGCTTGATCAGCAGGCCGATATAATTTTCCACGTAAGGCTGTATCTCCGGCGTGTTCACCAAATGCCGGATCGAAGGAGTAGGGCGATTCAGTTCCGTTTCAAGATAGAAATCGCTCACCGCGTCCTGCCCCAGGTGGCTAACCACCAGGTCCCGCTCCGTGGTGCCCAACAGTTCCCGCCGCGCCCGCCGCTCGATATCGGCGTCCATGGATTTCTCGCCCGGCCGCGTATTCATGTCAAAGAATTTCTCGATGCGCTTCCGCAGCCACAATTCATGGATCAGGTTCACGTGAAACCGGTCGCCAAAGCGCTTGCGCATGTTTTTGGGGCTGGCCAGGTAGGCCTGGGCCTCTGCCGGTCCGGCGGCCGTACGCAGCGTCACCGCCTCGCGCTCATAGAACTTGCCTTCGTACTTATCGATCACCGCCATCGCGGAATTCGGCACATCGTAGATGATGAACCCCTGCACCTTGGCGTTGACATCCGGGATCGCGTAAAAATAAACATTGTCGGGGCTGACACGTCGGTAATTGGGAAGCATCGCAAGCTCGGCGCGCAGCACGTTCCAGGGCCGCGATTCGGAAGGCTTGAGCGAAAAACTATAGCCGCACACGGATTCAAAGATCGAAGGCTCGCGAAGCGAACCATAAACGAATAGGTTCACCGGTTTTGGAGGCAGTAAATCTTTCTTCATAAAAACTCGTATCACGGGCATCCTGCCCGTGTTTGGGTACCGCCGGCTTCCAGCCGGCATTTATTCTTCCGCCGCAATACTACGGGTGTGAACCCGTAGATGAAGTTATCCGCCAAAGGCGGGTAGGCGAAGCCTATTGCGGAAAATGCTACGGGCGTAAGCCCGTAGAAATTTACTCATCCTGTCCCGCCGTGTTATCTGCATTTGGCGGCAAGTTAAAGCTTTGCCTACGTGACACCTTTTCATGGATAGCCGAAGATTCAGTGCACGATACGATTCACATGCGCGTGAATAAACGTCAGGATCTCATAACAGATCGTATCGGCCAGGTCCGCAAGCGCATAGGCCGAGCAGGGGCTGTCATGAACATTGTCCAGCACCGTAACCATCTGCCCCAGCCGAACGTTCGGCACGTCCGTCACATCCACAATGATCTGATCCATGCAGACGCGTCCGATCACCGGTGCAAACTGCTCGCCGACCTTCAACACGGCCCGGTTCGAAAAGCACCGCCGGTATCCGTCCGCGTAGCCCAGCGGCACCAGTGCCGCCAGCGTTGGCCGTTTAGTCACGAAGGATCGCCCGTAGCTGACCGAATGTCCCTGCGGGATTGGCTTTAATCCCGTGATCGGCGCCATGAGCTTCATTACGGGCTTAAGGCTCACCGGCGGATTCGCCATTCTCCGCGAATAATAGCCGTACATTGAGATCCCGCAGCGTACCATATCAAAATGCGCCTCCGGCAGCTTGATCGTTCCGGCACTATTGCAGGCATGAATGACAATACCACGCTCGCGCAGCCGGTGTTCGGCAATGAACCGGTTAAAAATCACCAATTGCTCGTAGGCATAGGAGAGGTCTTCCTCATCCGCCGTCGCGAAATGCGTCATGATGCCTGCCAGCCGCAACTGCGGGCACTCGGCAACCGCCTGCATAAGCTGCACCGCCAGCCCGTGATCGATCCCGCAGCGGCCCATCCCCGTCTCGATATTGATATGGATGTTCAGCACGTGCTTGCTGCCGGCCAGTGCCTGGCACACGTAGTGCAGCGAATCGGCCGACGACAGCAGGCAATGGAACCCCTCGCGGGCGCACACCTGAATTGCTTCCACCGACTGCGACGGGTTCAATGGCTCAAGGATCAGGATCGGGTGTTTCTTGGTCAGCGTTGCGATGTGCAGCGCCTCGTAAATGGTCGCCACTGCGAACGCGTCCACCGCACCCTGCTTCAGAATATTCACGATCTCACTGATCCCGTGACCGTAAGCGTTTGCTTTCACCACCGCGCAGAACCGCGTGCTTTTCGGGCACAGCCCCCGCAAATTCCGCACGTTCTCTAGCAGCGTGCCTGAAAAAATATGCGCCTGCAAATCCGGCCGTACAAATTGTTGTGCTCGATACACCTTCATTCGTAGGTACCGCCGGCTTCCAGCCGGCATTTGGTATCACGGGCATCCTGCCCGTACTGTCTTAAATCCCAATGTAACGCAGGCTTCCAGCCTGCGCTGTCTTTAATCTCTGAAACCTCTGTGTCCTCTGCGGCTGAATTCTTAACCCGTAAGTCCTGTTAATTGCGTCAGGCTTACGTTTCCAGGATCTTCTTTCGCAGCTTCAATAATTCTCGGAATGCCCGCAAAATAACTTTAATATTAGCCCCCGTCGGTTTTCCGCCGATCCGCGGATAATGATGCACGCCGACCTGCGTGATCGTATAGCCTTTCCGGCTTAGCCGCGCCAAAATCTCCGTATCGATCAGCGCCCCCGTGCTGACCATCTCGATCTCATCGAAGATCTTGCGCCGGTAGAGCTTGAAGGCGCAATCGATATCTTTCAGTTTCATACCGAATAAAAAGCACACCAGCTTCGTCCAGCACCACGCATTGACCTTTCGAACCAGGCCTTCCTGCCGGTTGATCCGATACGCGCTGACCACATCGAACCGGCTCATCAACGGCAGCAACGCCGGCAATTCCTCCAGGTCAAATTGGCCGTCGCCATCCGTGTAAAAGACATATTCCTTCTTTGCCGCCCGAAACCCGCTTTGCAGCGCCGCCCCGTATCCCTTGTTCCGGGGATGATGGACAACGCGCACGTTCGCGTATTCGGCCGCAAGTTCATCGGCCAACTGGCCCGTCCCATCGGCGCTGCCATCATCCACCAGGATGATCTCATAATCGCCGCACAGGCGGCTCAGCACCGAAACGGCCTTTTCCGTCAGCGGCCTAATCGCCGCCGCTTCATTATAGCACGGAAAAAACACGCTCAGCGAATGAACCGGGTGCTGCTCCATATTGTTCAAAGAATGATCCATGTTCTACCATATTCGGTTCAGACTTCCGTCTGCCGCCTGCGCCCGGAGCCGGTCCGCCAGTTGAAGATACTTCGCCGCTTCAGCCGCGTTTCCGCGCTGCGCCAGATAGCGCGCCGCGATCTCCGCGCTGGCCAGCCGATTTAAATAGCCGCTCGCGTTGCGGTACTCGGCCTGTTTTTCCTGGAATTGCTCCACGTACTTTTGCAGTTCGCCGGTCACGGCGCCGCGCAGACCCTGCACGCCCGAGATCCGCGTCAGCGCAAGAGCCGTCGAAGGGTACGGGAATGCCTCAAACCCTTCCTTGGCAAGCTTAAAGAGATCGCCGCTGCGCTGCACATAGTTGTTCTCAATGATCGCTGCCGTTTCCGTCAGGCTCCGCGACACCGCGTCCGGAAATATCGCCGTATCCTCCAGCACCTTCTGCATCAGCGTTTTGCCCGGTTCGCTTTCGATATCTACCAACAGATGCTGCGTATTGTCCAGGTAGACCGTCTTCCAGTTCGGCGTTGCCTTCAGAGCGACCATGATCGCCGAATCATCCTGTGACTTGGGCATCAGCGTCGCCCAGACGTTCCGTTCTTTGAGCTGTGCATCGATCCACTGGCCCACCGGTTTGGCCTCCTCCGGCTTCCACTGCGAAGGGCCCTTGCCTTGACGCATCAGGTCGCGCGCCAGGGAACCGCCGCTGTCGATCTCCTGCCAAAGCCTGAAGGTCTCGTGGTTGTACGCCGCCTGCGCCCGTCCGTCCATGAACAGCTTCAGCGGGATCTCGCCCGTCTTCGGATCGGGCTTTTCCCCAAACGCCAGCGCCCCGCCTTCGGTCCAGTAATTGAACACCCGGCCCTTCAGCTCATTCTGATTGATAAAATCACAGATCTCGAACGGCTTCAAATGCGAGGCCGTCATCCGCATAAAAACGCTGTCATACTTGTTTTCCGCCGGCCAGGGCGCAACGTAGATGATATAGAACTTGCGTCCCCAATAAAGACCGGTACACGCCAGCGCGAAGGCCAGCAAAAGATACCCCGTCTGACGTGCCAGGCGGCCGAGCTGATAGGGTTCCAAACGATTCGCTCTCTGCCACTGCACGCGGGCGCTGATCATCTGGCACGCTTGCCTCATAAGCAAAAAAACCGCCGGCGCCGCCACCGATCCGGCCATGGCGATGAACCGTCGCGATTGAACCGCCATGTAGATCGTCAGCAGAGAAATGATCACGATCGCCAAATCCGACTTGGGCCATGAAAATCCGCCCGAACTCTCGACGGCTGTCCTGATCGTCATCTTGCGGGCGCCTTTTACGCTCCGCGACGGCTGCATGAAGTAGATGATCAGCCAAACCGCCAGCACAACAGCCGTTAAGATGCACATCACCCCGAACCATTCCTCCTCCCCGACCGGGTTGGGTACGGTTGCCGTCTTGTCCATCCAGTCGAACGCGGGCTTCCATTCATTCACCTGCCGCCACGACTCGGCGTGCTTGCTCACGCTGATCTCAAACGTATGCGTCAGGTTCGTCAAATGATACGGATTGAAGATCACCATTGCCGCAAATGCCGCGACTCCCGCGCCGATTGTATGCATCAAGCCGCGACCGTTCAGATTAATGAATCTTTCTTTCTTAAACGCCATCGCCGAGATCAATAGAACGGCGACCGCCGCAAGCCCGATGAACGCCGTCAGTGACGAGGAAATCTGATAATTCAGTAAGTTCTTGAACTGCGGCGTCAGATTCGATGGCACCTGCACGAAATACCTTCCCAGCAGCGCGGCGAAAAATATGAATCCTGCCAGCACATGGTACAGGTAAAACACCGCCGGCGAGCTCTTCTTCGTCGCCGCAAGGCCCGCCGACACCGCCGCGATGATCAGCCAAGTCGCCAAAAACGGGCTTACAATAGACGGCATCTTATACTGCGGATTCAAATAGGTTTGCACCTGTACGTAGTAGTCGTTCGTCAGGAACTTGTAGCTCATCATGTACAGGACCAGCCACAGCCCGATCGCTCCCAGGCTGATCGTCCATCGCTTGGGCAATAGAAGCAGCAGGTGTACCCCCACAAACGGCACCATCATGATAAATACGTAGATGTAGCCGCCGTGGACGTTGGCCCAGAAGACCACCAGCGGCACCAGCAGCCAGATCCATTTGTAATTCCTGTAAGTTGCCAGCGCCAAAACAAGGATGAACATCGGCCCCAGCATGTTCGAATACCCGGCCGGGCGAATATCGAAAAAGCTCCTGCCGACCACCATCGCAAGGCACGCTCCGGCGGCCGACAAAAAATCGCCCGCTCCAATGATCTTGCCGATCGCAAAAACCACCAGCACCGTCACCGTGTACAGCGCAAACTTCCACATCACCAGCGTATTGTAGTTATACTGTCCGTCCGTGCCGAACCACGACACCAGTTTGTAATAGGTCAGATGCGTCAGCCAGTTCTGATTGATCCAGCCGGTAGGGTGCCAGTAGCGAATGATCCCGTGCGTCCACTGGG
Source organism: Planctomycetaceae bacterium (assembly GCA_021372945.1). Classification (GTDB taxonomy): domain Bacteria; phylum Planctomycetota; class Phycisphaerae; order Sedimentisphaerales; family Anaerohalosphaeraceae; genus 4572-13. Next base: position 426 of record JAJFTK010000086.1, on the reverse strand, counting down.
GAAAACGGGCAAGCTGCTCGTCAGAAGGGCCCGCCGGGTGCGAATTGAAACTGAACGGCTCGACGTTATCCACCCCATGCTGGGCGAAATGCCGACCGCACGCCAGCGCTACCCACGTATCGCCCGCTGCCACCATGTGCGTGGATGCATAAAACCCAAACAGCAGCATCCCTGCCAAAAGAACTACTTTGCACCACGCCGGCGTCCGGCTATCTTGCTCCAATTCATCCATCAGACCACGCTTTTTAGACCCGAAGGGTCGAAAGTCATTTAGCCGGGGGCGTAAGAGGCTGTGTCGTAATTTGTTTTCAACTCATGATCTCCGGGCGAACTGCCTTTCTTTTTCTAAAGATTTATGATTTTCTCTTTGTCCGCTTCTATGGCTCTGTTTTTTTCAAATTCTGACCTTGCATTGGGTTCTGTCCG